>JABMNR010000148.1 GCA_013203465.1 Alphaproteobacteria bacterium
AACGGGACCCGGCCAAGGCCGAGTTGTTCCTGGTCGAGGGCGACAGCGCCGGCGGTTCCGCCAAGCAGGGACGCGACCGTAAGAACCAGGCCATCCTGCCGTTGCGGGGCAAAATCCTGAACGTCGAGCGGGCCCGGTTCGACAAGATGCTGGCCAGCCAGGAGATCGGCACGCTGATTGCGGCCCTCGGCACCAGCATCGGGCCGGAAGAGTTCTCGATCGACAAGGCCCGGTATCACCGCATCATCATCATGACCGACGCCGATGTCGACGGCTCGCATATCCGCACGCTGCTGCTCACGTTCTTCTTCCGCCAGATGCCGGAGCTGCTGGAGCGCGGTTATCTCTACATCGCGCAGCCGCCGCTCTACCGGGTCAAGCGCGGCAACGAGGAGACCTATCTCAAGGACGACCGGGCACTGGAACGCTTTCTGATCGACGAAGGAACGAAGGGCGGGGTGCTGAACCTCGGCGGCGGCGCCCAGATCGCCGGTGCCGATCTGGCGGCGCAAGGTGAGCGGGCGCGGCAGGCGCGCATGCTGATCGAGCCGCTGGTGCGGCGCCTCGGCAACCAGGACGTGGTCGAACAGGCGGCCGTCACCGGTGCCCTGTCCACCGATTTGCTCGCCCACCCGGAGACCGCCGCGGCCACCGCCGCCTATCTCGCGACCCGGCTCGACAGCCTGTTCGAAGAGTACGAGCGCGGCTGGTCCGGCCGGTTCGAAGAGCAGACCGAGACCGGCCCGGCATTGATCTTCGAACGCACCCTGCGCGGCGTCACCGAGAGCTACCGCCTCGATGGCGCGTTTTTACGCACCGGCGAGGCGCGGGCGCTCGACGATCGGGCGGCCGAATTGCAGGAGCTGTTCGCCAAGCCGGCCTCCTTGGAACACAAGGACGGTCCCCGCGTGGTACGCGGCCCGGTCGGTCTGATCGAGGCGATCTTCGAGATCGGCCGCAAGGGCCTGGCGATCAACCGCTACAAGGGCTTGGGCGAGATGAACCCGGAGCAGCTCTGGGCAACCACCCTCGACCCCGATCGCCGCACTTTGTTGCAGGTCAAGGTCGCCCATGCTGACGAGGCCCAGGAGGTGTTCTCCACCCTGATGGGCGACGTGGTCGAACCGCGCCGCGAGTTCATCCAGCAGAACGCGCTGAAGGTGGCGAATCTGGACGTGTAGTGCGTTATCCGCCATCGCCATAACGGATCGCCACCACCTCGATCGCCTTGGGGCCTTGGGGTGTTTGAACCGTCACCGCATCGCCGACCTCGGCCTTCATCAACGCCTTGGCGATCGGCGCGATCCAACTGACATAGCCGCGCTCGGCGTCGGTCTCGTCGACGCCGACCAGACGGATGGTGTGCTCGGTTTCGGCGCCGTCGTCGGCGACCTCGGCATAGGTGACGGTGGCGCCGAAGAACACCTGATCCAAATGCGTCTGGCGGGCCGGGTCGACCGGCTCGGCGCTGTCGATCCGTTTGGTCAGATACCGGATGCGCCGGTCGATCTCACGCAACCGCTTCTTGCCGTAAATGTAGTCGCCGTTCTCCGAGCGGTCGCCGTTGCCGGCGGCCCAGGACACCACCTCGACCACCTTCGGCCGTTCCACCGTGCGCAGCGCCTTGAGCTCGGCGCGCAACGCCGCCAGCCCTTCGGGCGTCATCAGGTTCCGGCCGAGGCTGGCGTCCAACGCCTCCTCGGCGTCATCGCGCACGCCCTCGATGTCGGCGTCGACCTCGACGTCGAGGCCGCTATCGTCTTCCTTGGTGAACGCCTTGCTCATTCCGCAAGTCTCGCATGAATCCCCTCCGCGATGCGAGACGTGACAGCCGCATCCGCCCGCTCGACGCCATGGACGCGCGGCGGATCATGGTGTGGACACTCTTATGTGGACGGCATCAACCAGGCCGAGGCCGCTTATCCGCGGGCGCGCGGCATCGAGGTTCTGGGGTTGTATGGTTTGGGCTTGGAGAAGGATAGCGACATGGTGCGGGTCGCCCCCGACTTCATCACGGACCACGCCGCCGCCGCGGCGCACCGTCATCTGGATGCCGAGGCGGTGTTTATCAGCTGTGGCGCGCCGGAATCAACGATCCGATCGAGGGTGTCGGCCGCTTGCTGCGCGAGCACTAAGCACAACCGGGGCCACCGATTAGATGGCCTGCTCAACCATGCTAGCCGGGGCCAGGCCGGCGATGGTCACGCGGATCAAATCGGCAACGAGGCGAAACGTCGGCTCGCGCACCACGCCGATCGGTGTGGTGTCGGCGATCTCCGCGAGGCTTGGCGCGATGATGGGCATCGGTCCGGCGAAATCTAGGGGCATGGAACCCTCCTTTTCAGTGCCCACATCCTGCCAGACAAATGTAAACACCTCGTCAACAGTCTTGCTTAAGCGACACGGTTAACGCGGTATTCCGTCAGGCACGCTGGTCGTTCAACATCAGCGACACCTCGGCTAGACCAGGATCATCGGCGGTCGTCCGCTTGAACCCGAGCTTGTCGCACAAGGCCAGCATGCGCCGGTTCTCCCGCATCACCGTGCCGTGCAAGCGTTGAAGCCCACGGTCGCGCGCATAACCGATCAGCGTGTCCATCAGGCATTCGCCGATGCCGACCCGTTGTCGGTCGGTCCGGACCATGACCGCGAATTCCGCCGCCTCGCCCTCCGGATCGGCGGCCAGACGGGACACGCCGAGCAGATCCATATTGTCCAACGCCACGAACGCCATCTCGCGGCTGTAATCGATCTGAGTAAGGCGGGCGGCGGACTGATGGCTGACATGGCGGATCGGCGCGAAGAACCGCAGGCGCAAATCCTCCTGCGACGACCGCGCCAACATGTCGGCCAACGCCGGCTCGTCCTCCGGGCGGATCGGGCGAAGGCGGATGGTGGTGCCGTCTTCCATGGTCGCGTCGCGGGCCAAATGGGCGGGATAGGGGTGGATCGACGGCGGAACCGCCGCTTCAACCCGTTGCACACGGATGCGCGCGTCGAGCGCCAGCACGCCCTGTTCGCTCGCCAGCAACGGATTGACGTCCAGTTCCGCCACCTCCGGCAGATCGAGAGCAAGCTGTCCCAGCCGCACCAGCGCGCCGGCGATCGCGTCGAGATCGGCCGCCGGGCGGTTCCGATAGCCCTTCAGCAGGTCATGCACCCGGGTCTGAGCCATCAGATCGAGGGCCAGAACGGAGTTCAGCGGCGGCAGGGCGATCGCGCTGTCGCGGACCACCTCGACCTCTACGCCGCCTTTACCGAACAGTACCGTTGGACCGAATACCGGGTCTTGGTGCAACCCCAGGATCAGCTCATGGGCGTTCGGCATCTCGGCCATTTCCTGAACCGTGAAGCCGTCGATCCGGGCGCCACCGCTCAGCGCCGCGACCGTCTCCAGCATCGCCTCGGCGGCGCCGCGGACTTGGTCGCGGCCGGAGAGGTTGAGCCGGATGCCACCGACGTCGGATTTATGGCTGATAGCGCGGCTGAGTATCTTCAGCGCCACGCGTCCACCCAGGGATTCGGCGGCCTCCGCCGCCTCGCGGGGTGTGGCGACGCTCACCGTTCGCACCACCGGCACCCCATAGGCGTCCAGCACCTGCTTGGCCTCGGGTTCGGTCAATTGTTCGCGGCCGTCGTCCAGGGCGGCTGTGATGACCGCCCGCGCCCGCTCGATCGCCGCCGCCTCGGCACCGGGGGAGCCATGATCCTCGGTCCCATCGTGCAGCGGACGCGGCGTTTCGGTCAGCAGCGTCTGGTGCCGCCGGTAGCGTACCAAATGCATGAACCCACGCACCGCCTGCTCGGGTGTCGCGAAGCTCGGAATCCGCGCCGTCGCGAACAATTGCCGCGCGGCGGCGGCCGATCCATCACCCAGCCAACTCGTCAGCACCGGCGGTCGCCGTTGGCCGCCGGGAGGTCGTGCCGCCAACGGCAGAATGGCCCGGGCCGCCTCTTCGCTATCGGCGATCGCGGTCGGACAGTTCAGGACCAGAACCGCATCGGTGTTCGGGTCTTCCAACACAGCCGATACCGCGTCCTGATACCGCTGCCCGGACGCATCGCCGATGATATCGACGGGATTGCCCTTGGACCATGTCGGTGGCAGCGCCGCGTCCAACCGCTTGATCGTATCGGTCGCAAGCTCGGCCAATCGGCCACCGGCATCGGTCAACGCCTCGGTGGCCAACACGCCGATACCGCCGCCATTGGTGACAATCGACAACCGATCGCCGGCGATGCGAGAGCCGTAGGCCAAGGTCTCGACCGCGTCGAACAGTTCGGTCATCGAGAACACACGCAACATCCCGGCCCGGCGAAAAGCCGCGTCGTACACCTGATCGGATCCGGCGAGCGCACCGGTGTGCGACGCCGCCGCCCGCGCCGCCGCCGCACTCCGTCCGGATTTCACGACAATCACCGGCTTGGCGCGCGCCGCCGCCCGTGCGGCCGACATGAATTTGGGGGCGTGG
The DNA here is from genome assembly GCA_013203465.1 of Alphaproteobacteria bacterium. Lineage (GTDB taxonomy): Bacteria > Pseudomonadota > Alphaproteobacteria > Thalassobaculales > Thalassobaculaceae > JABMNR01. Next base: position 4,473 of record JABMNR010000148.1, read on the forward strand.
GTAACGGCTTCGATGTACAGCAGGATCGCCCGCGTACGCGGGTCCGCCAACAGATAGTCCAGCGTGTCGCCAAAATCGACATCAGCCATGTTGCCCAACGACACGACATGGCTGAACCCGATGCCCCGATGGGTCGCCCAATCGATCACCGAGGTGGCAACCGCTCCGGATTGCGTCACGAAGGCAAGATCGCCGGCGGGCGGATTGAGGTGCGCGAAGCTGGCGTTCAGTCCCAGTCCCGGAACCAAAATGCCAACGCAGTTTGGGCCGATGATGCGCAGCAAATGGGGACGGGCGGCATCCAGCATCGCCTGAGTCAGATGGCGCCCATCCTCACCGGTACTTTCGCCAAAACCGGCGGTGATCACGACCGCCGCCCGCGTGCCGCGCCGGCCCAATGCCTCGATCACCCCCGGCACCGTGGCGGGCGGGGTGCAGATCACCGCCAGATCCGGGGCGAACGGCAGATCCTCGACCGTCGGATAGGCGAGGGTGGCGCCGATGGCGCGGGCATGAGGGTTGACCGGCAGAACCGGGCCATCGAACCCGCCGCTGAGCAGGTTGCGCGAGACCACTCGCCCAACCGAACGCTCGCGGTTGCTCGCACCGATGACCGCGACGGACGCGGGATTGAACATATGATCGAGGTTGCGGATCGACATCGCGACCCTCCAGAAAAGCAATGCTGCGGCGCGCTATAGCGCGCCCAGGCGTGCCGTCACATGACATAGCGCAGGTGGTCGGGGTTGCCGGAGTTACACCACCACCCGGTCCAACAGCTCCAACAATGTCCGCAACTCCTCGACCGACAGCTTGCCGTCCTTCGCGTTCTTGGTCCGTTGCCGCCACACCGACACGCCGTGGTTCATCGCCGAGATCGAGGCCGCGATGTCCCAGAATAGGGCTTGAGATTCATTGAGAAAATCGATGAACGGCCGAGAATCGCCGCCATGGATGAACAAACTCTCATACGCCTGGTTGTAAATCCGCAGGATGTCGGAGCTGTTCTTAAGGTGGCGGGCGACGGTACTGGTTATCGCCCGAATCAGCTCTTCCAGTTCGGCGCGCATCGCCGGCTTCAGATAGTGCTCGGGCATCGCCTTGGTATGAAGCCAATCGACGAACGACAACAATGTCCGTTGCGCCCGTTTATATTGAAATTCATAATAAAGAATTCCCTTCCAGGAATAATAGACGTCGCGCGCCTCGTCGGGGTCGATCCGGAAGACCCGGGTCATCGGCTCCAGATAGATCAGGTCCTTCCCCTCCCACAGCTTCATGATGAAGGTTTCGGCCGACTGAGCGGCGTTCTTGGAGGTCGGATCGATCACCTTCTTGGTGATCGGTTGAAACTTATCCACGATGAACTTCTTGATCTCCTGGAATTCCGCGTCGGAGATGAGGAAAAAGGCTTCCGGCGCATCCAAGCCCTCGATCTCGAATTTGTCCTTCAGAAGAAATGGATCCAATGAGGGCAGGTCATCGAGATGTTCAAGCAAGGCCGCGTCGCGCACGCTTGCCGTATCGTCGGAACGAATGTCGAGGCCTGTCAGTTCAAGCAACGCCTGTGCGCTGCCGCGACGGCCAAGCTCGATCGTATTACCGCCGCCGACGATGTCGTCGGTGTCGTAGGGCAGATAGAGGATAGTGGCGATATCGCCTTTCTCGACACGGGCCGGCGCGCCGATCTCGATCGTCTTGAGCTGGCCGTCCTCGTAGATTTCGGCGGTCCTCGCCACGGCTCCAGCGGCACTCGGGGCAACCGCGTCTTTCGGGCGTTTGATAAAAACCGCGTTGTTGAGCGCGCGGGTCGCGAACAGGCGATCCGCCGTCTCCTCCTGCAAAAGACGTTGGCTAATTTCAACGACGTTAAAGACCCGGCTTGCCCCTGAACTCAAGGTTTCGCGCAGGGAGCGGTCGACATCGGTCATATGAGCAGCTGAAGTTGCATAACGACGCTGACACAGCTTTTCACAAGCGCACGGGTGACGCAACGGACGCCCGGCGCCGAGCGCCGTGTCGCGCGGTCGACAAATCGGCGGCGCGGGGATCGCCCGGCGGCCCGCACGGCGATATGATGAGCAGCAACAAATGCCTCGGGAGTGGGGGATAGATGCTCGGCGCCCGCTTACACCGTATCGTTCTGTCCTGTCTCGGGTTGTTTGCCGCGATGGCTCTCGGACCGTTTCCGGCGTGGTCCACCCCGCCGGCCCGGTTCGAGGGACGGCCGACCGTGATCCTCGCCTACGAAGTGCGCGCCAACCCACCCCGTCACCTGGGAACAGGCACCGCGATCGACTGGGAGCGGCCGGGTCTGACCCTCGAATTGCTCAGAACCGTGGGCGAGCGGCTGCGGATTAATTTTCAGTTCAAGCGCATGCCGTGGAAACGCGGTCTGTATTTGGTGGAGACCGGCGAGGTGGACGGCCTGTTCCACGCCAGCTACAAGGCGGACCGCGAAGCGATCGGCGTCTACCCCAAGACCGCCGAGGGACGGCTGGACGAAGGCCGCGCGATCTTTTTCCAATCCTACGCGCTGCACGTGCTGAAAGGATCGCCGGTTCGCTGGGACGGCAAAACGATCTCGGGCCTTGGGGACCGGCCCGTGGGCGTTACCGGCGGTTACTCGATCATTGGCGATCTGCTGAACATGAGTGTTCGCATCGAAGAGGGTAAGGTCCAGGAATTGAACCTCTCCAAGTTGATCGAGGGTCGGATCGCCGCCTATGCCGAGCTGGAGAATATGGCCGCCGCCGCCATCCGGCGCGAGCCAAGCCGGTTCGCCGACGTGGTAAAATTAGAACCGCCACTGGCGACCAAAGCATATTATCTGCTGCTCTCGCATCCGTTCGTGGCCCGTGACCCAGCGTTGGCGGAGGCGATCTGGGGTACCATTGCCCAGGTCAACGTCTCAGCCGAGTTCCAGGCTCGGATCGATGTCTACGCGACGGGCTCGTGAGGCACCGGGAGTGACGACAACCAGCAACCAAAAGACAGCAGCGCGGGGGGCGGGCTCGCGATCCGCGCTGACGCGAAAGATCTTCCGCACCGCTTTTCTTCTCTACCTCGCGGCCGCCCTGACGATCACGGGCAGCCTGGTAATCGAGGCCTACCTGTCCGCCCGCGCCGACCTGCAACGCGAGCTGAACATCTATCGCATGACCATGGAAGACGCGCTGTCAGGCGCCCTGTGGGCGATCGACCTCGAGGAAGTCAAATCGATCTCCACCGGTCTCCTGGCGATCCCGCAGATCGCCGGCCTGCGGGTCCTGGACCACAACCGGGCCCGAGAGTTCGTCACCGTCGGCGATCTCGACACCGGGGCGGCCGGCGGGTGGCTGCGGGGACCGATTTCGGTCAGCTTCGACGTCTACTACACCCATGCGGTCGGACGTGATCGGGTCGGCTATATAACGCTGCTTGCCTCCTCGCAGGTGCTTTGGGAACGGTTGAGCTGGCGCATCGGCCTGTTGCTGGCGGCCGCCTTGCTGAAGATCGTGATCCTGTGGCTCATTTTCGTGCGGGTGAGCCGGTCGATCCTGGTGCGGCCGATCATTGAGCTTACCCAAGCCGCGCGGAGTACCGCGTTGGATCGCCTGGAGCGGTTGGAGTTCGACGAACCGACGGCACACGCGGCCGAAGGCACCGAGATCGAGGTGCTGCGTCAGGCCTTCAATGACATGGTGACCAAGCTGCGTGACAGCCGCGACGCGTTGGCCCGGGTGAACGCCGATCTGGAGCACCGCGTCGACGAACGCACCCAGGAATTGGAGCGTCGGGGAGGCGAGCTGTCCGCCGCGCTGGCCCGCGCCGACCGCGCCCGGCGAGAGGCGGCGGCGGCACTCGATGCCGCCGAGCGGGCCGATCGCGGGAAATCCGAGTTCCTCGCCCTTGTCAGCCACGAGCTGCGTACCCCGCTCAACTCGATCATGGGGTTTGCCGAGATCATTCGCGACCAGGCCGGCCAACGCGATGACCCTGAAACCTTGCGCGAGTACTCCACGGCGATCCACGACAGCGGCGCGCATCTGCTGACCTTGATCAACGATATCCTTGATTTGTCCAAGATTGAAGCCGGACGCATGGAAATCGATCCGGAGTGGATCGATCCAGTCGGCGCGGCGCGCACGGTCATCGAACTGCTGCGGGAGACGGCCGACCGCAAGGGTGTACGCCTGGAGAACCAGCTCGAACCATCGATCGGTGCGTTGCACGCCGATCCGCGACGGTTCCGACAGATGCTGACGAACTTGGTGTCGAACGCCATCAAATACACCCAGGCTGCCGGTGAGGTGGTGGTGACCGCTGATACCGCAAAGGACGGCGGCTTAACGTTCAGCATCACCGACACCGGGGTCGGCATGAGCAAGCCGGAGATCGCCCACGCCTTGGAAGCGTTCAGCCGGGTCAGCAACCCCATGACCCGGAGCCAACAAGGCACCGGACTTGGTTTGCCGCTGGTCGCCCGCATGGCACAGTTGCATGGTGGCCGCTTGACCCTTGACAGCCAGCCGGGCGAGGGCACCATCGCCAGCCTCTGGTTTCCAGCGAGCCGCCGCCAGAAAATACAGGAATCCCAGTCACCTAAAGCCAATACTCGGCTTGGAATCTCAAGAAAAAACAATTAATCTTTTAATTTCAGTATCTTCATAATATTATTTTGACGCAGCACTTCAGAAACTCCGGCCGAGGTTATGGCGCGCACGTCTCGTTCAAAAATCAAGAATTCCAAAGGATCGCGGTCAAAAGCCACAACGTCAGGCGAAGGTTCGGCACGCCCCTCGACGGTCAAGGGTAGCGGCATGGCCGGGAACCGTCGGTCTCCATCGACGAAGACCGCGACCGCCCGCACGGCGCGGCGTTCAACCGGCTCGCGGCGCCGGGGATCGGGTCGGCGCGGGATGCTGCGGCGGGTGATCAAGGGACTTCTGGTCTGGGGAGCCGTCGCTGGTCTGTGGGGGCTCGTGGCGGTCGGAGGGCTTTTTGCCTGGCATGCTTATCAGTTGCCCGACATCACCGATCTCGACCGATACAGCCGACCAGGATCGGTGCGTCTGATGGAGGCCGGCGGCTCGCTGCTCGCCTCCTACGGCCCTTTGCATGGCGATCCGGTAACCGTGGCCGACTTGCCGCCGCATGTACCGGATGCGGTGATCGCGATCGAGGACCGGCGGTTTTATGATCATGTCGGCCTAGACGTGCTGGGGCTGGCCCGCGCGATGGTCGCCAATCTTCGGGCCGGCCGAGTGGTGCAAGGCGGCAGCACCCTGACCCAACAGCTCGCCAAGAACATCTTCCTGACGCCCGACCGCAGTCTGTCCCGAAAGATTCAGGAACTTTTGCTCGCGTTCTGGCTCGAGCGCACCTTCGGCAAGGACGAGATTCTCGCGATCTATCTGAACCGGGTGTATTTCGGTGCCGGCGCCTACGGCATCGATGCCGCCGCGCGCAAATACTTCGGCAAGTCCGCGACCCAGTTGAGCTTGGCTGAATCGGCGATGCTGGCGGGCATGCTCAAAGGACCCTCGCGCTACAATCCGGTCTCGGCCCCCGAACGCGCCCGGCAACGGGCGGATTTGGTTCTGGCGGCGATGGCGGCGCAGGGTCGGATCGGCGAGACCGCTCGCCGACAAGCAACGACGTCACCGGCGCGGGTGCGTGGCTCGGCCGGTCGTGGGCCGGGTCACCGCTGGTTCGCCGACTGGGTGCATGATCAGGTGCCGAGCTACACTGGGCGCCGCGACGCCGATCTGTCGGTCCGCACCACACTCGACACTCACCTGCAACGACTGGCGGAACAGGCGGTCGCCCAGGGTTTCGCCAAGACCAAGGGCCAGAACGTCGGCCAAGTGGCGCTGGTGGCGCTCGACCCCGCCACCGGGGCGGTACGCGCCATGGTCGGCGGCCGTGACTATCGAACGAGCCAATTCAACCGCGCCGTCCAGGCCCGCCGTCAGCCGGGTTCCGCGATCAAGCCGATCGTGTTCCTGGCGGCGTTGGATGCTGGTTGGGCACCCGACGATATCATCGGCGACGACCCGATCACCGTCGAGGGGTGGAGCCCGGCCAACATCGACGGCCGCTTTCTCGGCGCCATCACACTGACCGAAGCCCTGAGCCAAAGCCGCAACGCGGCGAGTGTCCGGCTGCAGGAGCGGATCGGCCGACAACGGGTCCGAGCGTTGGCCGGGCGGCTGGGCCTGGGGATGGATCTCGCCCCCGGCCCCAGTCTGGTGCTCGGCGTCGACACGATGAGTCCGCTCGACCTTGCCGGGGTTTACGCCGCCTTCGCCAATGGCGGCCGGCCCATCGTACCCTACGCCATCGAGGCAATCGTAACCCGCGCGGGCAATCCACTGTTCACGCGATCCGGTTCCGGCCTTGGTGGTCGCGTCGACCCGGACGCGGTCGGCGCGCTGAACGCCATGCTGGCCGAGGCGATTGACGGCGGCACCGGCAAGGCCGCGCGCCTGGACCGCCCCGCGGCCGGCAAGACCGGCACCAGCCAAGGCTTCCGCGACGCTTGGTTCGCCGGTTACACCGCCGATCTGGTGGCGGTGGTCTGGGTCGGCAACGACGACGGCCGGCCAATGAATAAAGTGACTGGCGGCGGCCTGCCCGCGCGTATCTGGCGTGATTTCATGACCGCCGCCCATGTCGGCAAGCCGGCCCACCCGCTGCCGGGGGTGCCGTTGGGCGACCGTTTGGCGCACCGCGCGGCGGATTAACCGGGCTACCCGCGCGTCCGAGCCGGCCAGACGATCGTCCAGAAGAACAGCAGCGTGAGCCCCCCGGTCACGGCGACGCCGGTGGCCATCGGCCGGGCAGTGCCGTCGAAGGCATGGCCGATGGCCAGCCCGACCGCCGCCGCGATCCCCATCTGGCAGAAGCCGAGCAAGGCCGACGCCGATCCGGCCATGGTCGGGAACGGCCCGATGGCACCGGCCTGCGAATTCGGGAACACCAGCCCGACGCCGATCATCGCCACCATCTGCGGCAGAACGATCGTCGCGACCGTAACCACGTCGGCCCAGGCAAAGGCCGCCATGACCAGACCGGCCGCCGTCGTCAGCGCGCCGCCCGCCAGGATCATCCGTTCGACCCCGACACGCCGGCCGTATCGCCCCGAGAGAAAGGTGCCGGTCATATAGCCAAGAACGATGGTGGCGAAGCCGTAGCCATAGAGATCGGGGCTCAGTCCCACCACCTCGATCAACACGAATGATGAGCCCGAAATAAAACAGAAGATGACGCTGTAGCAGGCCGAGATCGTCGCCACATAGCCGACATAGACCCGGTGCCGCAGCAGAGCCGTGTAGTTGGTGATGATGCCGCGCAGCGAGGTGGCGTCGGGGTTCCGGTGGGCGTTGGTCTCATCCAGCATGAGCGCCACCCCGAGCAACGCCAGGCCGGAAAATACGGTCAGCACCCAGAACGTCGCCTGCCAGCCGAACGTGACCTGCAGCCAGCCGCCGAGGATCGGACCGATCGCCGGTGCCAGGGCCATGGCGGTGCCCATGTAGGACAGCACGGCCGCCGCCCGCTCCCGGCCGTACACGTCGCGCACCACGGCCCGGCCGAGCACCGGGCCGGCGCAACAGCCGATGGCTTGGGCGACGCGGGCGCCGATCAGCCAATCGATGGACGGCGCCACGGCGCACGCCACCGAGGCGAGCACGTACAGCGCCACCGCTCCCAACAGCACCGGCCGGCGGCCGAACCGATCCGATAGCGGGCCGTAGACCAGCATCGAGACCGCGAACGCCACCAGGAAGGCGCTGAGGGTGAGTTGAACCGTCGGCACGTCGGTATCGAACGCCACCACCAACGCCGGCAGGGACGGCAGGTACATGTCGGTCGAGATCGGCCCGAAGGCGACCAGCGCCGTCAACAGAGCGGCGACCGGCAGGGAGTCGGGGCGAGGGCGACGCATGAGCTGATCTGGCGTGGGTTGCGAGGGGCCTCGCCTTACGCCGCCGAACGCCCCCGCGCAAGGTCAGCCATAGGCGTGCAGGCGCCCGCCGTGGCGCTTGAGCCAGGCGCGGTCGGGCTCGTACCCCGGCATCAACCGGTCGACCAGGCGCCAGAACCGGGGTGAATGGTTCATCTCGACCAAATGCGCCACCTCGTGGGCGACCACGTAGTCCAGCACCCGCTCCGGCGCCAGCACCAGCCGCCAGGAAAACGACAAATCGCCCCGCGACGAACAACTGCCCCAACGTGAGGCGGTATCCCGCACCGTCACCCGGCCAACCCGGCGATCCAGGGTGTCGGCGTGTGCGCGGGCGCGCGGCGCGATCACCCGTTTCGCCTCGATCTTGAGGAAATCGGTCAACCGGCGCGCCAGATGCTCGGCCGTGCCCGAGACGTGCAGCTCGACCGAATGATCAGGATCCTCGATCCGCCAGACTCCGCCGCGCTGGTCTGGGCGATGACGAATCCGGTGCTCGACCCCGAGGATCGGCACCAATGCACCATCGGTGAACGCGATACGGGCCGGCAGCCGCGCCAGCCGCGCCCGTAGCCAGCCCAGGTTCTGCCGGGCGAACGCCTCGGCCCGCGCCGGGTCGACCCCATCGGGCAGCACCAGCTCCGGCCCGCCGCGCGCCGGGTCGATCCGCAGCAGCATGCGCCGGGCGCGGGCGCTGCGCCGAGTCGGAACCGCGAACGCGGTGCCGTCGGTATCGATCAGATGGATAGCGGTCAGCGACGTCATGAGTGCCGAGCCAATGGGTTGCGAACACCTGGAGTCTAGCTGATTCGCCTCAGTCGGTCGCGGTCGGAACCTCGGCCGGGATAATCAACGCCTGGGCTAGGAAACACCCCACGCCGGACACCGCGCACACCACGCCGACGGCCAGATAGACGTCACCGGTCATCCGGGTGACCGCGAACGAGGCCAGCATGCCGCACCCCATCTGAGTGAAGCCCATCAACGCCGAGGCCGAGCCGGCGATCCGGGGAAACCCCTGCAACGCGCCGGAAAAGGCGTTCGGCAAGCCGATCCCCATGCCGAACAGCAACAGCATCATCGGCCCGAGCAGCGAGGCCGTAGACAAATGCCCGGCCAACGGAAACGCCAGCATCAACAACCCCGAGATCAGCACGGCCACAGCGCCAAATCGCACCATGCGCCGGGACCCCACGGCCTCGGAATAGCGGGTCGCGAGCAGGCTGCCGGCCAGGAACCCGAAAACGTTGAACAGGATCAACAGGCCATAAGCGCGCGGCGACCAGCCCAACTGGTCCATCAGCACGAACGGCGAGCCGGTTTGATAGCTCATCAGGCCACCGAACATGCCGCCCACCATCAGCACATGGCCGAGATAGGCCCGGTCGCCCAGCAAGCTCGCATAGTTCCGCCGCATCGGACCTGGCCACAGGGCATCGGGAACCGGCACGCGAAGGGTTTCTGGCAGACGCGCCAGCACCAACGTCGCCAGGGTCAAGCCAACCAGCGCCAGCAGCACGAAGTTCGAACGCCAGCCGAACCACTCCTGCATCAAACCGCCGATCGACGGGGTGATCGCCGGCGACAGCGACATCGACAACGCGATGTAGGACATGACCTTGGCGGCTACCGCACCCTCGGCGGAATCGCGCACGATCGCCCGGGCGACGACCTGCCCCGAACAGGCGCCCAGAGCTTGGAAAAACCGGAACACGATCAGCTGTTCGATGGTCTCGGCGAGCGCGCACGCGGCACCGGCGGCGGTGAAACAGGCCAGTCCCACGAACAGGGTGGCGCGCCGACCAAAGCGGTCCGACACCGGGCCCCAAACCAACTGGCTGACGGCGAAGCCGGCCAGGAACACCGTCAACGTCAATTGCACCTGGCTGATCGACGTATCGAGCGCCGCCGCCATCGACGGCATCGACGGCGTATACAGGCCCATCGACATCTGTCCGAGCGCGACCATGAAGGTCAGCAGCGCAACCGAACCGGGTCGGGTCGCAATGAACAAGGCGGGAGGCATCGAGGAGTCCGTCAGGGTGGAAGGTCGATATAGCCCCCACAACCGGTCAGGGCAATCGGCCGTCGAACCAAGCAGGCGTCCGCGCGCGGAACCGTCACCCGCCGGCGCGCTGGAAGACAACGTCGATCTGGCTCTGGTCCAGGCGAACCATCGTCCCGTTGATGATGGCGGATATCCGATCCAGGACCGCCTTGATGTCCGTCAACAAGGACGACACGGTATTCCGCAGCTCGTCCTCGCTTGCCGTCCGCAAGACCGCCTTGATCTGGGCTATGGCGTCCAAGAGCTTCCGGTCCGCGACCGCGATAAAATCCTCAAGCGCGTCGACATACTCTCTCGGCGCGTTTTCGTACGCCCAGATCGCCAGGTCCTTGTCCGAGATCCCGCTGGCGGCGAAATGCTCGACATAGGATGCCGGCCGCCACGTCTCGGCATCCTCGATCATGTCCGGCATGTCCGGGATCAACTCCAGGACCATCACCACTTCGTTGAAATGGTTCAGATAATCGGTGGCCATCAATGACGTGTCATTGATGTTTGTGCCTCGAACCAGCCGCCGATATGTCTTGGTGAACCGAATGTCCATGCTCATGCCGAATGTTCTAGGTCCCGGGCGCCGCACGTCACGCGTGTCGTCAGCACGCGACGCCGGCGCCTGCCGGTCAGGGGTTTGATTTTAAGCAAAGATCTTAAGGAAAACCTTAAGATACTAATTCACGTGTCGGACCGTCTTACGGCATCACGCTTGACGACACTCGTCAGCGGCGCACCATGGCCACTCATGCAAGGGAGGCTGAGATGGCGGAAACCGCAATATTCACCACGACGACGACCCAACTTGAGGGCGATCCGCCGGTCGAGGCGGTAACCCCGGCGCAACGCCGTGCCCGGTTCTTCAGCTCGGCCAACGCCTTCAACCTGAAGCTCGCCGCCGTGCCGCGCGCCCGGTTCGACACCCCATTGGCGGCGGCGCTCGATCCGGTGGCCGGCAGCGGCCTGCACGCGATGGACCAATCGGCGGTGCTGGACTGTCCGTTCCCGGCCACCACGCCGCTGGTGCTCGCGCGATACGCCCGCATCGCCGCCGGCGACACCCTGGAGACCGCGTTCCGGGCCAGTGGTGAGGTGCATTATGTGATCCGAGGCTCCGGTGAAACAAAGATCGGTAACGAAACGATCGCCTGGGGACCGGGTGACGTCATGGTGCTGCCGGGCGGTCACGCTGTTAGCCATCGCGCGGCCACCGAACCGGCCGTGCTGTGGTGCGTCACCAATGAGCCGGCGTTGGCGTTCGAGAAGTTGAACCCACCCGTACCGGGGGCGGCGGCGATCGAGGCGGTGCACTATCCGGCGGCGGAGATCGATCGGCAGATCGAGATTTTGCTGGATCAGTCGATGCGGGCCGATCAGGCTGGAGTGGCGCTGATCTTCTCGTCCGAGCGCACCGCCGACAGCCGCAATGCCATGCCGTCACTGACTTTGGCGTTCAACACGTTGCAGCCGGGGACGCATCAGCGCGCCCACAGGCACAATTCCGCCGCGATTACCCTGTGCGTCGACGGCGAGGGCTGTTTCTCGATGATCGACGGTGAGCGGATCGACTGGGCGCCGCATGCCACCATGGTTACCCCGCCGGGCGAGGTGCACAGCCACCATAACGGCGGCACCCGTCTCGCCCGCTTCCTGATCGTGCAGGACGGCGGCTGGCACTACCACGCCCGCACCATGGGCTTCGAATTCGCGGAATAGATCGGCCGTGGCGGGCTTGAATCCCCTGCGCCGAGGGGTGCCCGATGTCAGGATCAACGCACCGGAGAGCATCAAGCTCGACGGATTGACCCTGCGGCGCTTGCGCATGGACGACGCCGAGGCGGTTTACACGAGCTACGCCCGCGATCCCGAGGTGACGCGCTGGCTGACCTTCAAGACGCATGATCATGTCGATCACGCGACGGAGTACTGCGCGGCGATGCAGAACGCCTGGGAGGCGGGTGAGGTTTTCTGCCACGCCCTGGTCGATCCGGCGGACGACACCCTATTCGGCACAATCGACATGCGGATCGACGGATTCCACGCCGCCTTCGGTTACGCCATGGCGCGCGATCGCTGGGGACGGGGCTATGCCAGCCGTGCGCTGAAGGCGCTGGTCGATTTCGCCCTCGACCAACCGACGATCTATCGCGCTTGGGCCTTCTGCGACGCCGAGAACGGCACCTCCGCCCGGGTCATGGAGAAGGCGGGAATGACCTTCGAGGGCGTGCTGCACCGCTGGCACGTGGCGCAGAATCTGAGCCCCGAGCCACGCGATTGTTTCGCCTACGCAAAGGTCCGGTAGCGCCTACGACCGTCTGGCGGCACGGTGCTCGGTGTCGATCAGTGCCCGCTTGCGCTCCAGTCCCCAGCGATAGCCGCGCAAGGTACCGTCGGTGCCGACCGCGCGATGACACGGCACGATCAGCGATACCGGGTTGTTGGCGCAAGCCGAGCCAACGGCGCGGATCGCCTTGGGCCGGCCGATCTGAGCCGCCAGCTCGGCGTAGGTGCGGGTCTCGCCCATCGGTATGGCGCGCAGGGCTTCCCAGACCTGGCGCTGGAACGCCGTGCCCCGAATGTCGAGCGGCAGCTCGGCGTGCGGCTCCCGCCCCTCCAAGGTCAGCGTCACCTCGGCGACCGTCGTCCCCAACCCGGTTGGATCGGCCGCCAAAGTGGCTTCCGGGAAGTCGTGCCGAAGTTCCTCGATCAACGCCGCCTCCTCATCGCCAAGGCCGACGAAACAGATGCCCGACTTGGTGGCGCCAACAATGACGCGCCCAAGCGCGGTGTCGGCGAAGGCGTAGGCGATCACCGCCCCCGCCCCGCCCTTGCCGTAGCTGGCCGGTGTCATGCCCAATTGTCCCTTCGCTTTCTCGTAGAGCCGGCTCGACGAGCCGTAACCGGCGCCGTACAGCGCCGAGGTCACATCCTCACCGGCCTTGAGGTTCCGTTTCAGCCGCCCGAGCCGGCGCGCGTCCCAGTACTGACGCGGCGACACCCCCATGACCGCCTTGAAGGTGCGTTGCAGGTGATGCGGGCCGAGCCCGGCGGCAGCCCCCAGCGCTTCCAGGCTGGGCGCCGCGTCCTCCGCGCCCTCGATCACCCGACAGGCGGCGCGTACGGCATCCAGGCGCGGATCGCGCGGCGCCGCGGTGTCCGGATGGCAGCGGCGGCAGGCGCGATAGCCAGCGGTGCGCGCCTCCTCGGGCAGCGTGAAGAACTCCACGTTCTGGCGTTTCGGCGTGCGTGAGGGGCAAACCGGCCGACAGTAGATCCCGGTGGTTTTGACCGCCACGATGAACGTGCCGTCGGCGGCGGGATCGCTCGCCGCGATCGCGGCATAGCGGGCGTCGTCGTCACGAAAAGTTGATGGCAAGGTGGCTTCGATCATCACTATCCCCGTCTCAGTACCGATGATTTGGTGTCCTCAACATCGCGCCCGCGTGTGATGTTCGCCATCCGAAACTTGCTCTGACGGTCAATGAGTGGCATGGATTCATCGACATTCATAAAAATGTCCAAAAACCGTAACCGCCTGGAAAAAGGCATAAAGTAGGGTCCAACTCGTTTTCACCCTACCCTCGAGGGAGGATAATTATATGAGACTCATGGGAAAATTGGCCGCTGTCGCGGTCAGCGCCTTGACACTTTCTAGTGCGGGCAGCGCACTGGCCGCGACCGAGATCACGTGGTGGCACGCCATGGGCGGCTCGCTCGGCGAGACCGTCAACACGATCGCCAAGGACTTCAACGCCTCGCAAAGCGACGTCATGCTGACGCCGATCTACAAGGGCGGCTACGAAGAGACCATGACCGCCAGCATCGCCGCATTCCGCGCCGGCCAGGCGCCGAACATCATCCAGATCTTCGACGCCGGCGCCGCGACCATCATCAACGCCAAGGGCGCAGTCTATCCCGTGGCCGATCTGCTGAACAAATACGGCGTCAAGTTCAACAAAGATGTCTATATCGCCGGTGTGCGGAACTTCTACGCCGACAACAAGGGGCAGATGATCGGCATGCCGTTCAATTCCTCGACCCCGGTGCTGTATTACAACAAGGCCGCGCTGGCGAAGGCCGGTGTGACGCCGCCGAAAACCTGGGAAGAGTTCGAGGTCATCGCGCCGAAGCTCAAGGCCGCCGGATACGTGCCGCTGTCGCAGAGTCACACGCCGTGGATCTTCTCCGAGAACTTCCACAGCCGTCACAACTTGTCGCTGTCCAACGAGAACAACGGCTACGACGGCGTGGCGACCAAGATCAACTACAACAACAAGGACATGCGCCACCACTTCTCCAAGGTGAAGTCGTGGCTCGATCAGGGCCTGTACGGCTACTTCGGCACCAAATGGAACGACAATCAGAAGCCCTTCATCGACGAGGAAGTCGCCATGTGGCTGGGCTCGTCCGGTTCCTTCGGCGGCCTGAAGAAGAGTGCCAAGTTCGACTTCGGCACGACCTATCTGCCGTACTGGAGCTCGATCGTTAAAAAGGAATACACCACGTTCATCGGTGGTGCGGCGCTGTTCGCGTTTGCCGGCAAATCCGACGCCGAGAACAAGGCGACGGCTCAGTTCTTCGCGTTCCTGACCAAACCGGAGACCCAGGTTTTCTGGCACAAGCAGACCGGCTACGTGCCGATCACCAAGGCGGCTTACGCGCTGGCGAAGAAGCAGGGCTACTATAACGAAAGCCCGGACGCCGAGGTCGGCATCCTGCAGCTGTCGCTACCGGAAGGCGAGAACACCAAGGGCTATCGTCTGGGCTACTACGTCCAGATTCGCGAGGTGATGCAGCGCGAGTACGACAAGATCTTCTCGGGCGCCACCAGCGTCGCGGATGGCTTCAAGGCGATCGAGGAGGACAGCAACAAGCTGCTCGCTCGCTTCGCCAAAACCGTACGCTAAGCTCGGCCCAGACCAATTCGGAACGAGAGGGTAAAGGCCCTCTCGTTCCGTTTCAGTGTTTTTGAACGAGCGCGGATTCAGCCATGAAACGCCAACAATTCCAGCACCCGTTCCTGCCCTATTTCCTGGTCGTGCCCCAGGTTCTGATCATCAGTATTTTCTTTGTCTGGCCGGCGGCCCAGGCGATCTATCAATCCTTCGTGCTCGAAGACGCGTTCGGTCTTGGTGTCCAGTTCGTCTGGTTCGAGAACTACGAATCCATTTTCAACGACCGCCAGTATGTGGTCTCCGCCACCTTCACGGCGATCTTCTCGACCCTCGTGGCCTTCTTCTCCATGGCCTTGGCGTTGTTCTTGGCGGTTAAGGCCGACGGGATCCTGAAGGGAGCGACGAGCTACAAGATTCTGCTCATCTGGGTCTACGCGGTCGCCCCGGCGGTTGCCGGCATCGTCGGCACTTTCCTGTTCACCCGCAATCTTGGCCCGCTGTATAATCTGTTGATCGCCAGCGGCTGGGACTTCAATCCCCAGGTCAACGTGGCCGATGCCGCTTTCACCGTGATCCTGGTGTCGGTCTGGAAGCAGGTCAGCGTGAATTTCATCTATTTCCTCGCCGGGCTGCAGAGCATTCCGACCTATGTGCGCGAGGCCGCGCTGATCGACTGTAAGTCGAACGTTCGTCGGTTCTGGACCATCATCTTCCCGTTGCTGGCGCCAACCGGCTTCTTCGTTCTGGTGATCAACATCACCTATGCCTTCTTCGACACCTTCGGGGTGATCGATACCATGACCCGCGGTTCACCGGCCGGTGGCACCAACACGCTGGTCTACAAGGTGTACCAGGATGGGTTCCTCGGTCTCGATCTGGGTGGTTCCTCGGCACAGTCCGTGATCCTGATGATCCTGGTACTCGTCCTGACCATGGTTCAATTCCGCTTTATCGAGCGGAAGATTCACTATTGAGCGGGGCGGAGCGATGAAACGGTTTCAGATCTTCGACCATGCGATCTTGATCGCCGGCGTGCTGTTCATGCTCATCCCGGTTTGGATCACCTTCGCCTCCTCGACCCATCGTCCCGAGACACTGTTGAGCGACGGTCTGCAGTTTTGGATCGGCGATTATTTTTGGGAAACCTACACGACCGTGCTGTTCAAGGGGTCTGGTTTCACCGGTCAGGTGAACGCCCTGCTGATGCTGAAAAACTCGATGATCCTCGGTCTTGGGTTCTCGATTGGAAAGATCGCGATCTCGATCCTGGCGGCCTACGCCATCGTGTATTTCCGCTTTCCCGCAGGCAACTTCATCTTTTGGATGATCTTTTCCTCGTTGCTGCTGCCGCTCGAAGTGCGGATTTTGCCGTCCTATGAAGTGGTTAGCCAGCTCGGCATGCTGAACAGCTATACCGGGCTCATCCTGCCGCTTATCGCCTCGGCGACGGCGACGTTCTTCTTCCGGCAATTCTTCAAATCGGTGCCGGACGAGCTGTTGGAAAGCGCGCGGCTGGACAACGCCGGGCCGTTCCGGTTCTTAGTCGACATCTTGTGGCCGCTGTCGACCACCATGGTGGCGGCGATTTTCATCATCATGTTCGTTGTTGGCTGGAATCAGTACCTCTGGCCCATTCTGATGACCACCGACGAGAGCTATTACACGATCGTCATGGGCATCAAACAAATCCTGAACGAGCTCGAAGGCAATAATGTTCCGAAATACAACGAGGCCATGGCGCTCGCCATGATGGCGCTGCTGCCCCCTGTCCTCGTGGTCGTGATCTTCCAACGCTGGTTCGTCAAAGGTCTCGTCGAGACGGAGAAATAAGCAATGGCTGAACTCAAGCTCAACACCGTCGAGAAAACCTATCCGAACGGCTTCAAGGCGATTCACGGCATCACGATCGACATCACCGATGGTGAGTTTACCGTGTTGGTCGGCCCGTCGGGTTGCGGCAAGTCGACCCTGCTGCGGATGATCGCCGGGCTGGAGACCGTGACGGGCGGCACCATTCAGATCGGCGACCGGGTGGTCAACGATCTGGAGCCGGCCGACCGCGACATCGCCATGGTGTTCCAGAACTACGCGCTGTATCCGCACATGTCGGTGCGCGGGAACATGGCCTACGGCCTGAAGAACCGCGGCTTCGCCAAGGATGAGATCGCCAAGCGCGTCGGCATCGCCGCCGATATTTTACAGCTCACGCCCATGCTCGACCGGCGGCCGCGCCAGCTGTCCGGCGGACAGCGCCAGCGCGTCGCCATGGGCCGCGCCATCGTGCGCGAACCGGCGGTGTTCCTGTTCGACGAGCCGCTGTCGAACCTGGACGCCAAGCTGCGCGTCGAGATGCGCGCCGAAATCAAGCGCATGCACCAGCGCCTCGGTTCGACCATCGTGTACGTCACCCACG
>JABMNR010000149.1 GCA_013203465.1 Alphaproteobacteria bacterium
ACCGATCCGAGGCACACTTTTTGGGTTGGGAGGATCTCATATGGAGAATCTCGGTTTAGACGCTCCCGCATCACCACGTCAAAGCCATCCGGGTCGACCTTGCGGAAATCGCCAAACTGGGCGCTAACATGGCCGAAAGTATTGGTCGCGGGGTGCATCCAATTCATTAGGAAGTCGACCACAAGACGCGGTGGCGGGAGTGGCGCATCTGGTTTGGCTCCCTTTGGCCGGAGCTGTTGCACGCGATGTGGAAATAGGCTTGCCCCTAAGCGGTCATTGAATGTCTTTTGCGCTTGGCGCAATCGGTACATGACCTCCTGATCCAATTGCCGAAGATGGGCGAGCATGAATTCGACATGATCGGTACCCTCAGCCAAATACACCGAGCGGCTGCCCTGAATGGCGCGCAGGTTGTTGCCGTATTTCCTCGCGGCGGCTCGGAGGGGGGCCAACTGGCCGCCTGGTGTCAGCGTGGCGCGGCTATCGTCGTGCCAACCCCCACGCCGCAGTTGATCGCGATGCTCGTCAGAGATGTCTTGATCGAGGCCGAAATTAAACAGCGCGATGCCGTGGAAAAGCCCATCGCTAGGCACGCCATCAATCGGTTTGGCCCAAAACGACTTAAACGCCCTGCGACGAGGCCGAAGACCGGCAAGAAAAAGCTGGTTTCCCCGCTCGCCCCGAAGCCTCACAAACGCCAACAACGCCTGAACCAGCGCCACGTCGTGGATGCGGTTCGGGGCGCCGGGGCCGACCGCCGCCGTCAGGTCGAACGCCGGGTCGAGCCCGCCCGCGGCCAGCGTGTCGTTGCCCGCGTGCCCCAGCAGGGTTGCGCTGCCGTCTCCTCCAATCAGCGCCTTGCCGGGTTCGGCCACCGCCTCGGCACCGATATCCCGGTCGATGGGGTCGTAGGCCACGGGCGCGACAGTCATTCCGTTCGCCAGGATGGCCTCGCTGTCGCGGGCCAGTTCGTGCAGGGTGGCGATCTGGGCGCGCACGATCTTGGCAAGGTCATCCGGCAGCTGGGCGGCGGCGATCCAGGGGGCAATCTCCCCGGCCAGCAGATCTTCCGATGCCTCGGCGACGGGCGGCAGGAGCGGCTCGCCAGCGGCCGCGCCGGTGAAGGCGTCGAGCCACGCCCGTTGCGCCGGCAGCGCGGCCGGTTCATCGCCGCCCGGTGCCGTGGCGGCCCGGAGCCGCGTTGCGATCGCCGCCGCCTTGGTCGAACCCGGCTCGAACGCTTGGAGGCGGCGGGTGCTGATGGCCAGGGGTTGCAGGTGGTGCGCGCCGATGGCCCGAAGAACGACGTTCCGTCCTCGTCGCTGCAGGACGAGTCCGGTGTGCGGTCTGGCCGACCATGTATTGACCACGGTGGGGATGTCGCCAGCATGGCGCCAAAAGAGGAATTTTCCAATAGATACAAGCGCGGCCTTGTCGGATTCGGATAGCGAGCTGCCATGCGATAATTTTCTCAGCCAATCATGGCCGGCGGCTAGCATGGGGCCGTCAATCGCGGCCTGGACCGCCGCCGCGCCATCCAATGTCCTGGCGAGGACGGCCCGTGCGACTTCCCATGCGGCGAGTGGCGCGGTGTCGCCACTGTCGGGTGCGGTCGGCGGTGTGACGGGTTGTGACGCGATCATGGGCCCGGCTCTGAGATGGAAAGCCGATAATAGGAGAAAAACTCATTTTGTCAATTAAAATCCTATTACAGTCGTTGCCCGACCGACTTGTGTGAAGATGCGCGGCCCGCTGCCGAACCCGCCGTTGCGCCGGCCACCGGCCCGGCGCTATGAACCGGGGGAGGGCTCGTGTTTGAAGCACGGGGCTCGTCGTCTGGGAGGGGAGAGATCGATGACCGACGCCGTCAAACTCTGGGAGCCGTCGGCCGAGCGCAAGGCGGCCGCCCGGATCACCACCTTCATGGACCTGGTGAACCAGCGTCACGGCACCGGCGCGCGCGACTATGACGATCTATGGCGCTGGTCGATCGATCAACGTGAGGATTTCTGGGAGACGGTGTGGGATTTCGCCGGCGTGATCGGCGACAAGGGGTCGGTGCGTTTGATGAACGGCGACGCCATGCCAGGGGCTAAGTTTTTCCCCGAAGGCCGGATCAACTTCGCCGAGAACCTGTTGCGCGGCACCGGTGACGGCGATGCCATGGTGTTCTGGGGCGAGGACACGGTGAAGCGGCGGCTGAGCTGGGCTGAGTTGCACGATCGGGTGGCCCGGTTGGCGGCGGCGCTGAAGGCCGACGGCGTCGGTCCCGGCGACCGGGTGGCGGCCTACCTGCCGAACCTGCCCGAGACGGTGATCGGCATGCTGGCGGCAACCTCGCTCGGCGCTGTGTGGTCGTCCTGCTCGCCGGATTTCGGCGTTCAGGGGGTGCTCGACCGGTTCGGCCAGATCGAGCCGACGGTGCTGATCGCGGTCGAGGGTTATCACTACAACGGCAAGGCGCTCGACATCCGCGACAAGGTGGCGGCGGTGGCCGAAAAGCTGCCGAGCCTACGGCGGGTGGCGGTGGTGTCTTATGCCGCCGACCGACCGGACCTGGACGGCATCGCCCACGCGATCCATTTCGCGGATTATCTTGGCGCGGGCGCCGCACCGGCGATGACCTTCACCCGGATGCCGTTCAACGATCCGCTGTACATCATGTTCTCGTCCGGTACGACCGGGGTGCCGAAATGCATCGTCCACGGCATCGGCGGGACGCTGTTGCAGCACCTCAAGGAGCACATGCTGCAATCCGACGTGAAACCGGGCGACCGGGTGTTCTACTTCACCACCTGCGGCTGGATGATGTGGAACTGGTTGGTCTCGGGGTTGGCGGCGGGCGCCACCCTGCTGCTGTACGACGGCTCGCCGTTCCATCCCGACGGCAACATCCTGTTCGATTACGCGGACGCCGAGCGGATGACCCTGTTCGGTACCTCGGCCAAGTACATCGACGCCTTGAAAAAGGGCGACCTGGAGCCTGGCAAGACCCACGATCTATCGAGCGTGCGGACCTTGACCTCGACCGGCTCACCGCTGGTGCCGGAAGGCTTCGATTATGTCTACCAGCACATCAAGGGCGACGTGCAACTCGCTTCGATCTCCGGCGGCACCGACATCGTGTCGTGTTTCGTGCTGGGTAGCCCGATCAGCCCGGTCTGGCGCGGCGAGATTCAGAAGCGCGGCCTGGGCATGGCGGTCGAGGTCTGGAATGAGGACGGCAAACCGGTAGTCGGCGAGAAAGGCGAGCTGGTGTGCACCAAACCGTTTCCCTGCATGCCGATCTATTTCTGGGCCGATCCGGACGGGGCGAAGTTCCGTGCCGCTTATTTCGAGACTTGGCCCGGGGTGTGGTGTCACGGCGATTATGTCGAGCTGACCGAACATGGCGGCATGATCATCTACGGCCGTTCGGATGCGGTGCTGAACCCCGGCGGCGTGCGCATCGGCACCGCCGAGATCTACCGCCAGGTCGAGCAGATGGATGAAGTCCAGGAGGCGCTGGTCATCGGCCAGGACTGGGACGCCGATGTGCGGGTGGTGCTGTTCGTGCGGTTGGCCGAGGGGGTGGTGCTGGACGATGATCTGACCAAGGCGATCAAGACACGCATCCGCACCGGCTGCACCCCGCGCCACGTGCCGGCCAAGGTGCTGGCGGTGAGCGACATCCCGCGCACCAAATCCGGCAAGATCGTCGAACTAGCGGTGCGCAACGTGGTGCACGGCCGGCCAGTCAAGAATGTCGAGGCCCTGGCCAATCCGGAGGCCCTGGAGCAATACCGGGATCGTCCGGAACTGGCCAGCTAAAGCGATAGGCGGGCCGATGAGCGCGGCGGATCAGGCTGGCTTTCAACGGCGGCGGCACGAGGTGGTCGTCGAGGTGGTCCGCCGCGCGGTCGCGGAGGTCGATGACCGGTTGCGACGGTTCCATCGCTCGGCCATCGCCAAGGTGCGGCCGGACGAGGATTTACTGGCCCTAGGCACGCACGGTGAATCGGCGTTTGGGCTTTGGTATCAGGAGCGCAAGGATACGCCGCCGGTTGATCAGCCGGCCTTCGAGACCTTGGTGGTGCTGCACGAGGCGCTGTTGAACCACATCGCCTTGCTGGCCGCCCGTGCCTGGAAGGACGACCGGGTACCGATCGAGGAATACGACGCGCTGCTGGAGAAGGTTACCGCCTTCCACGACCAGGCTCGACGATTGACCCGGGCCTTCCAGGCGGCGATCAGCGACATCGACCCCTTGACCGGCACGCAGACCCGCCAGGTGATGCAGCGTGACCTGAAGCGGGAGATGCTGCGCGCACGGCGCTCGGGCACGCCCGGATGTCTGGTGCTCGCCGATATCGATCGCTTCAAAAGGATCAACGATACGTATGGCCACCGGGTCGGCGATCAGGTCTTGGCGACGGTGTCGGCGTTGTTGATCGGCAATCTTCGCCCCTATGACAGCGTCTATCGCTACGGTGGCGAGGAGTTTCTCATCTGCCTGCCCGAGACTGGGCGCGACGAGGGTCGACGGGTGCTGGAACGGGTGCGCGAAAGCATCGCCGACGCTCCGATTATAGTCGACGGAGAGGCACGCGCGCTGTCGGTGACGGTGTCGTTCGGCCTCGCGGTGATGAACCAGCGCCATGCCCTGTCGGGGTTGATCGAGCATGCCGATCAGGCCCTCTACGCGGCCAAGCGCGGCGGGCGAAATCGGGTGGAGATATGGATTCCATCCCGGTCATCGGAGAAAGATGACGACGCTTGACGCCGTTCCTATACTGCGACGGCTAATATCGTGGTTGCCATGCCACCGAATGCTTGATCGAGGAGGCCGTCGTGGCTGTTGATCTTGGGCGTCTAAAGGAACTCGATGCGATGCAGCGCCGCATGGGGGCAATCGTGTCGGTCTTCGAGGTGCGGTCCGATCCCTTGGGAAATAAGTCTTTCAGCGCGTTTCGCGAGATGATGGACGTCTATATCGAGATGTGCGGCCGCGAACTGAAACAGGGACGGGATTTCGTCACCGGTGGGATTAAGCCGACCGCCGCCGATATCGAGCGGATCGAAGCCGCCTTTACCAAGGCGTTCGGGGTGGCGCCGGGCGAGCTGAAGGCCGGCGATTGAGCGTTACCCCGGCCGGTTATTCCGCCACGCTGCGCGGGTTGTCACTATCCGAGGCGATGAGCCCGGCCGGCGGTGCGTCCCACCATTGATCCCGCCCTTCATTGTGCTGTGCGTCGCGCGCCACCTCTTCAAGGATCCAGTCGCGGAACGCCTTGATCTTGGGGCGATCCTGCGCACCGTCGGGGCAGACGAAGTAATAGGCCGACTGGGCCGGCAGTTGCAGCTCGAACGGTGAGATCAAGCGCCCTGCCGCGAGGTCGTCGGCCACCAGAACGCTGCGGCCCAAGGCGACCCCAAGCCCGCCAATCGCCGCCTGAAGCACCATTTCGGAGTGGTTGAACACCAGGTCGCGCCGGGCCTTCACTTCCACGCCGGCAGCCTCGAGCCACGTGCTCCAGTTTTCCGGCAGGTCGTCGTGCAGCAGGGTTTGGTAGGCCAGATCCCGGGGCGTGCGCAGCGGGTGCTCGCCACTCAACAGTTTTGGGCTGCACACCACGAACACCACCTCGGTCATCAACCGGTCCATGTGCACGCCCTTCCAATTGCCCCGGCCGTAGCGAATGCCGACGTCGACGCCATCGCCGCTATAATCGACGGCGTTATCGCTGCGAAACTCGACGATATGGTCATCGATCGCCAATCGCACCCCGATGTCCGGATGCGCCGAGGCGAACCGGCCAAGCCTCGGCAACAACCACTTGGCGGCGAAGCTGGTGAAGGTGCTGACGGTCAGACCGGCATGATCGTCGCGCTTCTGCAGCGTGGCGGTCGCGTCGTGGATGGTGTCGAGCGCGTCGCGGAGCGGCGGCAAATAGGATTGCCCGGCATCGGTCAGCAGCAGGGCGCGGTTCTGGCGCTTGAACAACCGCAAGCCAAGCCACTCCTCCAGCGCGCGGATTTGATGGCTGATCGCCGCCTGGGTCACGTGCAGCTCGCCCGCCTCCTTGGTGAAGCTCAGATGACGGGCCGCCGCCTCGAAAGCGCGCAGCGCGTTGAGTGGGGGGAGGCGACGCATGGGACAACCCTTAACACAGTCTTAAAGGATAAGTTTTTCTAATCCAATATATGAGAAACTATCGTTTGTGATCAAGCGATCCCGCTCGTAAATATCCACCCAACAAGACGTTACGAGAATATCCACCCAGCAAGACGTTACGAGGGCAAGCCGCTCTCAACCACTGTCCAACTCATTAACGATTTAATGGAGATTCTCATGAACCGGTTCCTGACGCAGAACGCTCGTTCGCCATTCGGGGCCTCCGCCATGCACGGAGCCCACACCTGGACGCCGCTGGCCCTGCTGACCACGGTCGCCACCGCGATCGTCGTCTGGATCGAGCGGGCCAACCAGCGCCGGGCGCTGGCTGAAATGGACGCGCACCAGTTGGCTGACTTGGGCCTTAGCCGCGCCGACGCGCTGCAAGAGGCCGACAAGCCGTTCTGGGGGTGATCCTACTGGGTGTGACCCTCTTATAGTCACCAACCCGTCGTTCTCCCTGCGACGGGTTGGTCATAGCTCGAACGCCGCGATTTCCCCCAACGCATGCGCGTTCGAGTAAGGCCGGGCCACGCGCCCGGCCTTTTCGTTGGATCAGCCGTTTTTGACGCCACCGGCGTGGCGCACCAGCATTCGGTTGATGCCGTGGAACGCCCGAAACAACGCCCGCGCCTGATCGGCGAACGCCGCTGGATCAGCGATGGAGTGGGCTTGCTCGCACACGGCCGCGCGAATGTCCGCCACAGTGCGCCGACCGTCGATCGAGGCCAGAATCCCTGGCGCCAGATCAGGCAGCGGCGCACGGTAGGGAGTACCGTCGATTTCCGCCTGTAACATACCGCCGCCGCGCAGACCCTTGGCCACCGCGATGGGATCCAGGTCGCGCAAGACGAGCACCGTGTCGTCGGCGCCGGGATCGGGTGGCGATGGTGGCGTTCGGTCCGCCGGGGCCACGTAGACGATGTGTTTGGCGATCACACTGGACAGCCGTTCGGCCAAGGCCACGCGGGCGTCCGGGTCAAGCGCCGCCGCCGCCGTACGCAGCACCGGATCGGTCAGATAGGTTTCCGGCTCGTAACGCGCCGGCTCGATCCAGCCGCGCGGTGCGAGCCCGGCACCGCGCACCAGCGTCAACAACTCGTCCACCCGATAGGACCGGTCCCGGCGATGCAGAAGCAGGTCGTACAGGCCCGCCTCGCCGCCGGTGAGGTGGTCGCCAACGAACGGGTTTCGCTTCAGCCAGTGCGACGCCGGCAGATCCGCGACTAGACGGCGGGCCACCGCTAAGCGTTCCCGGTCGGGCTTGTCGCCGGCGAGTTGCGCCAACGCCTCCTGCACCGGGTAGACACCGGCACGCCCCAACGTGGCGTACACCATCAGCCCCATGCCACCCCCCGTCGCCAGTTGCCTGGTCAACGCGGCCAACCCCGCCTCGGGGCTTTCCAGGTGGTGCAGCACGCCACAACAGTCGATGTAGTCGTAAGGGCCGGGCGCGCGGTCGGCGATATCCTCGATGGCGCCGGTCACGAACCGTATGTTTGTAAGTCCGCGGGCCTCGGCCCGGGCCTCGGCGATGGCGCGCGAGGCGGTGGACAGATCGAGATAGCTGACCTCGGCTTGGGCGGCGCCCGCGTCGGTCAGGTGTTGCGCCAGCATGATCGCGGCGTCGCCGGTTCCGCCGCCGGCGATCAGGGCGCGGAACGGCTGGTTCAGATCGAGCCGGCCGCCATGCAGGTAATGGCGAATTTCATCCAGATGGCTGGGCGAACCGCTGACCAGACGGCGGCGTTCGTCGCCCGGATCGCGAGCCGGGTAGGGATAGGACTCGTATTGCGCGCGTATCGGGTCGGCCACGGCCGCGATGCCCCGTCGATCGGTTGTGGGTTAGAACGGCAGGTCGGGTGCCGGCCGCACATGGCCGACCAGCCGGCCCTCCCAATTGTGTACCGGGGCGACCAGCGTATCGGCCAACCGCTCGAGCGCCGCCGCGTCGAGCACGCCCAGACGCCGCAGGATCGCGCCCATCGCCGCGCTCGCGGCCCGGCCATTGCCGTCATCGACCTTGAGGCAAATGCCAAGTCCCTG
The DNA here is from genome assembly GCA_013203465.1 of Alphaproteobacteria bacterium. Taxonomy (GTDB): domain Bacteria; phylum Pseudomonadota; class Alphaproteobacteria; order Thalassobaculales; family Thalassobaculaceae; genus JABMNR01. The sequence continues at coordinate 8,201 of JABMNR010000149.1, forward strand.
GCCTCGAACGGCGGCGGCGAACACACCTTCCGCCCCGCTTTTCAACAGGCAGGCCTCGCCGGTTTCCGCCAGCAAAGCGCTGTTGAACCGGCCGGTGCCGGCGATCAGCAGCGGGTTCTTGGCGCAGGCGGCGACGATGCGTTGGACCGCCGCCCGGCGACCATCCGACAGGCCCGAAGGGTCGGCGAACCGCGCCATCGCGGTGGCGAGGCCAATCAGCGGGGCGCCGAACACCGGAATGCCGCAGCCGTCATAGCCGGTCGGCACCCCGGTGAGGTCGCAACCGCTCATCTCCGCCATCACCGCGCGCAGCCGCCGCTGCACCGGATGATCCTCGCGGATATAGCCCCTGGTCGGCTCGCCCAGATGACGCGCGGTGGTCAGCATGCCGGAATGCTTACCGGAGCAGTTGTTGTGCGCCCGTGTGGGACTGACGCCAGCTTGGATCATCGCGTGGGCCGAACCGGTGTGGGTCGGTATCTGCTGACCGCACTCCAAGTCCTCGACGCCCAGACCCAACCGGTCGAGCCAGGCGCGCACCCGGTCGACATGCATCGGCTCACCGGAGTGGCTGGCGCAGCACAGGGTGACCTCGGCGTCGTCGAGGCCGAACGCCTCGGCCGCCCCGCTTTCAATCACCGGCAGGGCCTGGATCGGCTTGATGGCGGAGCGTCCGTACACCAAACGGCCAACGTCGCCCCAGGCGATGACGGGGTGCCCGGCGCCGTCGACCACGGCGGCGATGACTCGGTGCACGCTTTCGACCATGCCACCGCGCGTGACCTCGACCGCGATGGGGGCCGCGTCCTTGCCCTGATGGACCCGCAGCACGGCGCCGTCAGGGGCGGCGAGGGGAGCAACGTCGTTCATGATCCGAAAGTCTCCTGGCGTCGAAGGCGTCAACCGTTGCCGCACCTTGCCTCGCTCCGTCGGCTCGGGCAACCTCCGGCACCATGCGCGGGTATTTTGGAATCGGAGCCGACCGGATCAACAAAGCAGCCAATGTTGGCGCGTTGATGCGGACCGCCCACGCCTTTGGCGCCAGCTTCATCTTCACGGTCAATGAGACTTATGATCGGCAAGCCTTGAAGAGCGCCGACACCTCGGGAGCGACCAGTAATCTGCCTTATTACCGGTTCGACGACGCGGAGGCTCTGATGTTGCCGCGTGGCTGTGCCCTGGTCGGGGTCGAGATCACCGACGACGCGGTCGAACTGCCGAGTTTTCACCACCCGAAATGCGCGGCCTACATCATGGGACCGGAACGTGGCGAGCTTGACCCGGCCCTGGTCGCGCGCTGTGATCACGTGGTGCGGATTCCCACCCGGTTCTCGATCAATGTCGGTTTGGCTGGGGCCTTGGTGATGTTCGATCGGTTGCTGTGCATGGGTCAGTTCGCCCCCCGCCCACACCGGCCCGGCGGGCCAACCGAACCAACTCCGGTGCCGACGTTCGGCACGCCGCTGTGGGTGCGCAAGCAGAGGCGTCGCGACCGAGAGGCCGCGGCGCGGAAGGCCGCGCAACCACAGGATGACGCCGGCGCTTAACCGTTTGTGAGACTGCTAGCATGCTATGTATGGGCTGGTTACGGCGCCTATTCACATCCGGACCATCGGAACGCCTTCGGCTCGCCACACATGCCGGATTGAATTCCGCCTTCAGCAATGGCATGCCAGGGGTGACGCAAGTGAACGAGACAGGTGACAGACGATGAGCCGATCATGCGCGTGCAAGACCATCGCGGCGTCGATGTTGGTCGCCACGTTGGTGATAACGCTGGCCGGCGTCGCGGCGGCGCAGAAGCTGGAAGCGCTCGGTAGCAATGGCGCTTGGAAGGCGTTCGCTTTCCGCAAGGGTGACGTCAAGGTCTGCTACATGGCCAGCGCGCCCATCAAGAGCGAGGGCAAGTACACGCAACGCGGCGAGATTTTCGCGCTGGTCACCAACGACCCGACCACCGGCGCACGCGGCGAGGTCAGCATCGTCACCGGCTACGACTACAAGGCCGATAGCGAGGCGATGTTGACGGTTGGCGGCACGGTCTTCGCGATGTTCACCAAGGGCGACAAGGCGTGGACTCGCGGGCCTGAGGAGGATGCCGCACTGGTGCGAGCGATGGTCAAAGGCCGCGACATGGTGATCACCGGCACCTCGGAGCGCGGCACGTCGACCAAGGATACCTACTCGCTGAGCGGCTTCACCGCGACCAAGAAGATTATCGACGGCGCCTGCAAATCCTGAGACCACCCCCGACCCAAGGCTTGCGTTGGAGCCGGACTGTCGCCATTTTCGCGACCATGACCGACTCCATCGATACGGCCCGTGCCAGCGCCGACCCCCTGATCACCGATCCGCGGGTCACGGACCCACGGCAGGATTTGCTCGCCTTCGCGACGCGTGGCGCTGACACGCGCGTCGACCTCGTAGGCATGGAACGGGCCGCGCTTGAGGCGGCGCTCGTCGAGCTTGGCTTGCCCCAGTTCCGGACCGGCCAGATATGGCATTGGCTCTATCATCGCGGCGCCACCGATTTCGCGGACATGACGACGCTGGCCAAGCCGCTCCGCACACGGCTTGCCGAGGTGTTTCGGATGTCCCGTCCGGCGGTTGTGACCCGGCAGGACAGCGGCGACGGCACGATCAAGTGGCTGCTGCGGTTCGCCGACGGCAACGAGGCGGAGACCGTGTTCATCCCGGAAGAGGATCGCGGCACCCTGTGCCTCTCCTCTCAGGTCGGCTGCACGTTGAGCTGCACGTTCTGTCACACCGGCACGCAGCGCTTGGTGCGCAATCTAACCCCGGCCGAGATCGTCGGCCAGGTGATGGTGGCGCTCGATCATCTGAACGGATTCCCGACCGCTCAGCGGGATCGCCGGCTGACCAATCTCGTGTTCATGGGCATGGGTGAGCCGTTGTATAATCTCGACAATGTAGTCTCGGCCTTGCGGGTGATCATGGATGGCGAGGGCCTGTCGCTGTCGAAACGGCGGATCACCCTGTCGACCTCGGGTGTGGTGCCGATGATGGCGCGCTGTGGTGAGGAGGCGGGCGTCAACCTCGCGATCTCGCTGCATGGCACCACCGACGACATCCGCGACGAGTTGGTGCCGATCAACCGAAAATGGCCGATCGCCGAGTTGCTCGATGCTTGCCGTGCTTATCCCGGTGTCAACAACGCGCGCCGCATCACCTTCGAGTACGTGATGCTGAAAGGCGTGAACGACAGCGTGGATGACGCGCGGCGGCTGGTTCGCCTGATCGACGGCATTCCGGCCAAGATCAACCTGATTCCGTTCAACCCCTGGCCCGGCACGGCCTATGAGTGTTCGGACGATGACACGATCGAGCGTTTCGCCCAGGTGATGCTCAAGGCGGGCTACGCCTCGCCGGTACGCGCGCCGCGCGGTCGCGACATCCTGGCCGCTTGCGGGCAGTTGAAGAGCGAGAGTGTGACGCTCAACAAGCGGGAGCGTCGGGCGGCCGAGGCGGCTGAATAGCGGGTATCATGCGGTCGGTGTATCGTCGTCGCTCGCCTCCGGGTTGCCGACGGTGGCGATCCGGTAGCCTAGCCCAGCCTCGCGCGACAGCGGTTCAAGCCGCTCCAGCAGCCCGGCGCGCCGGGCGTCCAGCAGTTGACGGCCGATCGGCTGAAACAGGGTCTCGCCACCGCCCTCTGGCGGCGGGTCGAGCAGGACGGCGATGTCGCGCGGCGCCCGGAATCGGCTGCGCTCAAGCATCCGGGCCACCGATTCCCGCGCGTGCGGCAGATCGAGGCCAGCCAGGTCCAGCGTGTATTCGGCGTCGGCGCCGACACGGGTCAGACGCTCGATCAGATGCTCGGCATCCATAAAAGCCTACTCCCAGCATGAGCGTGAGGCGCGGAGGACGCGCGCCCCGCTGCCTAACCCGCGACGATCGGCGGTGCAAGAGCGTGGTAATCGTGACGACGAAGAGCGACATAACCCTGCATATGTGATCAGAAATTTACACTGCGGGCCCGTCTTCGTATTGAATGGCGCGGCTCGCTCGCTTATTTGTTACGGGAAACCGTTCATCGGTTGTCGGAAAAAGGGGTTCGGAATGGCTTTCGATCGCAAGACAATGTCCCGCGCGGACGCTGATGTCGCCCACTACGACGTCGGCCTGCGTCAGTACATGCTGGGCGTGTACAACCACATGGTGAGCGCGCTGGTGGTGAGTGGTGTGGTCGCCTACGCCACGGCGCTGTTGGCGGTGCAAGACGGGCAGTTCACCGCCTTTGGCCAGGCGATTTATATGTCGCCGCTGAAGTGGGTGGTGATGCTGGCGCCGATCGGCATGGTGTTCCTGCTGTCGGCCCGTATCGGTAAGATGTCGATCGGCTCGGCCCATGTCGCGTTCTATGTGTTCTCGGCGCTGATGGGGCTGTTTTTGTCGGTGGTTCTTATCCAGTTCACCTCGGAGAGCATCACGCGGGTGTTCTTCATCACCGCCGCCGCCTTCGGTGGGTTGAGCCTGTACGGCTATACAACCAAGAAGGATTTGTCCGGTTGGGGCAGCTTCTTGTTTATGGGCATGATCGGCATATTCATTGCCAGCATCGTGAACATCTTCATGGCCTCAAGCGCCCTGCAGTTCGCCATCTCGGTGATTGGCGTGCTGGTGTTCTCGGGGCTGACCGCCTACGACACCCAGCGGATCAAGCAGATGTACAACGAGCTGGACGGCTCCGACGTCGCCGGCAAGAAGGCGATCATGGGCGCGCTGATGCTGTACCTCGACTTCATCAACCTGTTCATCATGCTGCTGCAGTTGTTCGGCAACCGCGAATAAGCCGAACCCGGGACGGCAGTCGATACCCAAGGCCCCGCCGCGCACGTGGCGGGGCCTTTCGGTTATGGGAGAGGCGGCGCGGCGGCTCGGCACCCTGGTGGGCTGACTCCCTGCGCCGTCTGACGTACCATCCGCGCGTGTTTGACTAAGTGGAAATCGCGGGGCCCCATGGCACAAAGTCTGTTTGAGGTTCACACGCTGAAGGGTGGCCAGTGGGTGATCGATTCGACCTACCCTGAACGTGACGCGGCGATCGACGTTGCCAAGCAGCTCTATGGCGAGAAGGCCTTCGAGGCGATCAAGGTGATCAAGGACACCTATGATTCCAAGACCGGGCAAGGCAAGGAGATGGTGATCTACGACAGCGCCAAGGCTCCGAAGCCCAAGGCACCGCCGCCTACCGCCAAGGACGAGGCATCCGCCGCCAAGCCGGTTGCCGGTGCTCCCGGGACCGGCGCGCACAAGAAGAAACCCGCCAACAAGGATGTCTCGGTCGCTCTCAAGGCCGCTGGATGGCTGGTGGTTATCCTGGTTGGCGGGCTGGGGGTGTTGTTTTTGCTGACGAAGGCGGGCGATCTGTTCAATAAGGGATTCTGAAAGGGGTTCCGACGATCCGGCCGAACGTGTACCGGCATCCGATCACGGCCAGGGTGTGTCCGCCCGCACCATTCCCGCGTCCTTGAAATACGTCTCGTAATCGGTTGGCGGCCCGGCCAGCGCGTGGATCAGCCGGACAAGGCTGTATTGCGTTACGGGAACAGCGATCGGCGTGGACCACTCCTTGGGCAGCGGCAGAAGGCAGCGTTGCCGGTCGACCTTGAGAATTGTCTCCCGGTGTACAAGCCCCCCTTCGTGGAAGATATCGAGGTAGACCGAGCGCGCGTTCTCGGTTGCGAACGGATTTCCCGCCGGCAGCTCGAAGCTGCTTTGGTCGACCAGGCCATAGGCCATCGTCACCGCGACATCCGGCCGGTAGCAGAAGGCCACCAGATGCTCGTCGACCTGAAGCCGGTCGCGCGCGCCCTCGGCGTTGAGAATCTCGGTGATGCGGTGCCGGTATGTCGGGCGGAACAGAATTTGCCAATCCATGGCGTCGCTCGTGGCGATGGTGGCGAGCATCTGGCGCATGTCCATGACGCGGCGCCTGTCAGCTGGATTCGAGACGATGGTCGTGCGGGTCCCGTTTCGGCCATTCCGGAAGTTTCTTGCCGGTGACCTCTTCCAGTGTGGCGCGGGCGTTCTCGATGATCATGCGGGATTTCGCCGAGATACGAGGAGTGTTCTCGATCGCCTGTACCACTTCGGGCTGGGCGATAATCAGCATCAGCTCATCCAAGCTTTCGCACGCGTCGACGCCGCCGGCGAGAATGCGACCGTTGCCGTCGCGCTCCTCCGGTTTGCCGGCCCAGGACATGGTGCCAACCTGCTGCGGCGTGCCGCCGCGTTGATAGGACCATAGCTCGCCGTTCGGTCGGATCTTCCAGGGGCCAGGGGTGTAGCGTGGCACGGCTATCTCCTTACATCGAGACATGGATCGTAGCGGGGCCTCGGCCCGGCGACAACGCTGCCGGTCACAAAGGTGTCCGCCGACCCCGGCGGCGGTACGAGGACCAGAGGTGGATTCCCGTTTTCATCTACATCTGGTAGGATTCGCTGGTGGAGGGGTGAGAAATAGTGATTTCACGGCGTGGAATAGGCCTTCTGGTGGGTGTGGTGCTGGCGTCTGCCTTGTCGGGGTGCGGCGCGGGTGCCCTATTGGAAGGCGAGGAGGCGAGGCGAGCGCGTGTCGAGGCGGCGGTGGCCGATGCGCTTGAGCGCGAGCGCAGCTGGCAAAGCCGGTTCGTTGAACGTCGGACCGAGGCGCTGGTTGCCCGTCAGCAAGCAGCCTCCGATGAGACGGTCGTGTTGCAACGCCGATTGGCGGCGATTGAGCATCAGATCGATTCGATGATCCGGGCACGACCTCGGATCATGAGTGCGCTCACCGACCCTGAACCCGCCGCACTACCCAAGCAACCACCCCCGCCACAAATTTCCCTGACGCCCGCCGCTCCGGTGGTTGATGCAGCGGAGGTCGAGGCGTTACGCCGGGATCTCGACGCGATGACTGGCTCTGTCGCCCAATTGCTGGCAGATCGCGATCATGCGGCGGCGACCCTGCGCGCACGCCTCGAACGGCTCGAGCTGCGCACCAGCACCTTGTCCTGGCCGCCACGGGAAGGGGTACGGGCCGTGCATCTCGCATCCTATCGTACCCATGCGGCGGCGCTCGCGGGCTGGGAGATTCTGCTGGCGCGCTATCGCCCCCTCCTGATTACGGAAAGCCCGACCTTCATCGAGGTCGAAACGGTTGCCGGACGCTATGTGCGGCTGTTTGTCGGCGTCGGACTCGATAAGGCGGCGTTGAACCGGATCATCGATAGCATCCGAGCCGGTGGGGATTACGGCATGATCCTGACCCTGCCCGGCGCCAGGGCGCCGTCCAGCTGATCTATTAACCGGCGATTACGGCGGTTTGGTTGCGGTTGGCCGCTTTGGAGGGGATCGCCGGCGGCCCGTCGGGCAGCACGCGGAAGCGCGACGACGACAGCTCGGTCTTGGCCAACCCATCGATCATGAGATTTTCATTCACCCAGTCCGACAGATAGCCCGTGGATTGCCGCAGCGTCGGATCGACGGCGGCCTTCTTGAGCAAATCGGCGATCATGCCGGCCACCCGCTCCTTGTGCGGCTCGGCGCCGGCCAGGGCGGCATCGTCGGCGAACCACAGTACCGCCCGCGCCTCGAACGAACATTGCACCCGCCGGCCGGAAAAATCACGGATCGTCACGTCAGTGCGGATCGGTTTCTCGAACGGCATTGATTGCCAGGAGTCCAACTCGGCGGCCAGATCGCGCCGACGTTGACGCACCAGATAGCCGACCAAGAACCAGGGCACGGCAATGGACAGCTCGACAAACGGTCGGAGACCCGGCCGGAACGGCGCGCCGTCCATCAGACTGCCCAGGATATCCGGCAGTATGCCGCGCAACGCGAGTCCGACCACGATCAGCGCGAGGCCGGCGCAGGCGGCCTCGACCATTATGAGCCTCTGAATGCGTCCTTGAAGCGGATGCCGACGGACCTCGGTCCCGTCCATGCGCGCGTCTCCCACGTCAAACCGGTTAGCCAACACCGCACACACTAGGTGGCGCTGGTTAACGGGCGGTTAACCGGCGGTGGAATTTTTGGAAAAAACAGTGCCGCAAGAGGAACTCGACCCGCTGACCCATGCATTGCGAATGCATCGCAAACGCCATCCCGTGGGCCTCGAGGCACGTCAGGACGAGACGCGCTCCGACCAGTGGGGTGGGAGCATGTCGTGCCGGCGCCGTGGTTCGGCTCAACGCGAGTGTGCCGGCAGATGAAGGCCGAGGCCTTCCTCGAATGCCGGAAGGCGGACGGCAAGCGGCTCCCGTCAAGCCGCGGCCATAGGGCCAATGAAGCCAAACACCCGGATACGGCCTTTCCGCAAGCCGTCAGGCCATTTATCATACGCTCAACTGCGGCGGGCCGGTTGTCCATCCGGGAAATGACGGCCAAGGGGGATTCGCCAATGAACACGCGGCTCGTTAACGACGGGATCTTCACGACACTCGGGGACCGGCGCTACCGGATCGAGCGTGGCTGGGCGCGCCTGCCGGACCGGATGAACTGGGGTATGGTCAGCCAGATCGCCGCTGCGTCCGATGGCCGGTTGTTCGTCTTGCAGCGCGCGGACCCTCCCGTGCTCGTCTTCGGCCCCGACGGCGCGTTCGCCGGGGGACTGATGGACGGGCGGATCGTCGACGGCCACGCGATCCACATCGATCGGCGCCCGAATGGCACGGAACGGCTCTTCATCGTCGACCGGGACGCGCACGAGATCGTTTGCGCAGACCTTGATGGCGACGTGCTGTTCACGCTGGGTACCCGCCACGTTCCCGCCTTCGAGGCCCCGTTCAACAGCCCGACCGACGTGGCCGTCGCGGAGGATGGCGAAATCTACATCTCCGACGGCTACGGCAACACGCGTGTCCATCGCTTCTCAGCCGATGGCGAGCATCTCGGCTCCTGGGGAGCGCTCGGGACCGAACCCGGCGCTTTCATCACGCCGCACGCGATCACCATCGACCCGGAGGACCGGGTGCTGGTTGCCGACCGGGAGAACAACCGCGTCCAGGTCTTCAACCGCGAGGGCGGGGTACTCGCGATCTGGGAGGGGATGCACAAACCGATGGATGTCGTCGTCGACGACCGCGGGTTGGTGCTGGTTTCGGACCAGGTGCCGCGGATTCACGCGTTGCGGCTCGACGGCTCGATCGCCGGGCGGGGCCGGGCCGCGATCAACGGCGCTCATGGCCTGTCGGTGGCACCGGACGGCGCCATCTATCTCGCCGAATTGGCACCCGAGACAGTGACGCGCCTGACGCCGGTAGCGTGAACGTTCGTGCAAGTTAAGGCGATAAACGCAACCAGCTAGCGTCAAGGATCGCACATACATTCCGTTCCGAACAATCGGAAAATATTCAAGTAATATCAATGAGTTATAATGGTGCCGCAAGAGGGACTCGAACCCCCGACCCATGCATTACGAATGCATTGCTCTACCAGCTGAGCTATTGCGGCTCCGGGCGGTTCGACCTTACGACTGTCGTCACCGCTGAAACGGCGTTGTGGATACGCGTGACGGCGCCGAGATGCAAGGGGGTGGTGCGATACCGCCGGACGCCTCAGGCGAGATTGAGCACGCCAATACCTGGAAACACCGCGCCTGCCCGCGTTCGCGACGCTGGCTCGAAGCCCGGAAACCGCCCATCCACCAGCAGCTCCTTCAAGGGATCGAGATCGCCTGCCCAATAGGCGTGGAGCGCGTCTTGAACCGCCTTGACCCGCGCAAGACCCGCCTGGGCCGCTTCCAGTCGTTCCCGCGCGGTGGCGTCGAGTGCTGATCCGCCGGCCACGCGCTTGCCGTAGTGGCCGGAGGTGAAGCCGGCCCGCGTCTCTTGCTGCGTCAACGACAACGATCGACCGTCCAGGTTCAGGACCCGCACGTTCCCGGCGTCGACTGACCGGGCACGGGCCACGCTGATTTCGAAACCGATCTGACGATACGCGGCAAAGACACCTCCGCCTTCCGCGCTCTCGGCGTAGGACACCTCAACACCAACGGCGCGAATCTGCACGAAGAACGCCTCGCCCGACGTTTGAGCCGCGTCGAGCGGCGCTCGTACGGCGTCCAGCGCGCGCTCGACGCTGGCATCGAGCGCCTCGCCCGATTGCACCACCGCGAACACCGCCTCGATCCGATGCCGGAGGCGGTCCTGAAATCCAATGTCGTCGCGGCCATCGGGCTCGACCGTCAGATAAGCGGGATCGCGCGGATCGGCGGGACGGCTCGACGGGAGCGGAATGGGCGCGCGCAACGCTTGCCCCGGCGCGTCGACACGCGATACAGGCGCTTGACGATAGGCGCCGCCGGTCGGGGCGAGAAAAGTCACACGATCGGATGATCCAAGCATGGCCCGGTCCTTTCTGACCGCCGAACCGGGCTCCGATGGGCGTCCGGTCCGAGCCGTTACTCTCGGCATTCTTACCGAGTAAGAGGAACGCTATCAAAAATTAACCATATTGTCAAAAAAATATTGACAGGTGCCAAATAGACCCAGTGTAGATGATTCGAGGCCTGGCGCACGGCCGGGGTCACGCTTCCGGGGTCAGGTGGCGGAGGCCGGTGCCTCGCTCTCGGGTAGTTCGCGCGCCTGGCCTTCGAGGATGGGAGCGTCTGTGGCGGCGTTCTCGATCGCTGTCAGCACGGTAACGCGGGGTGGCCGAGTCCACCCCACCGTGTCGAAGGCCCCGCAGTGGCCACAGACCGCCGACCAACGCTCGGCCACGGCGCCGCATTGACCGCAAGTCCAGGCGGGCCCGGGATTGACCTGTCCGGCCCGTTCCAGCCAGCGCCGGGCCGCGGCATCGTCACCATGCTCGGCTTCTTCCAGCCGCGCGCGCAGCCGGCAGGCCCGTGGTGTCAAATCCTCGTCCGCGAGAGCGTCCAGCTGCACCCGCGCCTCGCCCCACAACTCGGCATCAAGGGCGGCCTCGGCGACCATCATGCGGCTTTCCGGATGGCTCAACGCCCTCTCCGCCAGCGCATGGACCTTCTTGAAGGTGGCGATCCGGGTGTCGTCCGACAGCAGCGCCCGGTAAGCCGCCGCCAGCTCAGGATGAGGGGTCGATGCCCAGTGGTCCTCAATCAGCCGCAGGGCGCGTTTCGGCCGGTCGGTCTCGGCCAGAAAATGGGCCTCAAGGGCGATCGCGGGGACGTGATCGGGGGCGCTTTCGCGGGCCTTGGCGGCCAGGTCGAGTGCTTCGTTCGGGTTGCCGCCGCCGGCGTCACGGGCACGCTCGACCAACAGGGCGGCGCGCTTGTGACGGCCGGCCTCCTCGCCCACGATGCCGCGCCGCGCCGCGTCGTACAGTGCCTGTTGGGCGTCAAACCAACGTCCGGCGCGCGCCAGATGGTCCAATCGAAGGGCCGCGACATAAGAGGCATCCGGCCGCAAGGAGTAGGCCTCCTCAGCCAGTTCAAGCGCATGGGCGTCGTCACCCCGGGCCACCGCCTGGCGCAGCAGCCCGATCAGCCCGAGGAAGGCGGTATCCTTGTTGTCGCGCAACGCCGCGAAGTAGCGCGCGGCGGCGGCGCTGTCACCCGCCAGGGTAGCGGCCTGGGCGGACAGCAGCCGGGTAAGATCGGGGTCGCGCAAAAGCCGGTCGGCTTCCCGTGCCTGGCGGCGGGCCTCTTCGGCATCGCCGGCGGCGACGGCCGCCATGCCCAGGATCAGGGCGCGAAATCCATCTTCGCGGCGCCGGTCGGACCGTCGGCGAAGGAAGGCCGAGGGCGCTCCCAACGTCGCGGCGATGGTTCGCCACAGGAGTGAGAGAGCCCAAACCAACACCGCGACGACAATCAGGAACAGCGCGAAATGGGTCTCCACCCGCCAGCCAAGCCAGTCAATCCGAATATCGCCTGGATGGTCGACCAGCCAGATGGCGGCCCCGACAATGATCGCCAGCTGGATCAGGAACAAGAGTGAACGTCGCACGGGTCAGCCTCCCGATACCGACGCAAGCGCCTGGGCTTGCAGGGCCCGTACCGCGTCGTCGAGCGCCAGCCGGGTCCGCGCATCGGCAAGCCAACCGGCGGCCACCACGGCGGTGTCGCCGTCCAAGGTTTCGAGGGCTTTGACGGCACCCGCCAGATCGCCTCCGCCGAGCGCCGCCTCGGCCTCGTTCAGCAGCGCGTTAATCCCCCCCTCCGGGGCGGACTCGGTTCGGCGGACCGAGATCAGGGCGGTGACGCGGGTGAGCGCTTGGCCGACAACCCCTTGATCGGTGCCGACGACCGAGGCGTCGATCACCCGCGCTGCGGTAGCCGCGAAGCGTTCGGCCAGCACGGCGTACGACGGTACGCCGGCGTCATGTTTGGCCAAGATCTCCAGGATCGCGTCTACCTCAAGCACGGCCGGCGCCGTTGCGCGTAGGGCGGCAAGCTCGGCGGCGAAAGAGCCCGATGTCGCCGCGGTCGTGGCTAGGTGAGCCGCCGCGACCAGGAACGTCCCCGCCTTGGCTTGGGTCTCGCGTGTCTGGGCCAACGTCTGGCTCAGCGTCTTTAGGCGATCCTCAATGCCGGCTATGCGCGCCTCGATCCACACCAGATCATCGGCGCTCTTATCGATCTCACGGGTCAGACGATCCGATACCTCGGCGCTCATCGTTTCCAGGGTGGCCAAGCGCTCCGGCGCCACGGTCGGTGTGTTGGGCCGGCGCTCCACCTGGGCGATACGATCGGTCAACGACTGCACCTTCTCGGACAGTGAGGCGGCCAGCGGTCCCAACCCACCGTCGCCGCCACCGGCGGCCAAGCCTTCACGCACGATCGCTACTTCGTCGGCGATCGCGGTAATCCGCCGAGTCGCGTTGTCCAGCCGTGTGTCGAGTGCCGCCAGATCGCTGGTAAGCGATGGGGGCAGGGTTGGCGCGGTTTCGGCCGAGGTCAGTCGTGTCTCAACCGCTGCTAGCCGGTCGGCCACGGTTGCCAGGGTTTCCGCTATCGACGGGTCCGGCGCCGAAGTCGGTGGTGTCGGGGTCGGTGCTGCCTGGGTAAGTGGTGCCTGGGTAAGTGGTGCCGCAGTGGGGGCGGGCGCTGCGATACTGGGTGCCGGCATGGGTTCCGTTGTCGTGCTAGGTGCCGGTGTCTCTGCCACCGAATGGCTGACAGCCGGCGTCTTTGCTGCTGTCTGGGCTGTTGTCTGGGCCGTCGTCGTGGAGCTCACGGTGGCGGGTGGCGCGCTGGTTGGCTGTTCGGCAATCATCATCGGCGGCAGCGTGAGCCCGAGCATGGCGGCATAGGGTTCGGCCATTGGGCGCCACATCGGATAGCTGGCATAGCCGCCCCCGGCGGCGAGAACGACGAGGATCATCAGGACCAGTGCTCGTTTGCCGCCGCCGCCCGCCTTTTTGGCGACGTTCCCGTTGTTTTTACTGGGGCCGGCATCCGTGTTCTTAGCCGGCGCCTGGGGGGATGGCGGGTTGGCCTTCTCGGGCGAGGACGGGGCCTTCCAAGGGCCGGTGACCGCGTCAGCCACATCCGCTATCGGTGCCACGGTGTCGGCGCTGGTGCCGACCAGCGAATCCGGGCCGGGTTGCGCCGCCAAGGTGTCCTGCGGCGTGTCCACAGGCGCCGAGGACGTGGGTTGGGGCGTGTCTTGGGTGCCGGTCGGGGTATCGGCCATGCGAAGCTCCGGTTAGTCGGCGGTCGACGGCGCGAGGCCGTCAAGGGTCGCCAGCAAGTCTTGTCGGTTCGGCCGGCGGGCGGTGCGGATGTCCAACCAGGTCACCGCGCCTGCTGCGTCCGCCACGGCGGGACTGAGACAGTGCGCGATCAGGCGTTGGGTCCGGTCCATCAAGCCAGCCTTCTCGATGAGACTAATAAAGCACTCGGCGGTCCGTGGAGAGAAAAACAGCACACCGTCGATGTTCGTCGCGTGCAAGCCGTCGACCGCCGCCTGGGGCAAGGCCGTGACAGGGCTGGCGCGGTAGACGACGCGCCGGACGACGCGGAACCCGTATGTTGCAAGCCGTACTCTGAGATCGACCCGTATGTCCTCACCGCTCGCCCAGAGAACCGGGCCGTCGGCCGGGGAAAGCCGGTCGGCCACGCGGTCGATCAGGTGCTCGGCGGTGCCCGCTGCGCTGTCGACGCGGGTAAAGCCATACCCCTGGGCACGGGAGGCGGTGTCGTCGCCGACCGTGAACACCGGCAGGGTTCGGTCGATGCCGTACCCGGTCAAGGCGTCGAGTGCGTTGCCGCTGGTGAGGATCAGAGCCTGAGTATCCGCTGGCGGGTCAAGCGAGCTTCCGGTCGGCTGAATCTCCAAGACCGGGGCGACCACGCCGTCGATCCCGCGCGCGGCCAGCTCGGTCGCCAGCGCCTCGGATTCGGCCTCCGGACGGGTCAGCAATACCCGGTATCGACGGCCCATGGCGTTAGCTGGCCAGGAAGCCGCGCCCGCACCGGGCCAGCAGCGCCTCGCCGACGGCGCGCCCCAACGCCTCGGGGTCGCTGGTTGGCCCGGTCTCGGTCGCGTCGTGGCGGATGCGCCCGTCCAGCGACAGCACCGCTCCATCCAGCGTCAGGCGGTCGCCGCTGAGCCGAGCGTGGCCGGCGATCGGGGTCCGACATGAGCCGTCCAGGGTCGCCAGCATGGCCCGCTCGGCAGTGACGGCGGTGCGGCTGGATTGATGATCCAAGCCGGCGATCCAGCGGCGGATATCGGCGTCGCGGGCGCTCGCCTTGCCGTCGCGGGTTTGGATGCCGATCGCGCCCTGGGAGACCGAGGGCAGCATTTCATCCAACGCCATGATCCGGGTGGCACGGTCGGCCAAGCCAAGCCGGTTCAACCCGGCGATCGCCAGGAAGGTGGCCGCCGCCTCGCCCGCTTCAAGTTTGCGCAGCCGGGTGTCGACGTTGCCGCGAAACAGCACAACCTCTAGATCCGGGCGCTGGTTCAGCACCCACGCCCCGCGCCGGACCGAGGCGGTGCCGATCTTCGCCCCGACCGGCAGCGTGTCGATCCGATCGGCGATCAGCGAGATGAACGCATCGCGCGGGTCCTCGCGCGGCAGCACGGCAACCAGATCAGTGCCGATGGCCATGGTGGTTTCCATATCCTTCATGGAATGCACGGCGGCGTCGATCCGGCCGTCGGTCAAGGCGTGCTCGATTTCCTTGATGAACAGACCCTTGCCGCCGAGCTCGGCCAATGGTCGGTCGCGCACGGCATCGCCGGTGGTCTTGATCACCTCGATCGCGATGGCGCCGGGCGCGCCCAGTTCCGGCCAGGCGGCGATCAGCCGGTCGCGCGCCTCATGGGTTTGGATCAGCGCCAGAGGTGAGCCGCGCGAGCCGAGGATCAGGCGTGGAGTGGCGTTGGTGTTGGTGCTCATGACCCGTTCGTGTAGACGGGTGTGATCGTTCTGAAAAGAGGAAGCCGGTGGCCGAGCGACCAATTCTGGGCATCGAGACCAGCTGCGACGAAACCGCTGCCGCCGTGGTCTGCGCCGACCGCACGATTCGGTCGAGCGTCGTGTTGTCGCAACTCGACGAACACCGGGTCTATGGCGGGGTAGTGCCGGAGATCGCCGCCCGCGCCCATCTTGAGCATCTGGATACGATCATCGCCCGGGCGATGGCCGAGGCCGGGTTCGACTTCGCGGATTTGGCCGGGGTCGCGGCCACCGCCGGGCCGGGTCTGATCGGCGGTGTGCTGGTCGGCGCCACCATGGCCAAGGCGATTGCCCTGGTGCACGGCGTGCCGTTTTTGGCGATCAACCATCTGGAAGGCCATGCCTTGACCGCGCGGCTGACCGACGGCGTCGACTTTCCCTACCTTCTGCTCCTGGTCTCGGGCGGCCATTGCCAGCTTCTGGCGGTCGAGGGTGTGGGCCGCTATCGCCGACTCGGCACCACCATCGACGACGCGGCGGGTGAGGCGTTCGACAAGACCGCCAAGCTATTGGATCTCGGCTATCCCGGCGGCCCGGCAGTGGAAGCCGCTGCGCGGAGCGGCGACCCGTCGCGGTTCACGTTGCCGCGCCCGATGGTCGGTCGTCCAGGCTGTGATTTTTCCTTCTCGGGGCTGAAGAGCGCGGTGCGCCGCCGGGTCGAGGAGCTTGGCGGGGCGTTGGATGATCAAGCGCGGGCCGATCTGGCGGCCGGTTTCCAAGCAGCGGTCGCCGGCTCGGTGGTCGACCGGTCGCATCGGGCGATCGAGCGGTTCGAGGACAGCCACGGGCCGGGATACCCCTTCGTGGTGGCCGGCGGGGTGGCGGCGAATGGTGTGCTGCGGGCGGCGCTTGGCGATCTGGCGGTGGCCCATGGCATGCCGTTCATCGCCCCGCCCTTGGCGCTGTGCACCGACAACGCGGCGATGATCGCCTGGGCCGGGCAGGAGCGCTTGGCTCTTGGTTTGGTCGATGGCTTGGATTTCCGCCCGCGCCCGCGTTGGCCGCTCGACCCGGACGCCACCCTGTCGGCCGGGGCCGACGCGGTGAAGGCGTGACCGACGTCGCGGTCCTGGGGGGCGGGGCCTGGGGTCGGGCGCTTGCGGCGGTAGCGGCGCGCGCTGGGCGGCGGACAATGCTTTGGGCGCGCGATCCGGTACGGGTAACGGTCGGTGATCCGGCGGTCACGGTGACCGGCGACCTGACGGCGGTCGCAGCACCGGTCGTGGTTTTGGCGGTGCCGGCGGTGGCGATCGTTGAGGTCGTTCGTGCCGCCCTTCCGCATCTGCTTGATGACGCCATTTTGGTGAATGCGGCCAAGGGTCTTGATCCCGACACGGGGGACACCCTGGACCGTGCCTTGGCAGCGGTGACCGCGGCTCGCCCGGTGGCGGTGCTATCGGGGCCAAGTTTCGCCGCCGAGGTGGCGCGCGGCGAGCCGACCGCCGTCACGGTTGCCGCGATCGACCCCAACGTCGCCGCCCGTGTGGTCGACGTTTTAGCGGGACCGACTTTCCGGCTCTACACCACGACCGATGTGATCGGGGTGGAGATCGCCGGGGCGCTGAAGAACGTTTTGGCGATCGCTTGCGGCATTGCCGCCGGTCTTGGCTTCGGCGCCAACGCGCGCGCGGCGCTGATCACGCGCGGCTTGGCGGAGCTCGGTCGGCTGGTGCTCGCCGAAGGGGGTCGGCGGGAGACGGTGATGGGACTGGCCGGGTTGGGCGATGTGGTGCTGACCTGCACCAGCGACCAGTCGCGCAATTTCGCCTTCGGGCGGCGGCTTGGCGAGGGCGCGTCGATCGAAGCGGCGCGGACGGCCAGCCGTGGTGTGATCGAAGGGGCGACCTCGGCCGCTCCGATGGTCGCGCGCGCCGATCGCCTGGGCGTCGAGCTGCCGATCGCCGCCGCCGTCGACCGGGTGTTGAGCCATGGTGCCGACCTTGGTCATGAGGTGGCGGCGCTGCTGGCGCGGCCGCCGCGGGGCGACGAGGCCACCTGACCGGCTTTCGCTGCCGCGCGGCTTCGGCTAGCGTGCCGACCGGCAACATCACCACGAACGAGACGGGCATGGCGTATTGGCTGTTCAAAACCGAGCCGGGCACCTGGTCCTGGGACCATCAAGTCGCCAAGGGCGATGTGGGCGAAGGCTGGGATGGCGTCCGCAATTACCAGGCCTCGAACAACATGAAGGCCATGAAAATCGGCGATCGCGGCTTCTTCTATCATTCGGTCAACGAGAAGCAGATCGTTGGCATCGTCGAGGTGATCGAGGAATACCACCCGGATCCGACCGACAAGAGCGGCCGCTTCGGCATGGTCACGGTCAAGGCGCTAAAACCGGTCAAAAAGCCGGTCACGCTGGCCGACATCAAGGCCGACCCTCAGCTGGAAAGTTTCGCGCTGGTGCGGCAGTCCCGGCTGTCGGTGGTGCCGGTGACCGACGCGCAATGGGCGTTGATTTGCGGTATGGCGGAGACCGGCGTTTAGCCGATTCGGCGCCAGCTCGACCCCTCGTGGCCGAAGTTGAACGCCCCGGGGTGCAGGATTTCCGACAGGATCTCGATCGAGGTGATCAGCCGGGGGCCTGGCCGGTTGAAATAGGCACTGCCATCGGCCGCCCACACCCGCCCCTCGCGCACGGTTCGCATACGGGCGATGGTCTTGCGCGCCAGGAACGCGGTTGCTTCCGCCTCGGTGCGGGCGAGATCGAAGCCGCAGGGCATCAACACCATCATCTCGGGGTCGGCGGCGGCGATGTCCTTCAGTGCGATGAGTTCGGAATGCTGGCCGCTGGTCGCCAGAACCGGGGTACCACCGGCGGCGGTGATCAGGTCCGGCACCCAATTGCCGGCGATCATCGGCGGGTCAAGCCACTCGATGGCGACGACGGTCGGCCGGGTCGCCAGAGCCGGCGCCCGATGACCGATAATCGACACCCGTTCGCGGGCGTGCTCGGCCAGCTCCCGCCCGGCCCAACGATGATCCAGCGCCTCGCCGATCACTCCGAAGCTGGCCCAAACCTCCTTCAGCGTGCTCGGCGCCAGCGAGACAATCCGTGGCGCCGCGCCGGTCCACTTGGCCAGAGCGGCGGCCAGGTCGTCCTCGGTCACCGCACAGGCGGCGCATTGATGCTGGGTCAGGATGACGTCGGGCCGCAGGGCGCGCAGACGCTCGGCGTCGACCTCGAACACCGACAGCGCCTTGGTGATCAACTTGGTGACGTTGCGGTGCAGGCCGCGCGACGGTTTCGCCGGGTCGATGCGTGGCCGGGTGACGACGGGGACCGCGCTCAGCCCCGGCGGGTAGTCGCATTCGTGGCTGCGCCCGACCAGTTGGCTGCCCAGGCCGATGGCGGCAACCACCTCGGTGGCGCTGGGCAGCAGTGAGACGATGCGGAGGGCTTTGGGGACGGTGTCGCTCATGCCATCAGGACGCTTGCGCGTCTTCGGTCGCCGCTTCGTCGCGCCGCTCTCGGTGGATCAGCCACAGGTTCCGGGCGTAGATGAACAGCCCCGTTCCCTGGCCCAGGATGAACACCGGATCGCCGCGCCACAGCGCATAGACGAACAAGGTCGCACCGCCGAGGATGGAGAAATACCAGAACGCGATGGGGATCACGCTGCGGCGGCTGATCTCGCTTTTCAGCCACTGGATGATGAAGCGCATGGCAAACAGCGCCTGGCCGGCGAAGCCGACGCCCAGCATGATCTTCTCTTCGGTCGACAGGTCAAGAAACTGGTCCACGCCTTCGCCTCACTCGATCTCGCGTGCGTCCTGGCCGTTTGGCCGGCGCCGCATCAGCCACATCACGCCCAACAGGTCCGGAATGCCCACCAGCAGCCGGTCCAGGATACGGTATTTCGACGTACCGGTCGGTCGCGGCCGATGATTGACCGGCACGACCTCGACCATCGCTCCCTCGCGCAACGCCAGCGCCGGCAGGAAACGGTGCATATGATCGAAATACGGCATCCGGAGGAACAACGCACGCTCGAATAGTTTGAGCGAGCAGCCGGTGTCCGGATTGTCGTCGCCCAAGGTGGCCCGCCGCAGCCAGTTGGCGACCCGCGAGGCACGGTGTTTGGCCCAACTGTCGCACCGGTTGACCCGGTGCCCGGTGATCATCACGGGCGCCTTGCCAAGCCGGTCAGCCGCGTGCCAGGCATCCAGCAGGGTCGGGATGTCGGCCGGGTCGTTCTGCCGGTCGCCGTCCAGCGTGGCGATCAGCAGCCCGCGCGCCGCCGTGATGCCGGTGCGCAGCGCGGCACTCTGCCCCGAGCGCGCGGCATGTTCGACAACCCGCAGCATCGGGTTAGCCGCCCGCGCCTCGGCAAGCGCCGTGGCGGTGCCATCGGTCGAGCCGTCGTTCACGTAGATGATTTCGTAGGCGCACGCCCCGTCCAGCGCCGCCCGGATTTCCGCGGCCAGCGGGGCGACGTTCTGTTCCTCGTTCAGGACCGGGACGACGACCGACAGCAGCGGGCGGTTCGGGGTCTCGGCCGGTGCGGTGTCGGTCTCCGGCACGGGCTCGATCGATCATTGGGGACGTGATGGCGCCCTGATAACCCCCGGAGTCGCGGACTTCAAGGATGATCGGGCGGCGGGCCGGCGATTAGCGCGAACACCCGGTGCGGCACCGCCAGTGGATCGTCGGGAAAGTTCTCGGCCAGGACGGCCGCGTGCTCGGCGTCGAACGCCGCCACCCGATCGGGCGGCAGGGTGCCGCCGACCCCGGCGCTGGCCCGGATGCGGCCGCGCCAGGCGGCGTGGCTGTAGGGCTGATCCAGATCGTAGGTGAAGGTTTCGATGTCGCGGAACCCGGCGGTCCGCGCCCCGGTCGCCCAGGCCGCATGGAAACCATCGCCGCCGCCCATCGGCCAGGCCGGGTTGTGGCGCTCGATCAGCGCCTCGGTCGCCGCCACCACGTTGCCCGGCAGCGGCAGCCAGTCGAAATGGCAGATCACCAGCCGGCCGCCCGGTGTCAGCACCCGCGCCACCTCGGCGAAGGCCTTGGGACCGTCGAACCAGTGCCAGCATTGCCCGGCCACCAGCAGATCGATCGACCCGTTCGGTACACCCGTGGCCTCGGCCGAGCCTTCGGCCCAGCCGATCGCAAGCCCCTCGTCGCGTGCCAGGGCGGCGGCCTTGGTCAGCATGTCGGCCGAGATGTCGACGCCAGTGACCCGCGCGCCGCGCCGGGCCAGCGCCCGGGCGACGGTTCCGGTTCCGGTGCCGAGGTCGAGCACACGGGTTCCGTCGAACGCGATGCCGCGATTGGCCAGACGATCCCACAGGCTTTCGGGAAACCCGGCGCGGTGGGCGGCGTAGTCGTCGGCGGTGCGGCCGAAATCGGCGGTGAAATGGGTCATGCCCTCAGGATGCCGGCCAAGCGGCGAAAGGGAAGGTGGATTCGAGCAATCCACATGATTGGCCGCATCCAACGATAGGCTGAAGGCTTACCTTTTCGCATGCCGCCGGAGCGCCGCGACCACGCCGGCCGGCTCCTGGCGCACCCGATAGTCGGGGTCGGCGAACACGTCGAGCAGGGTGCCGTCGGGCGCCACCACGAAATTCCCCGGGGTCGGCAACTCCCAACTGTCGTCGCCGTTCGAACGCTCCAAGTCGAGACCGATGCGGCCGTAGAAATCCCGCACGTGATCCGGCAGTTGCCAAACCAGACCGTACTGCCGCGCCACCGCGTTGCCCGGATCGGACAGCACTGGGAACGCCAGCGCGTGCTTTTCCACCATGGTCAGCGCCTCGCCCGGTTTTTCCGGCGTGATCGCCACCATGTCGCCGCCCAGGGCGCGGATGTCGTCCAGCACACCCATCAGCGCCCGCACCTCGACGTTGCAATACGAGCACCAGGCGCCGCGATAGAATTTCACCACCAGCGGGCCCTTGGCGCGCAGCTCGGCCGAGCTGACGGTCGTGCCGGTAGCATCCGTCAGGGTGAAGTCGGGCGCGCGGTCGCCGACCTTGAGCACCCGGCTCTGGATGCCGGTTGCCTTCAGCGCTTGGATCGAGCCGTCGATGGTCCGCCAGTCCTCGGCGCCGAGCGTCTTGCGGCGGGCGGTGGTGTTGGCGTCCAGCTGGTCGGCGAGCGAGGTCATGTGAGTATCCTGCGGTCAGGGTGATGCCCAATCTCGGCATGGTGGCGCGCGGCGGTCCAGCGCCGATCCGTCACGATGTCGTTTCCACATCTTGCCGTAGCCTTCCCGTCGTCCCCATATCGATGGCGGAACCAGGGAGAACCGCTGATGAACGATGACGCGATGGTCGCCGCGAAACGCGCCAAGCTGGTGCGCGAGAAGGAGCGCTGGGCGCGTGAGGGCCGGCGGTTCGGCGGCGCGGTCCCGGTGGCGGCTCCGGTGGCGGCTCCGGCCGGGACTGGACGACGCTTGCCGCTAGGACAGCATGAGGTCAAGGATTGGCCGGTGCTTGATCTCGGCACCCATCCGAACCTACCGGCCAAGGATTGGACGCTGTCGATCGAAGGCTTGGTCGATTGTCCGACGATGTTTTCGTTCGACGATCTCGCGCTGATTCCGCAGACCGAGCGCGTCTCCGACATCCACTGTGTCACGTCCTGGTCGCGCTACGACAACCGTTGGCGCGGGGTGGCGGCCCGCGATCTGATCGCCGAGGTGCGGCCGCGCGACGAGGCCCGGTTCGTGCTGATCAAATCCTATGACGGCTATACGGTGAACCTTCCGGTCGACTACCTGTACGAGCCGGACAGCCTGCTGGCGACCCATTGGAGCGACCGGCCGCTGACCCGCGAGCATGGCGGGCCGGTGCGGCTGGTGGTGCCGGCGCTGTACTTCTGGAAGAGTGCGAAATGGATCCGCTCGATTCGTTTCATCGAACACGATATCAAGGGGTTCTGGGAATCGCGCGGCTACCACATGCTGGGTGATCCGTGGAAGGAACAGCGCTATGCCTAAGCTACGAGCCGTATGGGCCGCCGTTGTGTGTCTCGGGTTGATGACCGTTCCAGCGTATGCCATCGCGCCGGAGCCCGAAACCGCGCCGGTGAAGGCGGAGGACGCCGATTATACGGCGGCGTTGGCCAGGATCGCGATCGATGATTACGCCGCCGCCGTGCCGTTGCTGGAAGCGACCTTGAAGCGCAATCCGAACAACGCCGACGCGTGGAGCGAGCTCGGTTTCGCCAACCGCAAGCTCGGCCGCTGGAATGAGGGGCAGCGCTATTACGAGAACGCGCTGCGGATCGATCCGAGCCATCTGGGCGCCATGGCCTATCTCGGTGAGCTCTATCTTGAGACCGACCGGCCGGCCCGGGCGCGGGCGCTGCTGCGCCAGATCGAGAGTTTGTGCAAACGGGGCTGCGCGGCGCGCGACGCGCTTGCCGCCGCCATGGAGCAGCGCGGAGTGCCGATCAGCAACTGATTGATATTGAAGTTAAAATTTTTTTGTTGACGGGATCCGGTTCGATCGACTTACTAAAAAGCATGGCGCTGATTTGAGGCTCAGCTTGCGGGGGCGCCCTATAAATTCCTGCTAAAGCGAGTGGGTCGGAGGCCCGCCGCTCTTTGAGCCGGGCTTTTTTTGCGCCCGGTTCATCGGGTCATGCACCCACCTCCTTCCGACGACCTGAACCGAGCCTCGTCACCACGCGAGGCGTCCGTGATCGGGCGTCCGTGAAGGAGTGTCGAGATGACCATTTCCAAGCGTACCGTTCTGGGCGGACTCGCCCTTGCCGCCGCCGGTTTGGCGTTGGCGCCGTTCACCCGCGCCATCGGCGCCGAGCCGGTGCCCGAGCGCATCACCGTTGACTACGCCTACTACAATCCGGTCAGCCTGTTGTTGAAGAAGAAGGGTTGGATCGAGGAGGAGTTCGCCAAGGACGACACCAAGATCCGTTGGGTGCTGTCGCTCGGCTCCAACAAGGCGTTGGAGTTCCTCAACGGCTCCAGCGTCGATTTCGGCTCGACCGCCGGGGCGTCCGCCGTCATCGGCCGGTCCCACGGCATCCCGATCAAGGCGATCTACGTCTACTCCAAGCCGGAATGGACCGCCTTGGTCACCCGACCGGAGTCCGGCATCACCAAGATCGAGGACCTGAAGGGCAAGCGGGTGGCCGTGACCCGGGGCACCGATCCGCACATCTTCCTGCTGCGGGCGCTCGATCAGGTCGGGTTGAGCGAGGACGACATCACGCCGGTGCTGTTGCAGCATCCCGACGGGTACCGGGCGCTGGAGCGTGGCCAAGTCGACGCGTGGGCCGGGCTCGACCCGCACATGGCCAAGGCTGAGCTGGAGTCTGGTGCCATCCTGTTCTTCCGCAATCCCGATCTGAACAGCTACGGCGTGCTGAACGTGCGGGAGGATTTCGCGGCCGAGCATCCCGGCGTTATCCGGCGGGTGCTGAAGGTCTACGAGAAGGCCCGGCGTTACGCGCTCAACCACCCGGATGAGCTGCGCGGCGTGTTGGTCGAGGCGGTGCATCTGTCGCCGGAGGTCGCGGCCAGACAACTGGGTGAGCGGACAGATTTGAGCAACCCGGTGCTGGGCCCGAACCACCGTGACACCTTGCTGGCGGCCGGGTTGATCCTGCAGAAGATCGGCGTGATCGAGGCGGGCGTTTCGGTCGAGCAGGTGGTGAATGAGCTGATCGACACCCGCTTGCTCGCCGAAGCCGCCACCTTCATCAATTGAGGGTGTGATGACCGCGATCGAGCCGATCGACAACCGTCCGGCGGTCGACCTCCGGGAAGAGGTGGCGCGTGCCACCTCCTTCTCGGCGGTGCTGACTTGGCTGTGGTGGCGGGCCGCGCCGTGGGTAGTGCCGGCGGTGCTGGTGGTGGCCTGGGAAGCCCTTGGCCGGTTGGGGGTGTTCGCGCCCAATCTGGTGCCGCCGCCGGGGGCGGTGGTCGACGCCGTGGTCAAGCTGGCCGCCGATGGTGAACTGGTCGAGCATGTCGCCGTGACCCTGGGCCGTGTCGCGGCGGGCTTCGTCTGGGGCGTGGCGGCGGCGACCGTCTTGGGGGTGGCGACCGGGGTGTCGGCCACCGCCCGGCGGTTGCTCGATCCCACCTTGCAGGCGTTGAAGGCGGTGCCGTCGCTGGCCTGGGTGCCGCTGTTCATTCTGTGGTTCGGGATCTTCGAGGAATCGAAGATCACCTTGATCGCGGTGGGCGTGTTCTTCCCGGTCTATCTCAATCTGATGATCGCGATCCGGGGGGCCGATCGCAAACTGGTGGAGGTCGCGCGGATTAACGGGCTGAGCCTGTGGGCGACCGTGCGTTACGTGCTGGTGCCCGGCACCTTGCCGGCCTATGTCGCGGGGTTGCGCGGCGGCTTGGCGCTGGGCTGGATGTTCGTGGTCGCGGCCGAGCTGATGGG
The DNA here is from genome assembly GCA_013203465.1 of Alphaproteobacteria bacterium. GTDB lineage: Bacteria > Pseudomonadota > Alphaproteobacteria > Thalassobaculales > Thalassobaculaceae > JABMNR01. The sequence goes on from JABMNR010000149.1 coordinate 32,969, forward strand.
CGCCAGCGAGGGGCTCGGCTTTCTGATGATCGACGGCCAGATGACCGGCCGTCCCGCCATGATCATCGCCGCCCTGTTGCTGTTCGCGGTGACCGGCAAGCTCACCGATCAGCTTTTGGTCACCGTCGCCGGCCGTTTCCTCGTCTGGCAGGACAGCCTGGCGACATCGGAACAGGAGAGTTCCCATGCTTAACGTCGAGGCCGTGAGCCGGCGCTTCGCGCGCGACGGCGGGGCACCGGTCGTCGCCCTCGACCGGGTCGACCTGACGTTGCGCGAGCACGAGATCCTGGCACTGGTGGGAACCAGTGGCTGCGGCAAGTCGACCCTGCTGCGTATCCTGTCGGGGCTTGATCGGCCGACCTCGGGCCGGGTGGCGCTGGACGGCCGGGTGCTGTCGGGGCCGACACCGGAGATCGGCATGGTGTTCCAGGAGCCGCGGCTGATGCCATGGCTGCCGGTGCGCGAGAACATCCGCCTTGCCGTGCTCGACCAGCCGCGCGCGATCCAAGACCAGCGGATCACCGCCGCCCTTGACCGGGTCGGCCTCAACGATGCCGCGGAGGCGTGGCCGAAGGCGCTGTCGGGCGGCATGGCGCAACGGGCGGCGTTGGCCCGGGCGCTGGTGCGCCAGCCGTCGATCCTGCTGATGGACGAGCCGTTCAGCGCGCTCGACAGCTTCACCAAGACCGCCCTTCAGGACCATGTGCTCGACCTGTGGGGCCGGGGCGGGTTCACCGTCGTGCTGGTCACCCACGATCTGGAAGAGGCGGCGGTGCTGGCCGACCGGGTGGTGGTGATGCGCGGCGATCCTGGGCGGGTGCACCAAGTCGTCGAGATCGACGATCCGCGTCCGCGCGACCGCACCGGGGCCGAGGTTCAACGCATCAAGCGGGAGCTGGCGGTCTCGTTGGAGGGGTAGGGGGCTTTGATAATTCGCATCTCCAATCCACCCTCGCATCCCCGGTGGAAGGGTGATAATTGCTCGAGATGGTTGCAGTTAAAATCCGGAATGTGCCGGGATTACCCGACATATACCTGACCCATAGCGCCTCCCTCCATTTCAGGGAAAGATTGCACCATCACAGCTAGGGACTAAACGCCCAGCACACGCGATGAAGTCGAAGAGCCCCTATCAGCCGAACCGGATGTCCTTTCCGGCGGCCCGGTTGTGAAGCGGCCGCACGCGTGCGTGCAGATGATCGATCTGGCGGCTTTGGCAATATGCTGTGACGCTTCCCAGACCCTTCTATCTGGGTTATTTTACCTTTAAAAAGGGTAGACTGACGAGCATCCGGGCATGGCCAGTTTTGTATAGGGTCAATGTAATGTAGTGACCTCATACCGCGCGCACGAAGTTGGAATTGCCGGGCACCGAATAACCTGTTGGTCGTAATCGTTTAAAGGGGGTCGTGTGCAATGTTTATTGTAGGAATGAATTTCATTGAAGTCCTAAATCATTTGCCTAAAAACGAGATCATCGCTGAACTTGGGGTGAAGACGGGACGGAATGCTCGGCGTATGTTCGAGGTTCTGGATCCTAAAATGATGCATCTCGTGGATCCGTGGGCGAAGGACTTCGATGTCGGATATGCGGCTCGGCATACTCCTGAGGAACGAGATTATTTCGTAGAATATTTCAACAGAATGACCAAGTGGAGCAAATCCGAGGAGGCGGGTGGAAAAATAAACGTTATACGGGATTATGCGATAGAAGCATCTGTGGACTTTGAGGATAAATATTTTGATTTCGTGTATGTCGACACGCTCGATACTTACGATGGGTATTTCGGAGATCTTTGTGCATACGCTCCAAAAATGAAAGACGACGGGATCCTTTCTGGTGATGATTATTATGATCTGTGTTTTGCAGTGAATAAAAAGAAGGTTCGAGATCCAAAGATGTACGAACCAGAAGGCAGTCTTGTCATGATTAATGCGGCGAATGATTTTTGCGATAAATGTGGATGGGAAATCTTATTTATTACTGACGAGTACGCGACGCTTAGTAGACCTCCGCGTTTCTTCGCCGGGAAGAAGGGTGTTTTTGGAAAGGCGCATCTTCTCTTGGATCAAGTCCTGCGTGTCACGCCTTGGGCCGTCGAGGTTTCGAATCCACGCGACATCCGGCAGACGATGTACCAGCCGCATGGTTCGACCGACATCAATGAGCGGCGGTTTTTCACGAAGCTCTAGGGTCGGTGGACATTTACCGGAGCGCGATGACCGTGGCGGCGATGGTCCATGTGGCCGCATAGCTTGTGTCGGTTTTGTCGTAGCGTGTGTTCACGGCCCTTAACGTGTCAAAGCCATCCAGTGTTCTTGATTGCCAATATACCGTGCTGAAATGGACCTTCGATGAGCGCCTTGTTTGCTGTCGGAATGAAGGGCCTCGAACTCCAAAAATCTCCATTGTTTTCAGAGTAATAGACCAGATTTTCGGTCCGAAAAAAGCAATGGCGGAGGGAGGGGGATTCGAACCCCCGAGGGGCTTTCACCCCAACACGCTTTCCAGGCGTGCGCCTTAAACCACTCGGCCATCCCTCCAAGGCGCGCGGAACCTAATCGACGGTCGCGTGGTTTGCAACGCCATGTGCACGCGGGCTAACGCTGGCGGGTTCCACGCGGCTTTCTCCTAGTCCCATCATGTGTTTAAATCCTAGTGAGTGATCGTGGGTCCGGGCACATCCTGGAGCCCTGTCAAGCGATGGATTCCCTCATGCGTACCGTGTTTCGCGCCGTCGGTTGGACTCTCACGGGCATCGCCGCCGTCCTGCTGGCCCGTGATCTGTTCGACCTGTTGTCCGAGGGACGGTTCGAGCCGCTGTCGCTCGGGTTCGTCTGGAACACACTGAATTCCTCCTCCCTGCAACTCGCCGAGGCGGGGGTCTCACGCTACCTGCATCCCTGGCTGTGGCATCCGGTGATCGTCACCTTGTTGCTGTGGCCGGCCTTTGCCGTGATTGGCACGCCCGGCGTCCTGCTGTTGTTGACGACCCGGCCGCGACGGCGGCGTGGATCGGTATTTCGGTCCGATTAATATAACAAGTTTTTACTTGTTTATTTAGCGAGCAATGCGTATACTGGGATCGTTGGAGCCCCTTGTCCCGGAGGATTCGCCATGTCCGTCGCCGTCACCGAACTCGATACCGCCTCCGCGACCACCCCCGTCGATACCCCGCAACCGATCTGGGTCGAGGCCGTGCCGCTCGACACGCTGGAAGCCGACGGTCGCGCTTTGGTCAAGCGCGCCGGAAAGCAGATCGCCTTGTTCGCCACGCGCGGCGGCGTCCGCGCCATCGCCAACCGGTGTCCGCACGAGGGCTATCCACTGTCCGAAGGCACCTTGGCGGAAGGGATCGTGGGTCAACCGGCCTGCACGCTGACCTGCAACTGGCACAATTGGAAATTCGACCTCGACAGCGGCGAGGTGGTGGGTGGCGGTGACGCGGTACGCATCTACCCGGTCGAGATTCGGGGCGGCATGGTCTGGGTCGACGTGGTCGACCCGCCGGCAAGGGCGCGGATCGACAAGGCGTTGGCCGGCCTGAAATCGAGCTTCCGGCGCTACGAATACGACCGCATGGCCCGCGATCTCGCCCGGATTGCGCAATCCGATGAAAACGGCCAGCGATTCCGACGGAAAGCGGCCACCCATTCCGATCCAAAGCGGCCACTTTTTCAGCGGTCTGAATTGGCGGGCGTGATCGACGCCGTTGGGTGATCGGTTGATGTCATTTTCCTTGTGCCTGGTCAATGGTGGCGGGGTGGTTTTTGCCGGCCTTGATCTTTCGCATGGAGGGTCCGTTGAGTTCGAGCCTGTGGGCGTTGTGGACGATGCGGTCGAGGATGGCGTCGGCGAAGGTGGGTTCGCCGATGACCTCGTGCCACTTGGCGAGCGGCAGTTGGCTGGTGATCAGGGTGGCGGCGTTTTGGTATCGCTCCTCGACGATTTCCATGAGGTCGCGGCGCTGCTCGGCGTTGAGGCGTTCGGGTCCCCAGTCGTCGAGGATGAGGAGGTTTGCCTTGGTGAGGGCGCGGAACAGGCGGGGATAGCGTCCGTCGGCGCGGCCGAGCTCGAGTTCGGCGAACATCCTGGGGAGGCGTTTGTAGAGCACCGAGAAGTCGTCGCGGCAGGCTTTCTGGCCGAGCGCGCAGGCGAGCCATGATTTACCGACGCCGCAGGGACCGATGATGATGAGGTTCTGCTTGCGGGTGATCCACTGGCCCCTGGCGAGTTGCTGGACGAGGGCTTTGTCGAGGCGCCTGGGGGTGCGGTAATCGATGTCCTCGATCGCGGCATCGGCGTGGCGCAGGCGGGCGTTGCGGAGCCTGTAGGTGAGGCGCCGGTCGTCGCGCTCGGCCGCCTCGCGGTCGAGCAGCAGGGCGAGCCATTGGGCATGGTCCAATTCGTCGGCTTGGGGGTTGTCGCCGAGCTCGGCGAAGGCTCTGGCCATGCCGAGCAGTTTAAGCAGCTTGAGTTGGTCGAGTGTGGGATGGGAAAGCATGGTGTCTCCTCAATGGAAGTATCTGGAGCCACGAATATTGGGGTGATCGATCGCCGGCCCGTCCGTGGCCTGTCGAGGTTTGCGGCGATCGAGATTGTTCTTGAGGATCGAGTTGAGCGAGGAATAAGAGGTGGCGCCGATCTCCAAGGCCCTCTCGCAGGCGGCCTCGAGGCGCGGTGCTCCATGGGTCTTGGCCAGGCGCAAGATGCCGATACAAGAGCGAAAGCCTTGTTCGGGATGAGGCCGGCTCTTGAGGATGACCCCGACCAGGGCCGCCGTGTTGGGACCCGTGGCGCCGGCCTGGTTGGTAATGCGTTCATGGGTCCAGCCGGCATGGCGGCGGTGCGATGAAGGCATGTGCTCGGGCGTCGTGGTGTGGCGCCGATTGCCCGACGCGCGCATGTGGAGCGCGACCCTTTTGCCCTTGTGGAAGACCTCGACGCTGCGATCGGTGATGCGCGCCCAGAGCTTTTGCTTGGCCAGCGCGTGGGGCACCGAGTAATAGTGCTTGGCGACCTCGACGTGGTAGTCGAGGCCGGCGCGGCGCTGTTTCCATTCGGCGTATTCGAAGGCCACGGCGGGCAGCGGCTTGAGGGCGGGCCGGTCGATCTGCTCGAACAGTTGGCGGCGAGAAGCGCCCAGATGGCGGGTGACCCGGCTGTTCAGATCCTCCAGCAGTTCGGCGATGGCCTGGTTCAACTCGGCCAACGAGAAGAAGCGGCGGTTGCGCAAACGGGCCAGGATCCAGCGCTCGACGACCTGGACGGCGACCTCCACCTTGGCCTTGTCGCGCGGCTTTCGCGGCCGCGCCGGCACGATGGCGGTGCCGTAGTGGGCCGCCATGTCGGCATAGGTCCGGTTGATCTCGGGATCGTAAAGGCAGGCCCTGACGACGCCGGACTTGAGGTTATCCGGTACCACCTGAGCCGGCACGCCGCCGAAATAGGCAAAGGCGCGGGTATGGGCGCCGATCCAGTCGGGCAGGCTCTGGGTCCAGGTCGCCTCGGCGTAGCTCATGCTCGACGCCCCCAGGGCGGCGACGAAGACCTGGGCCTGGCGGATCTCGCCGGTCAGGGGATCGATCACCTCGGCCGTGGTGCCGGCGTAATCGACGAATAGCTTCTCGCCGGCAACATGGGCCTGGCGCATGGTGGGATTGAGCTTGCCCTTCCAGGCCCGGTAGAGGTCGCAGAAGCGGCTGTAGCCGTAGCCCTCGGGATGGACCGCGCGGTACTCCTCCCACAAGAGCGCGAGCGTCACGCCGGATCTCTTGAGTTCCAGGTGCAGGACCGGCCAGTCAGGCGCCGGCCGGCGGTCCCGCGAGTTCGATACCGCTGGTGGGAAAAGCCGCCGTTCCAGATCCTCGTCGCTCAGGCCCATCGGCAGGGGCCAGCTCAGACCGGCCCGGCTCGCGCGCTTGATGGTATCGCCGACCGCCGTGCGGCCGAGGTCCAGGCTGACGGCAATTCGCCGCCTGGACAGCTTGCCGGCATGAAGCCGTAAAACGTCTCGTATCTTGCGCATGGGCAATCGCTCTCTGGGCATCCCCGCTCCTCTCGAAAAGGCGCGAGGCTAGCCCCCAAGGGATCACCCAACGAGGTCGATCACAGGCCCAAAAAGACTGGCCGCTTTGCGTCGGATTCGCTGGCCGCTTTAAATTGGATTCAGTGGCCGCTTTGCATCGGAATGCGCACCCGGATCGAGGCGGCGGGCGGGGAATTGGCCGAGGCGGTCCGCGCCGCCATCGGTTGGACCCATGATCGGTTCGAGTGGGGCATGACCCATGCCTACGCGGCGCTCCCTGACTGGCTCAGCATCGCCGACGCGGCGACCGACCCGGACGACCGGCTTGCCGCCCATGCCGAAATTCTTGGCCACATGGTCTGGGACAGCCTTCGGGAAGACCGCTATCCCTTCGCCGACGGCCGCGAACCTTGGGATGAGGACCGTTTCGTCGCCGCCATCGAGGCCGAGGACGAGGTGACGGCGGTACGGTTGTTCCGCGGTGGTTTGAGCGCCGACGGCTTCGCCGCGGTCGATCGCGGGCTATGCCGCGCGGCGCTGGCGCATTATCAGGATTTCGGCCATTCGGTGATCTATGTCGAGAAGACCCGCGAGGCGGTCGACCGCTTGGGCGCGGCGGTGGCGGAGCCGATCGGGCTGGCCCTGGTGCGGGCACTGATCACCGCGCGGCGCGAGGATTTGATCCCTGAATTCAAAGCCTACCGTCCGGCACGCGAGGTCTGGACGGGACGGGGCCGCGTGGTGCCCAAACCAGCGGATTTCTGTCGTGCCTCGGTATCAAAATGCCTGGACCACGCGGTGGCGGCCAGCGGTCAACCCGACCGGCTGTACGACGCCCTGCTGGAGGCGGCCGCCTGGCAGCTGCTGCACGCGGATCCGGCATACGCCACCCGCGCCCGTCAGCCGGTTAGCCAGAATGCCGGTCGGCTCGATTTCAGCCACGCCATCACGTTCGCCAACGCCGGCCGCCGGATCGCCGGAAGGCATCCCGAGTTATGGCCCGACGTGCTGTTGCAGATCGCCTGTTTCCTGGGGCGGAATGCCGGGTTCGTCGATCCGGCCTACCCGGCCGATCGCTGGCGGATCGCCGACGAACGCGCATTCCTCGCCGAGGCGGCGGCGGCCATCGTCGACCATGGCAACCCGGAATATATCGTCTCGGCGCATTTGCTGAAGATGACCTGCGCGGTGCGCGAGGAAGTGGCGGCGAACCCGAACGCCTGCTGGGTGCCGGCCCTGACCGCCGCCCTGAACCGGTTCCTCAACGAGCCGTTCAAGCGCAAGCTGACCCGCCGAACCGCCTATCAGGCGCGCCAGACGGTCGAAGGAGAGTAGGGACCGGGATCGACGGTCTTGGTGGCGCCTCAGTTCGCCACCGCCTGGCCGCCATCAATGTACAGGGTCTCGCCGGTGAGGAACGGAATATCCTCGGCCACCAAGGTGGCGACAAACCGCGCCACCTCCCAAGCCTCGCCCGGCGCGCCGCGCGGGATCGCCCGCTTGATGAAGGCGCGGAATTTTTCGTTCTCCATGTGCGCGCGGTTCAGGTTGGTCAGCGTGAAGCCAGGCGCGACATCGACCACGCGAATGCCCTTCCTGGCCCACTCGACCGCCAGACACCGGGTGATGGCGCCGACCGCCGCCTTCGACGCGCAATAGGCGGCGGTGTATTTCACCCCGATCTTGTCGTAGTGCGAGCCGATGTTGACGATCAGCCCACCACCGGCCGCCGCCAAATGCGGGTACGCGGCCTGGCACGCACTGAAGGTGCCGACCGCGTTGGTTCGCAGTACCGCCGCGAAGGCGTCGAGATCGAAACTTTCCGACCGCCCCTCGTCATGGATGCCGGCATTGTTCACCAGCGCGTTGAGTGAACCGGTCCGTTCAGCGAGCGCGTCAAGCGCGGCGCGGATCGAGCCCGGGTCGTTGATATCGCAAACCATCGGGATCAGCTGATCGGCCAGGGCGTCTGGCACCGGGCTCTCTTCCGGCCCCGCTCCCTTGCGCGACAGACAGCCGACGATCAGTCCCCGCCGCGCCAGCTCGATCGCCATCTCGGCACCCAAACCGCGGGACGCGCCGGTGACCGCGACGGTTCGGGTCACGCCCGGCATAGGGTCAGGCGTCCATCTTGAGAGCGGCGATGAAGGCGGATTGCGGAATTTCGACCTGGCCGAACTGCCGCATCTTCTTCTTGCCCTCCTTCTGCTTCTCCAAGAGCTTCTTCTTGCGGCTGATGTCGCCGCCATAGCATTTGGCGGTCACGTCCTTGCGCAGGGCGCTGACGGTCTCGCGGGCGATCACCTTGCCGCCGATCGCCGCCTGGATGGCGATCTTGAACAACTGGCGGGGGATCAGGTCCTTGAGCTTGCCGCACATCACACGGCCACGGCTTTCCGCCTGACCCTTGTGGACGATCATCGACAACGCGTCGACCGGCTCCTGGTTCACCAAGATCGACAGCTTCACCAGATCGCTCTCCTGGTAATCGTCGATCTGGTAGTCGAAGCTGGCGTAACCCCGGCTGATCGATTTCAGCCGGTCGTAGAAATCGAACACCACCTCGTTCAACGGCAGACGATAGACCACCATGGCGCGGTTGCCCGCGTAGGTCAGGTCGATCTGCTCGCCCCGCCGCTCGGTGCACAGCGACAGGATCGCGCCGAGGAAGTCGTCGGGCACGAAGATCGTTGCCTTGATCCACGGCTCCTCGATCGACCGGATTCTCACCACGTCCGGCATGTCGGCCGGGTTGTGCAGCTCGATCGTCTCGCCATTGGTCAGGTGAACCTTGTAAATCACGCTGGGGGCGGTGGTGATCAGCTCCAGGTCGAACTCGCGCTCCAGTCGTTCCTGTATGATCTCCAGGTGCAACAAGCCGAGAAACCCGCAACGGAAGCCGAAGCCGAGGGCGGCGGAGGTTTCGGCCTCGAATTGGAAGCTCGCGTCGTTCAGCCGTAACCTTTCCAGGCTCTCGCGCAGATCTTCGAAATCCGCCGCGTCGACCGGGAACATGCCGCAGAACACCACGGGCACGCTGGGGTTGAACCCAGGCAGTGCGGTGGCCGTCGGCCGTTTCTCCTCGGTGATGGTATCGCCGACTTGGGTATCGGCCACGGTCTTGATCGAGGCGTTGATGAAGCCGACCTCACCCGGACCCAGGCTGTCAACCGCCAGGCCCTTGGGCGTCAGCACGCCGACCCGCTCCACCAGATGGGTGGCGCCGGTCTGCATCATCTTGATTTTCTGGCCCTTCTTCAACACGCCGTCATGCACCCGCATCAGGCAGGTCACGCCGAGATAGGTGTCGTACCAGCTGTCAACCAGCATGGCCTTCAACGGCGCCTCGCGGTCGCCGATCGGCGGCGGCAACCGCTCGATGATCGCCTCCAGCAGGACGTCGACCCCGAAGCCGGTCTTGGCGGAAATCTCAACGGCATTGCTGGCGTCGAGGCCGATCACGTCCTCGATCTGCTGCCGGACCCGGTCCGACTCCGCCGCCGGCAGGTCGACCTTGTTCAGCACCGGGATGATCTCGTGGTCCGCCTCGATCGCCTTATAGACGTTGGCGAGCGTCTGCGCCTCCACGCCTTGGCTGGCGTCGACCACCAGGATCGAGCCCTCGCACGCCGCGAGCGACCGGCTGACCTCGTAGGCGAAATCGACATGACCCGGGGTGTCGATCAGATTGAGGGTGTAGCGCGTGCCATCCTTGGCGTCGTAGAGCAGCCGAACGGTTTGCGCCTTGATGGTGATACCACGCTCGCGCTCGATATCCATCGAGTCGAGCACCTGCTCCTTCATTTCACGCTCGGTCAGCCCGCCGCACATCTGGATCAGCCGGTCGGCGAGCGTCGACTTGCCGTGATCGATGTGGGCGATGATGGCGAAGTTTCGGATATGGGAGAGGTCCGTCATGGCGCCGGGTTATGCCTGAAAACGCGGGCGTGGGGTAGAGGGGATAAGGAGAGCCCCTGATATGGACATGGGTGTTCTGCTCGTCTAAGCCTGCACGGCCCTTCCTAAGCGACAGTCGCAGGCGAACCACATGGACGACGCGCCGCCCATTCCGAGGAAGTCCGACCTCGTGAAGGCGCTTATCGAGGTTTTTTGGACTCCATCACATCCGAAAAAACTCTTGGACTTTGCGACGATCCTGGGGAGCATCAAGCGGTTTCGGTCGATGAACCAGGTTGCGTCCTGGGCGTTCGTGGCATTCGCGGCGTTCGGGTCCAGAAGTGGATTGAAACGTTCCGATCTCACGCGGTTCTTGAACCTTCTTTTGGCTGATCGATCCGGCGTCTCGCATGATGTCTCATTGCGGCGTTTGACGGCGTACCTACCTCTTAATACGGACATTTGGATGGTCAACGCCATACTCATGACCCGATCGGAACAGTACAATCTGGCACAACGGTTCCTGAAGCGCGCAGCGATCATTTCTGGCCGAGACACGCGCGCTTATAATTATTTGGCCGATCATTTCTTGCGCCACGTATCCGCCCAAACGCCATCTCAGCTAATGCGGCGATGTACGATCATACGGCCGGACGACGCCGTGCTGAACCACGACCTTGCCAAGACGATGGTTCGCCTTTTCCCCATTGACCATGCGCCCTCGAAACGGATCACTAACGGCATTAAGCGTTGGATTGTCTTGGATCCAAGATTCGACAAGCACGGGTTAGACGCAATCGCATGGTTTCGAAAGCTTGGCGACTGGCGCAACATGGCAAACGCCACGGACAGGCTAAAGGTTCTTCAAGCAACCGTCGGCGGTCAACGAGTTGCGCGCCACCAGTTGGGTTTTTTCGAGAATTTCAATCGTCAACTCACGGCGCTTGCGCCGCTCGATGTGCAGCGGGACTTTCCGGCACGCGTGATGAATTCGCGTGTTTTGATCCAGCCTCGATTGCCGCATGATGGCCCTTGGGTGATCCATGGGCCGGCGGAACAAAGCGAGCGCGCGTGGAGAATCTTGTCGTACGTGAACCCGGCGGCGCAATTCCTGTCTGCCGATGATCCGGCGGCAAAATCGGCGCTGAGATTGTCCTTGCTTCCCTCAGACGATCCGGATTGCTGGTTTTTGCCGTGTCTCTATGGCCACTGGCATGTGTACTGGACCGTTCTCCCGGCGATTCTGGGCGATGATGGAGTGCCCAGTATCGAGCGGGTGGTGTCCTATTGTATTCGAACCAGACAGTTTGTTCTGTTTTGGTACGCCAAGGGCCATGAGGTTCAATACCTTCGGGACCATCTTGATCTTGGCCGGTCGATCGCGGGTCGAATGGCCGACGAGCCAAGCAAAATCAGCTATCTGGAGACTCTTTCCATCAACCATGAGCGTTACATCCATCGTTTCTTTGAGACGATATGCCACCGCGTTCAATATTTCGACTACGCGGTGTACAGACCGGGTGATGTAATTTTGAACCTAGGGGTATCGGAGGGTTTTGAGATCCCCGCCTACCTTTCCCTGATTTCTCCTGGAGGTACGCTCCATAACATTGACCCGGAAGGCTACGACTTACTGGGCGAGCCGGCACGGCAATGGATCGAGGGCAGCCGGTCTGAGGTTTATCTGCATCACATCGCTCTGAGCGATATCGATGGCGAGATCGAGATGGAGACAGGCGGATGTTGGGAGGATGCCCGTGTGTCGAAGCGACAGATGGGGATGATCAAGAAACTCCCGTCGCAGCGCCTGGACACGTTCGTTCGCGAAAACCAGCTTGATCGTATCGATCACATCAAGTTGGACATCGAAGGTGGTGAAGGTTTTCTGCTCGATCAGCTGATCGAGTTGATGCGAACGCACCGGCCACAGATTGAGATTTCGATTTATCACACAATCGAACAGTTCTTTGATATTCCGGACCGGATGATGCGTGAGTCAAAGGGCTATAATTTTTATTTCTATCATTATTGTGGCCATTTTGGCGAGGGAACGCTCTACGCGATCCCAAAGGAAATCTCTTCGGTGATGCCGATCCGGCCGCAATAGGCGCACAACAGCATTAGGGTTGATGTCGATTCACCTCATCACCCAAATCCGTTCGGTGGTTGGACGCACCCCCTTAACCTCCGCCTTCAACAGGCCTACCATCGGAGAAACCGATGGAGGATGCGTTATGAACGTCCAATCGCTTGCCTCGCATGGACTGTCCGATGACGAGGTCGCCCACTACCACGAGCATGGCTACGTCATTCCGCGCTGGCGCTTGCCGGCCGACCGGTTGGAACGGATGCGGGCCGATTTGGATACGCTGTTGGCCAGCAACGCGGCTGTGGGCTCGGATTCGATGTTCTGCCCGCACATCACGGGTGGTGGCACCCAGGGGTTGAAAGGTTCGAACATTTGGCTGGAGCACGCCAGCATCCCGGAGATACTGGACAGTGTTGGACAGTTGGCGGGCTCGGATTTCTTGCTTTGGGGCACCACCGTGTTCGGCAAACCGGCGGGTACCGGCAAGCGTGTACCCTGGCATCAGGACGGCGAGTATTGGCCGATCCGGCCACTGGCCACCTGTTCGGCCTGGATCGCGCTGGACGACGCCACGCCGGAGAACGGCTGCCTGCGCGTTATTCCCGGCTCGCATAAGCAACGGCGTCTGCGTGCCCACACCCGGAAGGACAGCCCGGACCTGGTGCTGAACCAAGAGCTGAACGCCGAGGAATTCAACGAGGCCGACGCCGTCGATATCGTGCTGGAGGCCGGACAAATCTCCCTGCACGACGTCTACCTGGTGCATGGCTCGGAGCCGAACCGCTCGGACAAGCGCCGCGCCGGCTACGTCTGCCGCTACATGCCGACCACCAGCCACTTCGACCACGCCTATGGGGCCGAACTGCAAAAGCGCTCCGGCCAGGTCGACTTCGCCAACCGCGCGCTCTGGCTGATGCGCGGGCGCGACGTGTGCGGGCTTAACGATTTTCAGATCGGGCACTGAATGAGCGCGTCCCTGCCCGTCGCCGCCGTGCTGGATCGGGTCGACGCCGATCTCAACGCCTCGGTAGAGCGGTTGTTCGAGCTGCTGCGGATTCCCAGCGTCTCCACCGATCCGGCGTACACGCCGCATGTCGGCCGGGCGGCGCAGTGGATGGTCGACACCCTGGCGGAAATCGGCTTCGAGGGCTCGGTGCGCCCGACCGCCGGGCACCCGATGGTCGTCGCCCATCACCCCGGCCCCGGTAAGGCTGTCCCGCACCTGCTGTATTACGGCCATTACGACGTGCAGCCGCCGGACCCGGTCGAGCTATGGGACAGCGGGCCGTTCGAGCCGGTGCTGGTCGACGCCGAGCACGGCAAGCGGATCGTCGCGCGCGGCGCGGTGGACGACAAGGGACAGGTCATGACCTGGGTCGAGGCGTTCCGCGCCTGGCACGCCGTGCACGGCACGTTACCGTGCAGGGTGACGGTGATGCTGGAGGGCGAGGAGGAGACCGGCAGCCCCTCGCTCGACGCCTTCGTACGGGACAACGCCGACGAGTTGCGCGCCGACGCCTGCATCGTCTGCGATACCGGGATGTGGTCGGTCGACCAGCCGGCGATCACCTACAGCTTGCGCGGCCTGGTGTATCTGGAGGTGACGATCGCCGGACCGAACCGGGATCTGCATTCCGGGCTCTTTGGTGGGCAGGTGATCAACCCGCTGAACCTGATGGCGCGGATCCTGGGTGAGTTGCATGACGCTGACGGCCGCGTGCAAATCCCCGACTTCTACGACGAGGTGATGCCGGTCGGCGCCAATGAACGGGCGCAATGGGATGCGCTGGGCTTCGACGAGGCGGCGTCCCTGGCCAGTGTCGGGCTCCAAGTGCCGGGCGGAGAACGCGGCTATGGCGCGCTGGAACGGCAGTGGGCGCGGCCGACCTGCGACGTGAACGGCCTGCTCGGCGGCTATACCGAGGCGGGCAGCAAGACGGTGATCGCCCGTGAGGCGATGGCGAAAATCTCCTGCCGGCTGGTGCCGGACCAGGACCCACGCGCGGTCATGGACAGTCTCAAGGCCTTCGTCAGCGACCGGCTGCCGAAAGGCTATACCGCCCGGTTCGTTGAGTTGGGTACCGCGCCGGCGATCCGGGTGCCGACCGACTCGCCCTATCTGCGGGCCGCGCAACGCGGGTTGGAGACGGTGTTCGGCAAAACGCCTTACCTGATCGGTTCCGGCGGCTCGATCCCGGCGGTCGGGTCGATCAAGCGCATCCTCGGCATGAAGTCGATCCTGCTCGGCTTCGGTCTGGACGATGACCGGGTACATTCACCGAACGAGAAATTCGAGCTGGTGTGCTTCCATAACGGCATCCGCTCGCAGGCAGCGGTGCTGGCGGAGATGGCCCGGATAGCCGGATGACGGCCTTGAGTGACCGTGACAAGCACACGTCGACAGTGGCTGGCGCGCGTGTCGCCCGCTCTCCGAACCGCTCTGTCGGCGGCTACGCATCGGTGGCGGTGTGCATGCACAGTTCCTGGAGAATGCCATCCTTCAGGTTGTAGACGAGGCCGTGCACCGACAGCACCGCGCCGCGGAGCCAGGCGTCCCGCACGATGGTCGTGGTGCAGACGTTCTTCACCTGCTCGATGATGTTCAACTCACACAGCAGATCCAGCGCTTCGTCTTCCGGCATGTCTTTCGAAAACCGATCGGCGTGCAGTCGGCGCACGGTGCGAATGTGGTTGAGCCAGTTGTCGATGAGCCCGTGATCGTCGTCGGACATGGCGGTTTTGACGCCGCCGCATCCGTAGTGCCCACAGACGATGATGTGCTTCACCTTGAGCACTTCGACGGCGTATTGCAGCACCGAGAGACAATTCAGATCGGACGGCACCACCACGTTGGCGATGTTGCGGTGGACGAACACCTCGCCGGGAGGCAGGTCGATGATCTGGTTGGCCGGCACCCGGCTGTCGGCGCAACCGATCCAGAGGTACTCGGGAGCCTGCAACCGTGACAGGTTTTCGAAGTAATTCGGATTGATTTCCTTGAGTTTTTCCGCCCATAGCTTGTTGCGTATCAAGATGCGGTCGAGATCGCCCATGCCATTTTACCTGCGCTTTCGATGTTGGCCACGACGGTACATCGGTATGAGTTAAGTCGATATGGTCAAAGATCAAAGGCGGCACGGCGAACATCGTGGCGGTGAACAACTCACTGCGGGTTTGGATCGCCTCAACCGTGGCGCTATTCTTCCTTGATGAGCGATGATATTTTCGCGCCTGGGGCGGCATCACCCAGCCAGTGGACGACGGATTGCGACGCGTGCCTGGGTCTGTGCTGTGTTGCTTTCGCTCACAACCCAGAGTCGGGTTTTCCGGCGTCCAAGCCAGTCAACTCGCCGTGCCGCCATCTGACGGCGAGCTTTCGCTGCGGCGTGTTTGATACGCTGGAGAATGAAGGCTTCAAGGTCTGCCGCGCCTATGATTGTTTCGGCGCCGGCCCGGCGGTGACCGACCGGATGCGGATGGACCGCGAGGGCTGGACCCGCGAGGATGTGGCGCGGGCGACCGAGCATCTCGACGGATTTCGCGAGCTGGCGCGGCTGCGTATGCTGATCGTCGCCTTGGAGGTTGAGGGCGGTGACGAGGCGGCGATGGTGGTGGCGCATCTCACCAACATTGCCGAGGCGTTCCGGAAAACCGGCGCGATTCGGATGGACGCCGAAACCTCGGCCATGCTGCGCTCGCAAGAGCGGCTGATCTCGGCCATGCTCGCGCCGATGGATCGCAGGGACACGGGAGAGGAATCGGAATGACAACGGCGCTTTCGCAAGACCTCGCAGGCAAGGTTGCGATCATTACCGGCGGCACCAGCGGCATCGGCTTGGCATCGGCCGAGGCGTTGTCGGCGCGCGGGGTGAAACTGGTGCTGCACGGCCGCCGGGCCGAGGTGCTGGAACAGCATGCGGCGCGCCTGCCGGATTGCGCCGTGTTGGCCGGTGACATCACCGATCAGGCGGCACCCCAGGCATTGATCGATCTGGCAATGCAGCGGTTCGGCCGGGTCGACATCGCGTTCGCCAACGCCGGGTTGATCCACACAGGGCCGGTGGAGGACATCGATCTCGACGCGCTGAGCGCGATGATCCGGGTGAACGTCGATGCCGCTTTCCGGTTCGCCTACACGGTATTGACGCATATGAAGGCGCAAGGGGCGGGTGATCTGCTGTTCACCGGCTCGGTCCTCGGCACCAAGACGCGGATCGGCGCCGGAGGGTATTCCGCGACCAAATACGCGATCGAGGGGCTGGCCGAGGCGCTGCGCATGGAACTGGTGAACACCGGGGTGCGGGTTACGGTCATCGAGCCCGGGTTGGTGCGCACCGACCTGCACCGTGCCTTCGAGGTGCGGCCCGAAGTGGTGCAGGGGATCGATCGACCGCTGTTGCCGGAAGACGTGGCCCGCGCGGTGGTCTTCGCGTTGGAGCAACCGCCGCATGTCCTGATCCCCCGGATCATGGTGCTGCCGTCCGGCCAGAACATCTGACGAGGAAACAATGAAGATCACCGGCCTGCGCACCCGGCGCGTGCACATTCCGTTCGAGGTGCCGATCGGCACCTCGATCCACCGCATCGAGGGGGTGTCCGGATTACTCGTCTGGCTCGACACCGACGAAGGGATTACCGGGGAGAGCTATTTGTGGGCGATCGGCCAGCACCGGCTGCCGGTGCTCGACGCGATTGTGCGCATGCTGGGAGAGCGTCAGATCGGCCGGGACCCGCGCGACACCACCGCCCGGTTCGACGAGATGTGGGGCGAAATCAACTTCCTTGGCCACAAGGGAGTGTCGCTGTTCGGCATCGCCGCGATCGACTGGGCGTGCTGGGACATCCTCGGCCAATCGCTCGGGGTGTCTGTCTCGCGCCTGCTGGGTCGACGGCGCGACCGGGTGCGGGCCTACGCGTCCGGCGGGTTGTGGGCGTCGATGACGATCGACGCGCTGCAAGTCCAGGCCAAGGACTTCGTGGCCCAGGGCTTCAAGGCGGTCAAGATGCGGATCGGCAAACCCGACATCGGCGAGGACATCGAGCGGGTGGCCGCCGTGCGCGACGCCATCGGCCCGGACATCGATCTGATGGCCGACGCCAATCAGGGTCTGAGCGTCACTCACGCGATTCGCCTCGGCCGCCGGTTGGAGGAATTCGGGCTGGTCTGGTTCGAGGAGCCGGTGCAGGCCTACGACCTGGAAGGCTCGGCCCGGGTGGCGGCGGAAATCGACACCCCGATCGCCAGCGGCGAGACTGAATACGGCCGCTACGGTTTCCGCGACATGCTGGAGCGTAAGTCGGCCGATGTGCTGATGCCGGATCTGGAGCGGGTCGGCGGCGTCACCGAATGGGTGCGCGTCGCCGCCATGGCGGCCGCTCACGACGTGCCGGTCAGCCCGCACATCTTCAGCGAGCACAGCCTGCAACTCTGCGGTGCCGTCTCCAACGTCACCTATTCCGAGCACATGCCGTGGTTCGCGCCGCTGTTCCAGGAAGGCATGGAGATGGCCAATGGTGATATCCTGATTCCCGACCGGCCCGGTTTCGGATTTCACTTCGACCCCGACGCAATCGGACGGTACGCACTGGCGTAGCGCTCTTTATAGCCGTTGCGCCGCCTTGACCTGGCGTGCCAGCCGAGACAGGCCGGCGTCCGGCATGCCGAGGGCTTCCAGGTGTTCGACCGTGTTGAACAGATACTCGCAACAGGGGCCGAGGAAACCGTGGGCCTCGGCGATGCAGCGGGCGATCTCTTCGTCGGAGATGACACCGGCGTAGCGCTCGTGCACCCGGTTGATGACGAAGCCGATCGCCGGGACCGCGCCCTCGGGTGTGGCCGCCTTGAGCCAACGCGGGCGGTAGGCGCCCGACACCATCTCGCGGCGCCAGACAATGTCGAGTTCCTCCTCGGCCCGGTCGGCGGGAATGCGGTAGACCACCCCCCGGCAGCAACCGCCCCGGTCGAGGGCGAGCATCAGGCCGGGACGCTCCGCCGTGCCGCGGCCCAGATGGGTCCACAGACAGAACCGCCGATGCAGGCCGTACACGGTGGCGGGCCGTTTTTCGGCATACTCGATCGCCGGATTCCAGATCAGCGAGCCATAGCCGAACAGCCACACATCATCGGTGGGCCGTCCGCCCGTGAACATGGCCGCGCGCGAGGCTTCAAGGGCTTCGTCGGGCAGCGGTTTGAAGCTCTTGTCATGCTGGGCGATCCAGTCGCGGATGCGACCGGAGCGGATGTTCTCCCGGGTCAGCGGCATGCCGGGCGGCGTCGGTTGGGGGTTTTCGTCCTGCGGCATGGCGGCGGACTATACGAGACTTTGGGCGCGAAGGGAGGACGGCGCCGGGAAACGCTTCCATGCCATCCTGGCATCAAGGCCCTCTATTCGGCGCCGTGCATCCACGCGTCCCAGAGTTTTTCGCCGATCAGACAATCGGTCGATTCCGACGGCCCGGTGACCTGGGCTGGAGTGACCTGGGCTGGGTTTATCTGGGCTGGGATGATCCGTGCCGGAACGGTACGGCTCGGGGGCACCCGTCCGGCGATCTCCAGGATCAACTTGCGGCGAATGGCCCGAGCGAACTCATCGGGGTGCTGGACCGTGACAAGGAACGCGCCCAGGCCGCCGATCACGCAATCCTCGTAGTAGAGATCGAGGTTTTTGACGTCGAAGAACCCAGTGTATCCGCGCTTCAGCATGATCGGCAGGCCGTTCACCGTGATGCCTTGCGCCAGCACCTGGTCGCGGGCCGGAAGCACCGGGTAGCCGGCGTTGTTCGGCCCGTCGCCGGAGACGTCGATGATCCGGCGGCGGCCCTCGAAGCCACCGGTCCCGAACAGTTGCGCCGAAAAAAGCAGCGCGTCGCTGATCGAGGTACGGCGCATCCGCTCGAACGGCGTCGCCTCCAGCGCGCGGGCCACGCGCTCGGTCGACGCCCGGTCATGGATCATCGTCCAGGGCAGGACCACCTGCTGCAACCCCGCGCCGGCCCATTCCACATAGGTGACCGCGATCCGGGCGAGCGGGCCTTGTCGGACCGCCTGCAATACATCGGGATCGCGAAACGCGGCGATGTACCCGGCGCGTTGCAACGCTTGCTCATCCGCGTCCATCGAGCGCGATACGTCCACCGCCAGCACCAGTTCGAGATCGACCGGCTCGGCTACTGTCGGGTTGGCGTTCGCCAGGACAATCGTCATCGACACAGCAGCGAGGAAGCGTGCGCCCATCATTTTCAGTACCCAAGCCTGGGCCGCACCCGATTGCGCAGCGGCCTGCCGTCCAACAACCGGCCCAGATTGTCGAACACCAAATCCAGAACCTTGGGGATGTAGCTCTGGTCGTCGTCGGAGGAGACATGCGGGGTGATGATCAGGTTGGGGACGTCCCACATCGGGCTGTCCGCCGGCAGTGGTTCCGGTTCGTGGACATCAAGCACCGCACCGCCCAGATGACCCGAGCGCAACCGGTCGGCCAGGGCGTCGTGGTCGAGCACCGGCGCCCGTCCGAAATTGATCAGCCCGGCGCCCGGCTTCATCGCATCCAACGCCGCCGCGTCGATCATGTGCCGGGTTTCCTCGGTGCTCGGCAGGGTGATGTGCACGAAGTCGGCCTCGGCCAGCACCGCATGAAGCTGGCCGGGACCAACCATGCGATCGACGTAGCGCCGGGCCCGGCCGCCCCGGCGGACGCCCAGAACCCGCAGGCCGGCATCCTTGAACGCCTTGGCGGCGGCGTGGCCCATCTCACCCACGCCGATCACCGCCACGGTCTTACCGGCGATCGGTGTAGCGAATTCCGGTGCCCAGCGGCGGTGGCGTTGATCAGTGACGTAGGCAGGGATGCGGTTGTTCAGCATCTGCACCGCCATCAGCGCGGATTCGGCGGTTTTCTCGGCATGAATGCCCCGGCTGTTGGTCAGCGTGACCCCCGGTGGCAGCCAGTTCAGCGGTCGCAGATGCTCGACCCCGGCGCCGATCACGTGGATCAATGCCAGGTGCGGCGCCCGGCGGGCCAGATCCTCGGTCGGTAGATCCCAGGTGACCAGCGCATGGGCGGTCGCCATCGACCCGTCGAACCGGTCCAGATCCCAGTCGATCAGGCTATCGACCCGGGCCGCCACGACGGGGTGCCGCGCCGCCGCCTCGGTCAATCGGTCCGGGGTGACGCGGAACACCGGCTCGCCCGCGCGATTGTTCTTGACGTGCAGGCGCACGCGGTCGAGACCGGGCACGGCATCCTCCGTTGTCGTCCGACACCATCATCTTAAGCCCGGACGTGACGTCCATTCAAATCCCATCAACGATCGCGTCATGACCCGTTCAGCCGCCGCCCTGGAGAACGCTCCCGACCGCCCCGGCATCATCTTGCCGCCGGACCGGCCGATGCTGGGGATTGGCCTGATGCTGGCGTCGGTCGCGGTGCTGCCGATCATGGACGGCATTGCCAAGGCGATGGCCGAGCACTACGCCATCGTGCAATTGGTTTGGGCGCGGTTTTTCTTTCAAAGCCTGGCGATCGCCCCCTTGGCGGCGTGGCGCCACCCGAGCGCCATGCGCCGGCCGGAGCGGTTGCCGCTTCAGGTGGTGCGCGGCCTGTGCATTTTGGTGGCTACGGGACTGTTCTTCACCGCCATCACGACCATGCCGATCGCCGACGCGCTGGCGCTGTTGTTCGTGGCACCGCTGATCGTCACCGCCCTGTCGCCGGTTGTCCTCGATGAGGCCGTGGGGTTGCGGCGGTGGATGGCGGTGCTGGTGGGCTTCGCCGGAGCGCTGGTGATCCTGCGCCCCGGCTTCGGCGTGCTGCAGCCCGGGGCGGTGTTTGCTCTCGGCGCGGGTGGTTGTTTCGCCCTCTATGTGTTGCTCACCCGTCGGCTCAGTCACGCGGCGCCGCCGTTGGTCACCTTGTCGATCACCTCGCTGGTTGGATTGGCGGTTACCAGCGCGCTGCTGCCGGCGGTTTGGGTAACCCCGGATAGCGTTGATCTTATGCGGATGGCGGCGATGGGGATGATCGGCGCGGTGGGCCACTACCTGATGATCCGCGCCTATGAGCAGGCGCCGGCGTCGTTGTTGGCCCCGTTCGGCTATGGCGAGATCGTAACCGCCACGATCATCGGCTATATCTGGTTCGGCGACTTCCCAGACGGGATCACCTGGATCGGCATCGCCATCCTGGTGGCGAGCGGGGTGTACATCTCGATCCGCGAACGGGTGCGCCGCGACCTCGACAAGACGTGAGTTGGCGAATCAACGCGCGCGGGCTATGTCCGTCGTTATGGCTGTTTTCAACACGACCGAGCGTTTCGGCGCGGTGGCTAAGCTGTTGCATTGGGCAACGGCGTTGGCGGTGCTGACGATGTTCCCGCTCGCCTGGTGGATGGATGATTTGCCGCTGGGGCTGGCGAAACTGCAAGCCTACAACTGGCATAAATCGATCGGCGTCACGATCCTTGCGGTCGCTGTCATCCGGTTGATCTGGCGGCTGAACAACCCACGCCCTCGTTATCTTGGGACGCCCGGGTGGCAGCAATGGACGGCCACCGCCGTGCATGCGCTGCTGTATCTCTGCCTGCTGACCATGCCGTTGCTTGGGTGGCTTGGATCGGCGGCGGCCAACACGCCGGTGAATGTCTTTGGTTTGATAATCTTGCCGCAGCCGATCGCGCCCGACCGTATCCTCGCCGAGGTCTTCGAAGAAGCTCACGAGACGGTGGCGACGCTGTTGATGGTCCTGGTGGCTCTGCACGTGGCGGGGGCGCTCAAGCACCATCTGGTCGACCGCGACGATACCCTGCGCCGTATGCTGCCGGCCGTGGCGGTGGGCCTGATGGTTGGATTTTTAAGCCTGGACGCCCAGGCTGAGCCGTCAAGCTGGACCGTGCGGACGGAGGAGAGCCGGATCACGTTCATCGCGACCCAACTCGGTGCTCCGATCGAGGGGGTGTTTCATCGGTTCGAGTCCGACATACGCTTCGACCCCGGCGACCTGGCCGGGTCCAGCGCGGCGGTGACGATCGAGACCGCCTCGCTCGACACCGGGGAAGATAACCGCGACAAGGCCGCCAAGGGACCCGATTTCTTCGATGCGGCGTCTCACCCCATTGCACGATTTGAGACCAGGGCAATCACGGGGCGTGACGGCGGCGGCTACGTTGCCGAGGGTACCTTGACGATCAAGAACGCGGCGAAGCCGATTGCCCTGCCGTTCGAGTTGGACATCGCCGATGGCGTGGCGCGGATGCGCGCCAGCATCACCGTCAAACGGCTCGACTTCGCGCTGGGCACCGGCGAATGGGCGACCAATGGCGCGGTCGGTGAGACCGTCGAGATCCGACTGACCGTGACCGCCGACCGGAAACCTTAGAGCCGGCGCTGATTTACAAGCCTTGGCGGTGCTCGTATCTTGGACGTGGTTGCGCGAACGGCTGATTGGAGCGCCGGAAGAGAATGCCGGAGAAGATCGACTTCTCGACGATCAGTTTTTTGATCGTCGACAGTAACCCGCTGTCGATCGAACTCGTTCGCGACATTCTCGGCATGCTGGGTGCGACGGCGACGCGCTCGGCCATGACGGTGGACCGGGCGCGCAAGATGTTGCGCCGGGATCCGGCGGACATCGTCATCACCGAGCATCACCTGGAGCCGGAGGACGGTCTCGTCCTGATCGACTGGATCCGTAACGCGGCGGAGTCGCCCGACCGCATGACGCCCGTGATCATGCTGACCGCCAACTCCGAGCAGAGCTATGTCACTCAGGCGCGTGATATCGGGGTGACGGAATTCCTGGCCAAGCCGTTCAACGTCGAAAGCCTTTACCGTCGACTGGTTTCGGTGATCGCCCGGCCCCGCTCCTTCGTCAACGCCGAGGACTATTTCGGCCCGGATCGCCGCCGCCGCCAAGTGTTGCGCGGCGGTACGGATCGCCGCTCGGGCGAACGCTGAGGAGTAGGTCGTGTCCCGACGCGCCCAGATCATCCCGCCCCGGGTCGAGCTCATGCGCAAGGCGATCAACGCCACCAAGGGCATCGATCTCAAGCTGACGCCGGAGACCGTGCACCAGATGGAGCAGGTGGTGCACCGCTCGCGCGATAAATTCGTCAACGACATTGCCGCCCGGCTCGCTGTTATGCGCGGCTCGCTGGAGCGACTGGACGCGCCCGGCCAACGGCCGGTGCTGGATGAGCTGTATCAACACTCACTTGCCATCAAGGGCGCGGGCGGGACAATCGGGTTCGATCTGCTGACGTTGATCGGAAAATCACTGAACGATTTTGTGGCGGGCCAGACCAGGCTCGACAAACGCCAAGTCGCCGTGGTGTCGCTGCACATCGACGCGCTGTACACGGTTTTGGCGAACAATGTCTCCGGCCCCGGTGGGGCGGTCGAGGCGGCGGTGATCGAGGCGTTCGACGAGGTGAACGAGCGCTTTAAAATGGCCCGGCCGTCAGACAGCCGCGGCACATGACAACCCGCTGGCGCCAAGATATTGTTTTCTCCTGGCACGAGCGATGAACGAGACCAGCATGGTGGAGATCGACCCCATGGATCAGCGCGCGCTTGGCGTGTTGTCCGAAACCGTGAATAACGAACTTGGACCGGCAAGCATCGTCGCCCGGGAGGTGGTCCGCGCCTACCGTTCGGGCCGGAAGGCGGATTTGCGCACCGCCAGTGCCGCCTTCGACGCGTTGCCGGGGTGGCAGCGCGCGCGGATTGGCGACGACGCGACCCGACGGGCCAAACGACTGCGCGCCCGGTTGCTGAAGGGCACGGCGCGCGACTGGCGCGAGTTGGAAAAAGGCGGGGAACGGATTGTCATTCCGGCGCCTCCCCGGTTCCTTCGGCCACGCGCGCCGCGTTGAGATTGCGGCCCTCGGAGTGATTTGAACGAAATCCGAGTCGATATCCCTTCAAAATTGGAACCAAACGGCTATAGTGCGGCCGGGGACGCTATGGTCGCCGGCGGTGTGATGAAACCGCCGATTCAGAGTGATCCAGTACAAGCGTTTCAGGCATGTCTCTCGCGTCAGGCTCGCGAGAGACCCGGATTACGCCAACAAAGGATGTTCGCCATGCGTGGCAGAAACCAGACTCCGCCACCGCAACCACCGTCGACCGTTGAATACTTCGCGAAGGAATTCGCCAAGTTTCTCAACAACGTGCAGAACAACGAGGTGGATATTCTCGGCTCGTTCCTGATCGAGAGCGAGTGGGAGAATTACCGCAAAAACGCCGATGGGGTGATCGAATCCCTTGAGCTCGCCGGATTCTGCATTGTGCCGCAGATGCCGACCGATCCTATGGTGGCCGCGGCCGACAAGACGTTATCACAGGGTCTTATGGGGTCGGGTTCGCGCGCCTATGTCAGTGCGGTGTTCGGCGCCATGCTGCAGGCCTGGATCGAAACCCGGGATACCAACCTGATCCTCGATATCTTCTCGATGGCGCTGTCCCGTGCGTCCACCACTAGCAACAGGCGCGACTCGTCGTCGTTCGATTCCTCGTTCCAGCGGTTCCGCAAGCAGAGCCAGGATATCCTTGCCAATCTGGAAAAGACCGGGTTGGCGGTGGTGTCGGACGAGCCGACTCCGTACATGGTGTCCGCCGGTGTGTCCGAGACGGCCGAGCATCGCTCGCGAACCAACCAGAAGATCGGCGCCGATCCGATCTACATCACCAGCCTCTACGAAAACATGATCAAGGCTCGGCCGAAGTAATTGGCGGGCGGTGGCTCCTGGTCCTGTTACTTGCCTTTCGGCCGGCGACGATACGCCGACGCCAATACCGTCACCGCCTGTTTGTGGCGCGCGCTGCCCATTCCGGGGCGTGACACCGTCTGCCGGCTGCTGGACATGGTCGGAGCGGTCTTCGATCCGATCGCCGCCAACAGATCCGTCTCCGGGCTGCGACCACCGGCCGGTCGGCCGATTTTCCGGCCATCGGAGGCGCCCGCCGCGCGTTGCACCGCCAGCGCCGCCAGATTGTTGAGAACCGGTCCCGTCAGCGCCCGGTAGAGCTTGTCGTCAGCCTCAGCCCAGACTCGCAAAAGCAAGCTTGCCTCATGCCGATTGCCGCCCGCCGCGTCGAGCGCTTCGCGAGCCTTGGCCCGAATGTAGTCCTGTCCCCGCGCCATTGCTGTCTCCTGAAGCGGTTTTTCCAATGATACCAGCCCGCAAGCACGCTCGCTATGAGATGACTGGAAACCAACGGATTGTCGTCCTACCCTGACGGTGCGAATCGGAAGGAAGGGACAGCCATGAGCGCCCGAATCCTATCTACGATCCTTATCATCGTCTTCGTTCTGGGGCTTGTCGATCGGCCACGGGCGGCGGAGCCGAATCCCTTGCGTGCCGTCGTAGGCATCCAGGCGTCGATTCCAAGCGACGCGCGCACGGCCGGCTCTCTTGGTACCGAGCGGCGTGGCGGCGGCGTGCTGATCGACGGCGCCGGCTTGGTGTTGACCATCGGTTATTTGATCTTGGAGGCGGAATCGGTGGCGGTCGAGGATGCGGCCGGCCGGCGCATCCCGGCCGAGATCGTCGCCTACGATCATGAAACCGGGTTTGGCCTGGTCCGTGCCCTTGGTCCGGTGGACGGCCAGCCCGTGCGGTTGGGTGCCTTCGGTTCAATATCGCCTGGACACGCGCTTTTGGCGGCGGGGCCGGGCTTTGCCCGACCCACGGTTCTGATTGACCGGCGGCCGTTCGCCGGTGGCTGGGAGTATCTGCTGGAGGCGGCGCTGTACACCTCGCCGCCGATCCCGAATTTTGGCGGCGCGGCGTTGTTCGACACGGAAGGACAGCTGGTCGGTATCGGCTCGCTGCTGATCGGCGACGTAAGTGGCGATGGCGCCGGTATTCCCGGCAATCTATTCGTTCCGATCGATCTGCTCGCGCCGATCCTAGGCGATCTGCTGGCGTTTGGCCGATCGACCACGCCGGCGCACCCTTGGATCGGGCTGTATCCGAACGAGGTGGACGGCGCCTTGGTGGTGGGCCGGGTCTCCCCAGGCGGTCCGGCGGCCGCCGCCGGCATCCGTGTCGGCGACATCATCCTTGGTGTGGCCGATGAGCCGGTGCGGGCCATGGAGGTCCTGTGGCGTCGGTTACGGGCGCTCGGCCACGCGGGGGTCGATATCCCGCTCAAGGTGATGTCGGACGGCATCGTCCGCGATGTGACGGTGATGTCCCGTGATCGGCACGACTGGTTAAAACTACGGCGCTCCTACTGAACGGTCAGCCGGCCTCCTTCTGGTGATGAACCACGCGTTGTGGGAACGGTATCTCGATGCCGGCGGCGCCGAGCATCTCTTTCGCGGCCTTGGTGACGGCGAATTTGCAGGACCAGTAGTCGCTGGTCTTCACCCAGAAACGCATGTTGAGATTTACCGAGCTGTCGGCCAACTCCATCACCATGATCTCCGGCGCCGGGTCGGCCAATGCCCGACCGTCCTTGGCAATCACCCCGCGCAGGACCTCGAAGGCTTGATCAAGATCGGCGCCGTAGGACACACCAACCCCGATGTCGAGCCGGCGGGTGGCATGGCGCGAGAAGTTCGAGATGGTGCCGCCGAAGATCGAGGAATTCGGCACGCTGATGTAGATGTTGTCGGCGGTGGCCAGCTCGGTCGCGAACAAACCGACTTCCTTGACCGTGCCGCCGACACCCGCGGCCGTCACGTAGTCGCCGACCCGGAACGGGCGCAGGAACAACAGCATCACGCCGGCGGCGACGTTGGACAACGTGCCCTGCAACGCCAGACCGACCGCCAGGCCGGCGGCACCCAGGACGGCGATGATCGAGGTGGTCGCGACGCCGAACTGGTTGAGGACCGCGATGATCGTGATGATCATCACCAGATAGCGCACGACGGAGGCGAAGATCGGACGGAGCGTATCGTCCATCCATTTTATCCGGCCCAGGGCACGGCGCGTACCGGACTGCGCCCAACCGGCGATGATCCAGCCGGCGATGAGGATCGCGACGGCGCCCAGCACATCGAGACCGTAGGTGGCCAGAACTTCGGTAATCTCGTTACGTAGGATGTCGAGGTCTTCGCTGGACATAGTGTTCGGTCTCCTGCCGTGATTACCCTCGGGCGCGTTCCGTGAGCTCGACCGCCAATGCGTCCGGAATCTCGATCCCGTCGATCGAGGCCGCACGCCGCTGCAACCGCCGCTCGCCGGGCAAGCGGGTCCCCTCCTGATCGAGAATTGCCGTGAACATCTCCTCGGCCCGGGCGGTGAAGCCGGTACCGCCACCAAAGGCGCGCGGGTCCATCACCAGGATTAGATGGCCGATCGAGGGCGGCGCGCCGGTCGGCTCGAAGAAGGACGACCCTTGATAGCCGAAATTCGAGCCGGTCAGCGCGCCGCACAACAGCTCGATCATCAGACCAAGCGCCGCGCCCTTGGCGCCGGCGCCGGTACCGCCGAGCGGCGCCATCGATCCGGCCAGCGCCGCCTTGGCGTCGGTGGTTGGCCGGCCCCCGGCGTCGAGCGCCCAATCATCGGGAATCGCCTCGCCGCTCTTAGCCGCCAGCACGACCTTGCCCCGGGCGACGGTCGACACCGACAGATCGATCACCAAGGGTGCCCGGCCGCCGGTCCGTGGACAGGCGAAGGCGATCGGGTTGGTGCCGTACAACGCCGTCTTGCCGCCCCAGGGGGCGATGGCGGCGGGCGTGTTGGAGAAGGCGATGGCCACCAACCCCTTGTTCGCCGCATCCTCGACGTGATGACCGGCGACACCGAAATGGTGGCTGTGCTTGATGCCGATGGCGACGATCCCGGTCTCGCCGACGATCTTGGCGGCGGTGTCGAGACCAAGACGGATCGCCGGGAAGGCGAAGCCGATACGCGAGTCGACGTCGAGCACGGCGGCGGCGGTGCGTTCGACGCTCGGCTCGGCGAAGCCGTCGACCTTGCCGCATTTGGCCTGCTCGGCGTAGGGCGGAACCCGGGCCACTCCGTGGCTTGAGATGCCGTCGGCCTCGGCCCGAACCAACGCCTCGGCGACCGTGCGGGCGATATGCGGCGCCACCTGACTGGCTTCGAACACGCGGGTGATCAGCTCGGTCAGGTCGGCGGGCGTGAAACGGGTCACGGAAATCTCCCGGTATGGGCGGTTACGACGGGTCGTCGATATCCTGGCGGGCCGGTGGTGGCAAGCATGGTGGCGGGTTGCGGATTCCTGTGTGCGTGATGCATCGACTGGCGTTAGGGTTCACGCAAGGCGGCGTCACCATCCAAGGGGCGCCAGGTTAACATACAGGAGAAGAGGTTATGGCATTACGACTAGGCGATACCGCCCCTGATTTCACCGCGCAGACCACCGAGGGAACGGTCCGCTTTCACGAGTGGATTGGCGATGGTTGGGCCATCCTGTTTTCGCATCCCAAGGATTTCACGCCGGTCTGCACCACCGAACTCGGCTACATGGCCAAACTCGCGCCGGAATTCGCCAAGCGCAACACCAAGGTGATCGGCCTCAGTGTCGATCCGGTCGACAATCACGCCAAATGGGCGCTCGACATCGAGGAGACCCAGGGGGCGAAGCCGAATTACCCGATGATCGGCGACACCGACCTTGCCGTCTCGAAGCTCTACAACATGCTGCCGGCAAGCGAGGGTGGAACCTCCGAGGGGCGGACGGCGGCCACCAACGCCACGGTGCGCAACGTGTTCATCGTCGGCCCGGACAAGAAGATCAAGCTGATCATCGTCTACCCGATGAGCACCGGCCGCAACTTCGACGAGGTGCTGCGGGTGCTCGACTCCCTGCAGCTCACCGCCAAGCATCAGGTGGCGACCCCGGTGAACTGGCAGCTGGGCGGCGAGGTCATCATCGTCCCGGCGGTAAGTGACGAGGACGCCAAGAAGAAGTTCCCCGGCGGCTGGCGCGCCGAGAAACCCTATCTGCGTTACGTGCCGCAGCCCAAGGGATGACCGCCTGATACCGTCCTGGACCCGGCGGTTCGGCTGGCGGTTTGCGCAAACCATCGGCCGACCCGCCGGGAGGATACCGTCCATACCAAGACTGACAGCGGGCCAAGCCTGACAGTGGGCACGACAACACGCACCCAGGTTGGAATCGTTGGCGGTGGTCCGGCGGGCCTGTTGCTTGGCCAGTTGCTGTACCGCCAGGGGATCGACACCGTGATCCTGGAGCAGCGCGGCCGCCAGCATGTCGAAGGGCGGATTCGCGCCGGGGTGTTGGAGCAGGGAACGGTCGATCTGCTGCATGAAGCCGGGGTCGGCGGGCGCCTGGCCCGGGACGGCTTGGTGCATCACGGTTTTGACATTGCCATCGATGGCGTGCGCCACCGTATTGATCTGGCGGGGCCGACCGGCGGTAAGTCGGTCACGGTCTACGGTCAGACCGAGGTGACCAAGGACCTGATCGCCGCCCGGCTCGACGCCGGTGCTCCGCTGGTCTTCGAGGCCGAGGCTGTCACGCCGCTCGACCTCGACGGCGATACCCCGCGCCTGCGCTACACCAAGGACGGGGTCAGCCACGAGCTGGTCTGTGACGTGATCGCCGGCTGCGACGGCTATCACGGGGTGTGCCGGCAAACCGTTCCGGCCGACGTGCTGCGGGTGTACGAGCGGGTCTATCCGTTCGGCTGGCTCGGTATTCTCGCCGAGGTACCGCCGGTCTCGCACGAGCTGATCTACGCCAACCACCCGGACGGCTTTGCCTTGGCCAGCATGCGCAGCCCGACCCGCAGCCGCTATTACATCCAGTGCCCGCTCGACACCCGGATCGAGGATTGGCCGGACGACCGGATTTGGGAACAACTGCGCAACCGTTTCGGCGCCGACGCGGGCGAGGCCATGGCAACCGGCCCGTCGATCGAGAAAAGCGTGGCACCGCTGCGCAGTTTCGTGGCCGAGCCGATGCGCCACGGCCGGTTGTTCCTGGCCGGTGACGCCGCCCACATCGTGCCGCCGACCGGGGCCAAGGGGCTGAACTTGGCGGCGGCCGACGTACGGCTGTTGTCCTGGGCGCTGGTTGATTTTTTCAAGAACGCCGATACCGCCGGCATCGACGGCTATTCCGAGGCCTGTCTGCGCCGGGTGTGGAAGGTGCAGCGGTTCTCCTGGTGGTTCTCGGCGCAACTGCACCGCTACGACGAAGGCGACGGTTTCACCCGCCGGCTGCAACTGGCGGAGCTGGCCTATCTGATCGGCTCCGACGCGGCGCGAACCTCACTCGCCGAGAACTACGTCGGGCTGCCGTTCGAGCGGCCGGGCGCCGGTTGACGCTTACCCAAGCCCCAGGCCCTGCAACGCCGCCTTGATACGGCCTTGATGGGCGGCGTCCGGCATGGTCATCGGCTGGCGCGGCAGGCCGGAGGGGCAGCCTTGGACGCTTTGCGCGAACTTGGTCGAGGCCGGCAGGTTGTCGTGCGGCATCATCGCGTTCCACACCCGCAGCAGCTTGAGGTGCAGCGTATGGGCGGTTTTGTGATCGCCGGCCTTGACCGCGTCCCACAGCGCCACCGAAGGGCGCGGGGCGGCCGACAGGATGGCGGCGATCGAGCCATGGGCGCCGAGGGCGTAGGACGGGTACATCAAGGCGTCGACCGCGCTGAAGATCCGGCTGTCGGGCTTGGCGTCGGCCATCAGGTCGGCGAACAGCTTGAGGTCGCCAGCCGATTGCTTGACGCCGATCACCCCCGGCACCTCGTCCATGATCCGCAGCAGCAACGCCGGCGACAGGTAGGTCCATGGCACCACGTTGTAGATGATCACGTCGCGACCGGTTTCGCCGACCAGGGTGCGGAAATGCTCGACCATCGCGTCGTCGCTTGGCCGGAACAGGTAGTGCACCGGCGTGACCTGAAGCGCCGCCACGTCCACATCGGCGAGTAATTTGCCCCGCCGCACCGCCTCGCGGGTGCTGTCGCAGATGATGCCGGCGATCACCGGTACCCGTCCGGCGGCGTCCTCGACGGCGGCGGTGACCAGATCGCGGGTTTCCTCGGCGTCCAGTGTGTGGCCCTCGCCGGTAGAGCCTCCGACGGCCACCCCATGCGCGCCCTCGCCGATCAACCAGTCGATCTGCGTCGCCGCCGCGCCGTAATCGATGGCGCCGTTGGCGTCGAACGGCGTGGTCGCCGGCGGTATCACCCCCGCAAGTTCAGTCATGGCTGTACCTTCCCTGGAAATTTTTCGCTATTGCGCCTGAATTCATTGCGCCCGAAATTGGGGCCGTGGGCAAGGGCGGCCACCGATTGGTCAGGCGATCCGCTCCCAGGTCAGCTCCCGGTGCTCGGTGGTGCCGGCTTTTGGGCGCGGCGGCGGGGTGAGGACCAAGCGCTCGCCATCCCAGCGCACCCCACGCACCTGGTCGCTGCCCTGGCGCGAGGAGTCGGAGGTGCCGTCCACCCGGGTCGACAGCGTTGCGCCGTCGCAGTGGTAGCTCCCCATATAGGACATGTACTCCCGCGCGGGCGCGTCGTCCGGCAAGCCGGTCCGGCCATCGCACAAGGCGGCGATCATGCGCCCGGTCTCGGCGAAGGTGACCATGCCGATCGGCGCCGGGCCATAGGGCGCGGGCAGCGGATTGCCGTCCGGATCCCAGGCGCGCGTGCTAACCAGCCGCCAGGTGCCGATGATGGATGCCATGTGGGGTCTCCGGGTAGACGCGTTTGCTTGATCTTCGTGCCGGCCGACGTTCTGATGGCGTCTGCCGTTAACCGGAGGACACCATGCCCGCATCCGAGCTGATCGCCAAGACCGCCACCGAGATTGTTGGACTGCTGCGCCAGGGCGAGGTTACACCGCACGATCTGCTTGATGCCCTGGCGGCGCGGGTTGCCGAGGTCGACGGGGCGGTCAATGCGCTGCCGACCCTGTGTTTCGAGCGGGCGCATGACCGGGCCAAGGCGCTTACGGATAAACCGCCGACGGAACGTGGGGTGCTGGCGGGCATGCCGGTGGCGATCAAGGATTTGCTGGACGTGGCCGGCGTGCGCTCGACCCAGGGCTCGCCGATCTTCGCCGACCATGTGCCGGAGCGCTCCGACGTGACCGTCGAGATGCTGGAGCAGGCAGGCGGCCTAATCTACGCCAAGTCCAACACCCCGGAATTCGGCGCCGGCGCCAACACTTTCAACGAGGTATTCGGCCGTACCCTCAACCCTTGGGATACGACCAAGAGCTGCGCCGGTTCGTCCGGCGGCTCGGCGGTGGCATTGGCGACCGGCATGGCATGGCTGGCGTCGGGTTCGGATTTGGGCGGCAGCTTGCGCAACCCGGCCAGCTTCTGCGGCGTTGTCGGCTTCCGGCCGAGCCCGGGGCGGGTGGCGCATGGCCCGTCGGCCACGCCGTTCATGACCATGTCGGTCGAAGGACCGATGGCGCGGACGGTACCCGACGTGGCGTTGATGCTGGACGCTATGTCCGGTCGCCATCCGGTCGACCCGATTTCCCTGGAAAAGCCGGCTACCTCGTTTGTCGACGCCGTCGCCCAGCGCCGCCGGCCGGCCAAGGTGGCGTTCAGCATCGACCTCGGCGGCATCACCCCGGTCGATCCCGAGGTGGCGCGCATCGTCGAGGCCGCCGCCCGGCGGTTCGAGGATATGGGAGTAGCCGTTGTCGAGGCGACGCCAGACTTCAGCGACGTGCAGGAAATCTTCCAGACCCTGCGCGCCATGCAGTTCGCCACCGCCAAGCGGGCGTTGCTGACAACTCACCGCGACCAGTTGAAACCCGAGGTGATCTGGAACATCGAGAAGGGGTTGGCGCTAACCATGGAGGAAATCGCGTCGGCCGAGCTGGCGCGTGGCCGGCTCTATCAGCGGGTCGAGACATTCTTCCGCGACTACGATCTGCTTCTGTCACCAGCGACCATCGTGCCGCCCTATCCGGTCGAACAGCGCTACGTGGAATCCTGCGGCGGGCACAGCTTCTCGAACTACATCGAGTGGTGCACGGTGGCCTATGCCATCACCTGCGCGAGTTGTCCGGCGGTGTCGGTTCCGGCGGGGTTTACGGCGAGCGGCTTGCCGGTCGGCTTGCAGATCGCCGGCAGGCCTCGGGGTGAGGCCGATCTGTTGAGCGCCGCCGCGTTGTACGAAGAGGCGGCCGGTCTAGCGAACAAGATACCGATCGACCCGATCACGCCGGCTGCATAGGACTATAAAATAATCAGTAGACCTCGCCGGGGCGGCGCTGGAACAAGGTGTTGTGCCGCACCGGGCGTGGATCGAAGTCCGGGTGCACCGTGTAGTAATACAGCGCGATCGACTTGCGGGTGACCCCCTCGGGACAGGCCAGCGGCTCGGGGTGGCCATGGTACGAGGTCGAGGTGGTCTCGAAGATCACGCAGGTACCGGCGTCCGGCTTTACCCGGCGCGCGCACCGGCTCATGTCACGGTTCCATAGCTCCAGATCGCCGCCCCACGCCGCGCGCCAATCCTTGTTCAGATAAATCAGCACGTTCAACCGGCGTTGCAGGGCGGTGTATTCATGGATGTTGAAATCGGCGTGAACCTTCAACAGACCGCCCGGCAGGATCTGATGGACACCGCCACCATACAGCCAAGGGTCGCCCAGCAACCCTTTGATTCCCGTCAGCTCTTGTAAGAAACACAAGAACATCATGGAGTTGAGTTGCCACATCGCCTCCCGGATGACCGGCGGCATGCGCAACTCGACGCTGTAATCCGGCGTGGTGTCCAGCTTCTTGGTGTCCGGTGTGTCCTTGCGATGCCAGTAGGGCGACTCGGGTGGCGGGAAGTGGTCGAGGATCGCATCGACCTTCTCGGCGGCCAGGAAGTTCCGCAGCACGACATGGGGAAACGGCTGGGCAGAGGCGAAGCCCGCTCGTTCGGCGTGAGCGAGTGTGATCAGCCGATCGAGATCGAACCAATAATTCACAGGTACTCCTCGTACGTTGGCGTCTTCCCAACGGTCTCCGGATTAATAGCCGGTCGAGCGCGGGTCAATCGAACCGTACCTCGACACGCCCAAGGAGCCCGAAATCGGCGGTCACCGCCTCGCCCGCCGCCGCCTGATACGGCGCGGTGGTGGTGCCGGTGGTGACGTAATCACCGGCCTTGAGCGCCCGGCCGCGTTCGGCCAAGGCGTTGGCGAGCCACGCCGCCGCCGCGAACGGTCCGCCCTCGACGTTGGCGCCGGAGCCCTCGCGCACGGTCTCGCCCTTCGCCGTCAGTCGTACCGGCAAGCCGAGCAGGTCCAGCGTGTTGAAATCCGCGATGGCCGCACCCTTGATCCAATGGCCATGGGCGCCATCGTCGGCAATCAACGACGGCCCACCCGCCTCGGTCCACGGCTCGAACGGTGTGTCGACGATTTCGATGGCCGGCAGTACCGCCCGGGTCACGGCCCGCACCGCGTCGGCGTCGAACGGCGCCTTGGCCGGATCGAGAT
This sequence comes from Alphaproteobacteria bacterium, assembly GCA_013203465.1. Lineage (GTDB taxonomy): Bacteria > Pseudomonadota > Alphaproteobacteria > Thalassobaculales > Thalassobaculaceae > JABMNR01. Next base: position 67,392 of record JABMNR010000149.1, read on the forward strand.
CGTCACCGATCAACAGCGCGATCTCCGGCTCGACGACACGTAGGAACCAGCCGTCGCGTGACAGCTTGGCGGGCGACTCGCTGGTCATCGACGACAGCAGGATGCCAAAGAATGGGCCGTCGACCCTCAGCAGCGTGCGCGCACCCTGATTGGTGGCGCCGATCTTGTAGCCGATGGGATGGGTGCCGCTTTCTTGGCAGCGTTTGGCGATCACCGCGTCCTGGATGGCGTAGGCATCATCAAGGCCACGCGGCCGCGCGTGCCCGGGCAGCGCGTTCAACGTCGCGCCCCGACGCCGATGGTCCAACAAGATGTCCGCCGCCTCGATCGTGTTGCCCTGCTCGGTCATGCTTCTGCCCCTCGTTTTTGCCCGTCCGTCCGGACGATAGCCTATCCGACCGGGAACGTGGATGCGGCGTTTGGGGCGCCAAGCAGCACGTCACCGGCCGAGATCCGCCGCCGCGTTCCGTCAGCCGTGTCGACAAGGGCATGGCCGTTCGGATCGAGTCCGACGAAGGTGCCTCGGATCGTACCGTCGGGGCGGTCGGAGACGCGGATCGTCACCGAGCCGCCGAGCCCGGCCAACAGCGTGGCCATCGCTTCACGGGTGCCGCGCAGCCCATCCCGGCGCCAGGCGGCGCGGGCGGTGCGGAACGCCGTGGTCAGTTCCGGCAGCACGGTGTCCCGATCGGTTGGCTGCCGGGCGATCGCGTTTAGATGGGTGGTGGGGTAGGGCAGATCGCCGGCCGGCGGAGTGGTGATGTTCAAACCGATGCCGACCACCACCCAGCCGACCCCTGATTCCGGCCCGTCACCGCTCTCCAACAGGATGCCGGCGATCTTGGCGCCGTCGACCAGCACGTCATTTGGCCACTTGATTTTTACCGATTCGGGGGCCGTCGCGTGTCGCGATACCAGTTCGTGCAGCGCCAGCGCCGCCACCATTGACAGGCTCCAAACCGGTGGGTCGTCATCCCGCGGCCGTACCACCATCGACCAATGCAGGTTGCCGGCCGGACTGTCCCAGCGGCGCGCGTGCCGACCCCGCCCCGCCGTCTGAATCCGGGCCGAGACGACAGTGCCGTCCGGCGTCCCGTTACCAGCCAGGCGCTTAGCCAGGGTGTTGGTGCTGTCGACAGTGTCCAGATCATGCAGAGGAGCGTCGGCCATGGCGTCCGAGTACGGTCAGGTGACGGTCGACGGTGCGGCGCCCGGGCGGCGATGTCCAGTCCAAGTCGGCACGAGACGATCGCGGGCGGTTCGCTTGCTCGGTTCGGGGCGGGATTGTATCATCCGCGCCGCCGTATTATGTTGCAGTGCACAATGGTTTGCTCCATGAGAGCGGCCCCTGGATTTGCAGGACGGTGGATCGAGCGGGAGACGTGAATGACGACGGTCGGACAATACTATCTTGAGGACCTCGCGGTCGGCATGATGGCCGATTACGAGCGGGCGGTGACCGAGGACATGATCGAATCCTTCGCCGATGTTTCCGGTGATTACAACCCGCTGCATCTCGACGAGGACTACGCCCAAACCACGATGTTCAAGGGCCGGATCGCCCACGGCATCCTGTCGGCCTCGTTCATCTCCAAGGTGTTCGGCACCATCATGCCCGGCAAGGGCTCGGTCTACATCTCGCAGAACCTGCGTTTCCTGGCGCCGGTGCGGATCGGCGACACGGTGGTCACCTCGGTCGAGGTCACCGACATCAACATCGAGAAGAAGCGGGTGAGCTTCAAATCCCGCTGCCGGGTCGACCGAACGGTGGTGGTCGACGGCGACGCCTTGATCTTCGTGCCGACGCGGGCGCGGGCGGCGGCCTAAGCCCATGGAGATCGTCCGATCGCTGCAGGCGGTCGAACCGCGTCACCAGGGTGCCGTGGTGGCGATCGGTAATTTCGACGGCGTGCATCTCGGCCATCGGGCGGTGATTGGCGAAGCGGCGCGCATCGCCGGCGATCTCCACGCCAAGCTGGCGGTGCTGACCTTCGAGCCGCATCCCCGATTGTTCTTCCAGCCGACCATCGAGCCGTTCCGGCTGACCACCGCCACGGTCCGCGCCACCAAGCTGGAGGAGCTGGGAGTCGATCTGATGTTCGAGCTGCGCTTCGACCGGGCGTTCGCCGAGATCAGCGCCGACGCGTTTATCGAGGACGTCCTGCACCGGACCATCGGTGCGCGCCACGTGGTGATCGGGTACGACTTCAATTTCGGCCATCGTCGGCGCGGCACGCCGGACATGCTGGTCGAACGGGCCGGCCATCTCGGCTTCGGCGCCACCAAGGTGTCGGCCGTGCATGAAAGCGACGGCGCGGTCTATTCTTCCTCGCGCATCCGGCAATGCCTGTCGGAGGGCGATCCGCGCGGCGCCGCCTCGCTGTTGGGCGCGCCGTGGGAGGTCGAGGGGATCGTCGAGGAAGGGGATCGGCGCGGCCGCACCATCGGTTTTCCCACCGCCAACCTGCGGCTGGGCCCGCTGGTGTGCCCACGGCTTGGCGTCTATGCGGTGCGGGCGCGACTGGACGAGGGCGAGGGAGCCGGCAGCTGGATGACGGGGGTCGCCAACCTCGGCCAGCGACCGACGGTCAACGACCGGGGCATTCTGCTTGAAGTACACATATTCGACCGTGACCTGGATTTGTACGGTCGACGCTTGCGTGTGCGGCTGATTGACTTTATCCGACCGGAGCGGAAATTTGATGGCCTCGACGCCTTGACCGCGCAAATCGCCGCCGACGCGGCGCGAGCGCGCGAACTGCTTGGGAGCTGAGCGGAAACGACGCCCCGCCACCGGGCGGATGTCCCGGAAGGATGACGATGACCGATTACAAAGACACGGTGTTCCTGCCGAAGACCGATTTCCCCATGCGCGCCGGCTTGCCGAAGCGCGAGCCGGAGATTCTGGCGTGGTGGCAAGAGATTGGCTTGGACCGCCGTATCCAAGACGCGCGCGTCGGCGCCGAGCCGTTCATCCTGCATGACGGCCCGCCCTATGCGAACGGCCATCTGCACATCGGCCACGCGCTCAACAAGATCCTCAAGGACGTGGTCAACCGCAGCCAGCACATGGCGGGCAAGCGTATCCACTACGTTCCCGGCTGGGACTGTCATGGTCTGCCGATCGAATGGAAGATCGAGGAGGATTACCGGGCCAAGGGCAAGGACAAGGACGCGGTGCCGGTGGTCGAGTTCCGCCGCGAGTGCCGTGAGTTCGCCGACAAGTGGATCGACACCCAACGCGAGGAATTCAAGCGTCTCGGCGTGACCGGGGACTGGGAGAACTATTACACCACCATGACCTTCGCCGCCGAGGCGCAGATCGCCCGCGAGATCGGCAAATTCCTGATGGACGGCAGCCTGTACAAGGGCGCCAGGCCGGTCATGTGGTCGGTGGTCGAGAAGACCGCGCTGGCCGACGCCGAGATCGAGTATCACGAGCACACCTCGACCACGATCCATGTGCGCTTTCCGGTGGTGACGCCGGGACATCCGGCGCTCGCCGGCGCGGCCATCGTGATCTGGACCACCACCCCTTGGACCATGCCGGGCAACCGCGCGGTGGCCTATGGCGACGACATTGACTACGCGGTCGTCGAGGTGGCGGCGGTGGCCGAGAACAGCCTCGCCAAGGTCGGCGAGAAGCTGGTCTGCGCGGTCTCGCTGCTGGAGGATTTCAAGGTTCAAGCCAAGATCGAGGAAACGGTCGAGATCGCCCGGCTCAAGGGGTCGGACATCGCCGGGACGATCTGTGCCCATCCGCTGCGTGGCCACGGCTACGACTACGATGTGCCGGCGCTGTCGGCCGAGTTCGCCACCGATGACCAGGGCACGGGCTTCGTGCATATCGCCCCGGGCCATGGCGCCGACGACTTCGTGCTGGGTCGGGTTAACGGGCTGGACGTACCGCAGACCGTTGCCGACGACGGCGTGTTCTACGACCACGTGCCGCTGTTCGCCGGTATGAGCGTGCTCGACGACAACATGCGGATCGCCGCGATCATCCGCGATCACGGTGGCTTGGTGGCACGCGGCAAGCTGAAGCACTCCTATCCGCACTCCTGGCGCTCGAAGGCGCCGTTGATCTTCCGCAACACCGCCCAGTGGTTCATCTCGATGGAGAAAACCGAACTGCGGGCCAAGGCGTTGGCGGCGATCGATGACACCCGGTTCGTCCCCGGCGCCGGCAAGACCCGTTTGCGTGGGATGATCGAAAGCAAACCGGACTGGTGCATCAGCCGACAGCGCGCTTGGGGTGTGCCGATCCCGGTGTTCGTCGACAAGAAGACCGGTGAGCCGCTGCGCGATCAGGCGGTGATCGACCGGGTGGCCACCGCGTTCGAGGCCGAGGGAGCGGATGCCTGGTTCGCCAGCGACCCAGCGCGGTTCCTCGGCGACGATTACAACGCCGCCGATTACGAGCAGGTCACCGACATCGCCGATGTGTGGTTCGACAGCGGCTCGACCCACACCTTCGTGCTGGAGAACAACCCGGAGCTGACTTGGCCGGCCGCGCTCTACCTCGAAGGGTCGGACCAGCATCGCGGTTGGTTCAATTCCTCGCTGCTGGTCGGCTGCGGTACCCGCGGGCGGGCGCCGTTCGAGGCGGTGCTGACCCATGGCTTCGTGCTCGACCAGGACGGTCGCAAGATGTCGAAATCGCTCGGCAACGTCACGGCGCCGCAGAAAATCATGGATCAGTTCGGCGCCGACATCCTGCGGCTTTGGGTGGTCAGCTCCGACTTCTCCGAGGATTTGCGGATCGGCCCGGACATCATCAAGCACCAGGTCGACCACTACCGCCGCCTGCGCAACACGTTGCGCTATGTTCTTGGTGCGTTGGACGGTTGGTCGGAGAGCGAGCGTCTGCCGGTCGAGCGGATGCCGGAGTTGGACCGCTGGGTGCTGCACCGTCTGGCCGAACTCGACGCGGTGGTGCGGCGCGGCACCGACGATTTCGATTTCCACTCGATCTTTACCCAGCTGCACCAGTTCTGCGCCATCGATCTCTCGGCGCTCTACTTCGACGTGCGCAAGGATCGGCTCTATTGCGACCGGCCCGATTGCGACGAACGACGCGCCGTCCGCACAGTGATGGCGCATCTGTTCGAATGTCTGACCGCGTGGCTTGCCCCGATCCTATGTTTCACGGCGGAGGAGGCGTGGCGGGCGCGGCACGACGGCGCGGCGGATTCCATCCACTTACGAGAATACCCCACGGTGCCGGCATCTTGGCGCGACGAGGCCTTGGCGGCGAAATGGACGACCATCCGCGCGGTCCGGCGGGTGGTCACCGGCGCGCTGGAGCTGGAGCGGGCGGAAAAACGCATCGGCGCGTCGTTGCAGGCGGCGCCGATGGTCCACGTTACGGCCGAACAGATGGCGGCGTTCGACGGCCTGGACCCGGCCGAGATCTTCATCACCTCCGGCGCGACACTCACCGCCGAGCGAGCCCCCGATGGCGCCTATACCCTGGACGAGGTGCCGGGGGTGGGGGTGGCACCAACATTGGCCGACGGTGGCAAATGCGAACGCTGCTGGAGGATTTTGCCCGAGGTCGACGCCGCCAAAGGAAAGACCGGTGAGCCGATCTGCGGCCGTTGCGAGGACGCTATCGCCTCGACCGTTCGCGCCGCCGAGTGACCGTGCCAACCGTGCAGGAGTCATCGCGGACGACGCTCACGCGCGGGCTGCTGCTGGCGGCGATTGTCGTGGCGGCCGATCAGGCGGCCAAGCTTTGGGCGCTGGAGGCCGTGTTCGACCCGCCCCGGCGGATCGAGGTGCTGTCGGTTCTGAACATCACGCCGGTTTGGAACCGGGGGGTCAGCTTTGGGTTGTTGGCAAGCGACAGCCCATGGACGCCGTGGTTGCTCTCGGGCTTCGCGCTGGTGGTGACCGCGGTTCTGGTGGTGTGGCTCGCGCGCGCGAGCGGCCTGGGGTTGATCTACGGATTGGGTGCTGTCATCGGCGGGGCGATCGGTAATGTGGTCGACCGCATCCGTTTCGGTGCCGTGGTCGACTTTATCGACGCCCATTGGGGCGATCTGCACTGGCCGGCCTTCAACATCGCCGACGCAGCGATTACTTTAGGGGTTGGGCTGTTGTTGCTCGACGCGATCGGCGTAGGGTCAAGCTCTCAGACCGGCGCGCGGGAGACCGAGGGAGGAAAGACCGACGATGACGAGTGAACGGAAACTCGCGGGAGTGCCGGCGGGGCTCGTGCTAATCGGGATCGCGCTTCTGCTTGGCGGATGCAGCCAGTTTCGATCGGCGCTTGGTTATGAAAAGGAATCACCGGACGAGTTCCAGGTCGTGGCCCGCGCGCCGCTGGCCCTACCGCCGAATTACGACCTTCGGCCACCGGTTCCGGGGGCCGTGCGTCCGCAGGAGCAATCGACGAGTGAACAGGCGGCGGCTCGAATTCTTGGCCGACCGGTGCCGAGCACCGCGTCAAGCTCCACGACGGGTCCGGCGGTCGCCGCGGCGGCAGTGGCGGCGGTTACCGTGAACTCGGCCGGCGAGGCGCGGTTGCGCCAGCAGCTCGGCGTGGATAAGGCGGATCCGAACATCCGGCAGATCGTCAACGCCGAGACCGCCACCTTCGTCTATGGTGAGCAGTATCCGATCGATAAACTGCTGTTCTGGCGTGACGATCCCGAGCGGGGCGTGTTGTTGAACGCGACCGAGGAGCAGCGGCGCCTGCGCGAGAATTCCGCACTGGGCAAGCCGGTGACCGAGGGTGAGAGCCCGACGATTGAGCGCAAGCGCGGCAGCATCTTCCAAGGACTGTTCTGAGCCGCGCGAAGGTCGTTGTTGGCGCTGTGTTGCCTCGCTCGTGCCGTGATTTGAGTTCAATGTTGACCGCTGATCCCAGCAGGAGGCGATCCGTGTCCCGCTTGCCACGTCCAATGAGTACCCTGTCGTCCGCCCTCGTCATCCTCGTCTTGTTCGGGATGGCGGTGAGCGGCGCGCGGGCCGCGATCTTCGAGCCCGTCAGCTTCACACTCGACAACGGCCTTCAGGTGGTGGTGATTGAAAATCACCGGGTGCCGGTGGTCAGCCACATGCTCTGGTACAAGGTCGGCGCCGCCGACGATCCGATCGGCAAGTCCGGGATCGCGCACTTCCTCGAACACCTGATGTTCAAGGGTACGACGACGCGGGCGGCCGGCGAGTTCTCGGCCATCATCAACCGCGTCGGCGGCCAGGAGAACGCCTTCACCAGCTACGACTACACCGGCTACTATCAGAACGTCGCGCGCGAGCACCTCGGCCGGATGATGGCGTTGGAGGCCGACCGGATGGCCAATCTGTCCATCGTGGCCAAGGATGTGGACGCCGAGCGCGACGTGGTCTTGGAGGAGCGCCGCTCGCGGGTCGACAACGACCCTAGCTCGCAGCTGTCCGAGCAAGTAGAAGCCGCGACCTATCTCGCCTATCCCTACCGTATTCCGGTGATTGGCTGGGAGACTGAAATCCGTGGTCTGACGCATGCGGACGCGCTTGCCTTCTATGCGACGTGGTACGCGCCGAACAACGCCGTCCTGGTGGTTGCCGGGGATGTCACGGCCGAGGAGGTGCGCCGCTTGGCGGAAGACACTTACGGCTTGATCCCGGCGCGCCCGGTGCCCGATCGGGCCGCCTTGCGTGGCGGCGAGCCGCCGCATCGTGCCGCTCGACGTATCGAGATGACCAGCCCGCGTGCCGGCCAGCCGAGCTGGTCGCGGCGCTGGCTTGCCCCGGGGCGCAACTGGGGTGACGCGACGCATGCCGAGCCCATGGAGGTTTTGGCGGAGATTCTGGGCGGCGGGGCCACCAGCCGGCTCTATCGCCACCTGGTCGTCGAGAAGGGTTTGGCGGTGTCGGCGGGTGCTTGGTATTCGCCGAGCGGTCTCGGTCCGCAAACCTTTGGCGTCTATGCCAGTCCTCGCCCTGGTGTCGAGATCGCGACGCTGGAAGCGGCAATCGAGGCCGAAGTCCGAGCAATCCTGCATGATGGCGTGACCGAGGAGGAAGTAGCCTCCGCCGTGATCCGGTTACGGCGCGGAGCTATTTTCGCCCGGGACGATTCCCTGGCGCCGGCCCGGATGTTCGGCGGGGCGCTCGCCGCCGGCGGGTCGATCGAGGATGTGGAGGAGTGGCCCGATCGCATCGCCACCGTGACCGCCGATCGGGTGGCGGCGGCGGCGGCCGTCGTGTTCGTCCCCGCGCACACCACAACCGGGGTGCTGATCCCCGAGCCGTCAAGCTGAGGAGGACCGCATGAGCCGTCTGGCACCCCGTGTTCTCTCGCTGCTGCTGTTGCTGGGCCTCTGGCTTGCGGCGCCGGCGGCGCGGGCATTGGACATCCAACAGGTTACCAGCCCCGGCGGCATTCGCGCCTGGCTGGTCGAGGATCACACGAACCCGATCCTGACCCTGCGGTTTTCCTTCCGGGGCGGGGAATCAGCCGATCCGATTGGCAAGGAGGGGCGCGCCCGTCTGGTCGCGGGGCTGCTCGACGAAGGGGCGGGTGAGCTTGATTCGACCGCGTTTCAGAAAACCCTGACGGACCAGTCGATCACCCTGCGCTTCAATTCCCGCATCGACCGGTTTTCCGGCCAGATGGTCACGTTGACCGAAACCCGGGAGGAGGCGCTGCGCCTGCTGCGCTTGGCGTTGACCGAACCACGCTTCGATGCCGAACCGGTTGAACGTATTCGCGCCCAGATCCTGGCGTCGTTGCGCCGGGATTTGACCCAGCCCCGCACCAAGGCATCGCGGGCATGGTGGGCGGCGAACTTCCCTGACCATCCCTATGGCCGATCCGGTGACGGCACGCTCGCGAGCGTGGCGGCGGTGACGGTCGAGGACCTGCGCGCGTTCGTCGTCGGCGGATTGACGCGGGACGGGCTGGTGGTGTCGGCCGTTGGCGACATCGACGCCGACACCTTGGGCCGGGCGCTGGACCGAACCTTTGGCGCCCTGCCGGCGGTCGGGTCACTGGAAATGACGGCCGATGTCGCCCCGGCGCTGGCGGGCGAGACTCTGGTGATCGAAGCGGAGGTGCCGCAATCGGTCGTGGTGTTTGGTCATGGCGGCATCGACCGGGCCGATCCCGACTGGTACGCCGCCAGCCTCTTGAACGAGGTCATGGCCGGGGGTTTCGGCTCACGCCTGACCACCGAGATTCGCGAGAAACGAGGGTTGGTCTACGGCGTCTACGCCTATCTCCTGCCGCTCGATCATGCGCCGCTGACCATGGGAGGGCTGGCGACGGAGAACGCCCGGGTCGGTCTGTCGGTCGATCTGGTGCGCCAGGAATGGCGGCGCATGGCCGAGGAGGGACCGACGGCCGACGAGCTGGCGGACGCGCGCACCTTTCTGCTGGGGTCTTTCCCGCTGCAACTTACCGGTTCGGGCGGGGTGGCGAACGTTCTCATGGCGTTGCAGGAGAATGATCTGCCGGCGAGCTATCTGGAGCAACGCCGAGCGCTGTACGAGGCGATAACGCTGGACGATGCCAAACGGGTGGCCAAGCGGCTATACCGTGCGGATGCGTTGTCGATCGTGGTGGTGGGTCAGCCAGAGGGTGTGGTTGCCACGCGCCCGACACCGGCGCTCGACGGCATCGCCCAAGGCGGATGACGACCTCCTACAACATCGGCTAATGTCTCGGCCAGGGAGACACCGTATGTTGAACGAACTACCGATCACCCAGGACGTCTCCGCGTGCGTTGGCGGCGCGCACGGCTTGGATCGGGTCGCCTATGACCGGTTGTTGGGCGCGGCGGCGGCGGCGTTGGCCGGTCTGGCGGCCGATCGGCGGGGTGGTGTACCGTTATTGGCGCTGCCGGCCCGGCGCGACGACATGATGGCCTGGGCGCCGATCGTTGAACGCTACCGCCGGCTGTACGACCAAGTGGTGGTCCTCGGCACGGGCGGGTCATCCCTGGGTGGAGCCACGCTGTGCCGGTTGGTCGATTCAACGTTCGGTCGATCGAACGGCTCTCCTCGGGTTCGCTTCCTCGACAATGTCGATCCCTGGACCTTCGATGCGTTGTTCGCCGAGGTTGATATCGCGCGGGTCGGCTTCATCACGATCTCGAAATCCGGCGGCACGGCCGAGACCGTGATGCAGACCTTGGTGGTAATCGATAAGCTGGTTGAGCGTCTGGGGCGCGAGAACCTGAGCACGCGACTGACCGTGATCGCCGAGGTCGCCGATAGCCCGTTGCGGGCGATCGCGGCCGAGTTCGGGCTGTTCTGTCTGGATCACGACCCCAATATTGATGGCCGGTATTCCGCGTTGTCGGTAACCGGCCTGCTGCCGGCCGAGATCGCCGGGGTTGACGTTGAAGCGGTGCGACGAGGGGCCGCCGCGGTGTTGGATACGACCCTCGCCGCCGGCAATCCGGCCGAAGCGCCACCGGCGGTTGGCGCGGCGGTCAATGTCGGCTTGGCGCAAACGCGGGGGGTGAGCCAGGCGGTGCTGATGCCTTATCTCGATCGGCTGGACCGGTTCGCCTTCTGGTACCGTCAGCTTTGGGCCGAAAGCCTGGGCAAGGGCGGGCACGGCACCACGCCGATCAATGCGCTGGGCACGGTCGACCAGCACAGCCAGTTGCAGCTCTACCTCGACGGCCCAGGCGACAAACTGTTCACCTTGATCCTCAGCAACCCGACCGGCCGTGGCCCGCTCGCCCGACCGGCGGTGGCGGGCAAGGCGGCGGCCGGGCTGGACTATCTGATGGACCGCGCCATGGGCGATCTGTTGGCCGCGTCGCAAAGGGCGACGGCGGATACCCTCGTCGCGCGGGGGCGCCCGGTGCGCCGGATCACCTTCGAGACACTGAACGAGGAGGTTATGGGCGCGCTGATGATGCATTTCATCCTGGAAACCATTATCGCGGCCCGTCTTCTCGGCGTGAATCCGTTTGGCCAACCAGCGGTCGAGGACGGTAAGATCTTGGCTCGGCGGTATCTGCGTGAGGCGGGCCGATGACGGGTGCCGTGGGCGTGATCCGGCGGCTGCCGGAAACCTTGGTCAACCGGATCGCCGCCGGTGAGGTGGTCGAGCGGCCGGCCAGCGCGCTCAAGGAGTTGGTGGAGAACGCGCTCGATGCCGGCGCCCGACGGGTCGACGTGGTGCTGCGCGACGGTGGGCGCACGCTGATCCAGGTAACGGACGACGGCCATGGCATGACGCCGGACGGCATTGCCCTGGCGATCGAGCGGCACGCCACCTCCAAGCTGCCGGACGATGATCTGACCCACATCACCACCTTGGGTTTTCGCGGTGAGGCGTTGCCGTCGATCGGCGCCGTCAGCCGGCTGATGATCACCAGCCGCACCGCCGACGCCGAGACGGCGTGGCGCATCCGAGTCGAGGGTGGACGGATCGACGGGCCGGAGCCGGCGGCTCTCGGCGGCGGTACTCGGATCGAGGTGCGTGATCTGTTCTACGCCACCCCGGCCCGGCTCAAGTTCCTCAAGGCGCCACGCACCGAACAGGGTCACGCGGTGGAGATCGTTCAACGGCTGGCCATGGCGCATCCCGAGGTCGGGTTCTCGGTCACCGACGGCAGCCGCACCCTGCTGGACCTTGCCGGTGGCCGGGGCGATCTGCTACGCGCCCGACTTGGCCGCCTCGGCGCCATCCTGGGCCGGGAGTTCGAGGACAACGCCCTGGCGATCGACGCCGAGCGGGTGGGCTACCGGCTGAGCGGCTTCGCCGGCCTGCCGACTTTGCACCGTCGAACCAACGCCCAGCAGTTCCTGTTCGTGAACGACCGGCCGGTGCGGGACCGTCTGCTGCTGGGGGCGGTGCGCGGCGCCTACATGGATTTCGTCGCCTCCGACCGGCACCCGCTGGTGGCGTTGTTCCTGGAGTTGCCGGGCGAGGAGGTTGACGTCAACGTGCATCCCGCCAAGACCGAGGTGCGGTTCCGTGACCCCGGGCTGGTGCGTGGGTTGATCGTCGGCGCCCTGAAGCACGCGCTGGCCGAAGCCGGTCACCGGGCTTCGACCTCGGTCGGTACCGCGACCCTCGGCGCGTTCCGGCCGGAAGGAACATCGTCGGTGCTGCCTCGTGGCGGCGGCGGTTGGTCGAGCTGGCCGGGACAGCATGCGACGTATCCCACACCCGGCCTCGCCGAGGCGCAGGCGGCCTGGCAAGCGCCGGGCGGGGCGGCTGGATCGACCGCCTACGCCCTGGATTTCCAGGCCGCGCCAAACGCCCGAGTCGAGGCGGACCCAAGTGCCGCGGGCAATCACGAGGCGCACCCCTTGGGAGCCGCGCGGGCGCAGCTGCACGCCAACTACATCGTCGCGCAGACCGCCGATGGCATGGTGATCGTCGACCAGCACGCCGCCCACGAACGCCTGGTCTACGAGCGGATGAAGGCGGCGTTGGCCGAGGGCGATATCCCGAGCCAAGCGCTGCTGTTGCCGGAGGTGGTGGAGTTGGATGAGGCCTCGGTCGATCGCCTGATCAAGCGTGCCGATGAATTCGGCAAGCTCGGTTTGGTTATCGAGGGGTTCGGGCCGGGGGCGGTGGTGGTGCGGGCGGTGCCGGCCCTGCTGGGCCAGACCGACGTGGCGGGGCTGATCCGCGATCTGGCCGAGGATTTGGCGGAAACCGACGAGGCACTGGCCCTGGAAGACCGCCTGGCCGATGTCTGCGGCACCATGGCGTGCCATGGCTCGGTCCGGTCCGGCCGGCGGTTGAACGCCGAGGAGATGAACGCCCTGCTGCGCCAGATGGAGGTCACCCCCCATTCCGGGCAGTGCAACCATGGCCGGCCGACCTATGTGGAGTTGAAGCTGGCCGATATCGAGAAGCTGTTCGGGCGACGGTGAGCGACGGATCATCCGTGCCGCAACAGCACCAGCCGCGCGGCACCATATCGGCGGTCGTCCAGAACCTGGTACCCATCCGGCGGCTCCAGCGGCTCGGATCTCGCGACCTCGATCGCGATAATCGTGTCGGCGTCGATCCAGCCGCCGCGCTCGACCGCCTGCAACGCCGGCGACCACAGACCGGAGCCATAGGGCGGGTCCATCAGCACGAGGCCGGCCGGACTCACGGCACGTTCGTTGAAACTTACGGCGTCGGCGTCACGCACCATCGCGTGTCCGCCCGCCCGCAGTTTGGCGATGTTCGCGCGGATGGCGGCGACCGCGCGGCGATCGTTCTCGACCAGAACCACGTGTTCGGCGCCGCGCGACAGCGCCTCCAAGCCCAGCGCACCGGTGCCGGCGAACAGATCGAGCACCAAATGGCCGCGCAGTACCTCGCCGAAACGGCCCGAGGTCAGCATCGAGAACAACGCCTCGCGCGCGCGGTCCGAGGTCGGCCGCACATCCAACCCCTCCGGCGCGACGAGCCTAGCGCCCCGGTGTTTTCCGGCGACGATCCGCACGTTGACCTCCGGGGCTTGGCTTCAGGCTCAAGGTGGCGCGCTTGCCTGGCTTGTCCTTGCCGCCCTTGCTTCCCCGACCGGGCGGCGGCGGCCGGCTGAGGCGTGCCTTGGCCTTGGCGTGACCACTGTCGTCCAGGGTGGCGATGCCGAGTTGATCCTTCAACACCCGGGTTTTGATCTCTTCGACCCCAGCCTCGGCGACGTCGCCGAGCTGGAACGGGCCATAGCTGATCCGAATCAACCGGCTGACGGTCAAGCCCAAATGCTCCATCACCCGGCGGACCTCCCGGTTCTTACCCTCGCGCAACCCGATGGTAAGCCAGGAATTCTTGCCAAGACGATCGACCGTGACCTCGATCGGGCCATAGTCGATCCCGTCGACCGTGACACCGCGCTTGAGACCGGCCAGTGCCTTGTCGTTCAGGGTGCCGTATACGCGCGCCCGATAACGGCGAAGCCATCCGGTACTCGGCAGTTCCAGATGACGGGCCAGTGCACCGTCATTGGTCAACAATAGCAGGCCTTCGGAGTCGAAATCCAAGCGGCCCACCGTCATCACTCGCGGCAGATCGGCAGGCAGGCGGGCGAACACCGTCGGCCGCCCTTCCGGATCGCGGGTGGTGGTCACGGTGCCGCGCGGCTTGTGGAACCGCCACAGACGGGGCGGCTCGATCACTGGGATCGGCTGTCCGTCGACCACAATGCGGCTGTTCTCGTCGACCGTGACGGCCGGGCTATCCAGCACGGCGTCATCGACCGCCACCCGGCCATCGGCGATCCAGCGCTCGGCCTCCCGGCGTGAGCACAACCCGGCGCGGGCCAGACGCTTGGCAATCCTTTCCGCCCCGCGGTGGCTGTCGAAAAGCGATGCCAACTCGGCCGAGGCGCGTTGCGGTTTGGGACGAGACGGGCCGGTCTTAGCCGCCGGTACCGTGGGTGGTTGATCGGTCATAACGCAGCCGTGTAGCCCGCCGGACACGGACTGGCAATAACAGCGGTGATCGCCTCGGACCGTGACAGCGCTCACCAACCATCGTATGTCCGGAACCATGACGAAAACGGGTCCCATGGCACAGGCGCTGGAGGCGGCACGGCACGCCGCCGGGATGGGCGAGGTTCCGGTTGGCGCCGTGGTCCTTGATGCCGAGACCGGCCGTGTACTGGCGGTTGCCGGTAACCGGGTCGAGACCGATCTCGATCCGTCGGGGCATGCGGAAATCCTCGCGTTGCGCGCGGCGGCTCAAGCCAAGGGAACGCCCCGGCTGGACGGCTGTGATCTCTACGTCACGTTGGAGCCGTGCGCGATGTGTGCCCAGGCGATGGCGCACGCCCGCATCCGACGGCTGGTGTTTGGCGCCTACGATCCAAAGGGTGGCGGGGTCGAACATGGCGCCCGGGTGTTCAGCCGGACAACCTGCCATCACCGGCCGGAGGTGGTCGGCGGGGTCGAGGAAACGGCGGCGTCGGCGATGCTGAAGCGGTTCTTCGCGGGTCGCCGCTGAGCGGTTCAGAGTAGCTGGACCTCGGCCAATCCGTGCTCGCTATCGCGAGCGTGCTGCTTCAGACGAGCGACCTCGATCTTTATCCGGTCGATGGAAATCGGCGACCGGCCGGCTGGCAGCACCACGATTCCGACACGACAGCCCAAGAGTCCGAACCGCCGGCGCATTCCGTCACGTCCGCGCGCGACCACATGGCCACGGTCGCGTGTCTTGGCGTCGTAGAAGCTTTCGGCTTCGCGGGAAAACCGCTCCACCACACGAACGAGACGGGGGCGAATGGCCTCGACGTCATCGACCATAAAGCCGGCGAAGAAGTCATCGCCACCGATGTGCCCGAGAAACGCCTCGCTCAGGTGGAATTCTTTCTGCAGCAGCTCGGCAAACAGCTGGATCGCGCGGTCGCCCTGCCGGAAGCCATAGCTGTCGTTGAACGGCTTGAAGGCGTCAAAATCAAAATAGACCAGTACCCGCCCCGACACCGTATCCTTGACGGCATCGGCGACCCAGTCCGTGATCGACAGATTGCCCGGCAGGCGCGTTAACGGGTGCCGATCACGCGCGGCGTTTAGATTCTTTTCGTGCATCGCCGTAAGAATGGCGATCGCATCCATGAAGCCGCTGTAGCGGCCATTTTCCACGAGCATGACGCCGGGTGCGTCGGTGTTGTGGGAGAATAATTCGAGAATCTTCTCGATGGGCGCATCAATTGCGCTCGTCGGGCACGGCCGCGCCAAGTCGCGCAGTGTCGTCTGGCGAGACTTGGCGTCCATCGGATCGCGGCCGTGGGGCGCATAGGCATAGGTCTTCAAATCAATGTCACGGATCACCCCGATCGGCCGGCCGTTTGCCTCCACCACCGGGAACAGGGTGGTCGATCGGTGTAAGCGGAAGGCGTCGAACACCTCGATCATGCCCAGATCGGCGGACAGGGCGGGCAGCTGCTCGATGTGTTTGCGCACCAGGCTCGTGTCATCGGAGCGGTTGCGCCGCTCCCGCGCGTTCAGTGCCTCGACCTCGTGATAGATGGATTGGATTGTGACGTAATCGACGGTCGGACGCTGGATCAGAAAACCTTGCACCATGTCGAAACCGAGATCTTTGCAGGCTCGGAACTCGGCTTCGGTTTCGACCCCCTCGGCGACCATGCTGATCCCGAGCACATGCATCATGTCGACGATGCGGGACACGAACAGCCGTTTCTTCGGAGCGCTGGCGATGCCGGTTATAAAGTAGCGGTCGATCTTCACATAGTCAGGCTGCTGTTCGTGCAGCAATCGCATGCGCGAATACCCTTGCCCGAAATCATCGAGCGCCAGATGCACGCCGCTTTCCCGCAACCGCCGAAACACCTCGAACGAGTTGTCGCCAGCGACAGCCTCCTGGGATTCTGGGATTTCCAGGCACAACCGGCCGGGATCGAGCCCTAGATCGTCGAGATCGGCTAGGATTTCGTCAGCCAATCCCGCGCCGACCGCCAAGAGGCGGGCGTCGGTATTCAGGAACAGACGGGTCGTCGGGCTCGGCAGGCCGACGAACGCGCGGATCGCCTTGCGTCGCAAGACACGCTCAAGCGGACCGAGCCAGCCGTGCGCATGGGCGTGATCGAACAAAGCGCCAATCGAGCTCATACCGAGCAACTCAACACCGCGCAGCAGCGCCTCGTAGCCATGGGCGATGCCGGTGTCGATGTGCACAAGAGGCTGAAAAGCCATACCCGTCTCGCGGTCTACAGCGCCGACAAAATCGTCGACGTCGTGCAGATTCAGAGCGTGAACCGTGTGCAGATGAACGATCGTATCATCGATCGATCTCGACATGGCGTCTGCTTCCTCTCTTGACCCGAGGGGGGAGGGTCGACCAAAACCCTTAACCAATCGTTAACGAGATATGATTATTAGTGCCAGGGCAAGGGCCGCGCGTAGTCATCTCAAGAACCGCGGCCCATTTAATGCAATCAATGCGAGCTTATACCGTATGACGGAGAAAACACTACCCCTGCACGTAATCTTCGATTTGGAGAGCGAGCGCCTGACGGCGCGCAATTTCCTGCGGGAGTTGGCGGAGCGGAACTGGCCGGTAGCCGTGACCGGCGCGTCGAAGCGAGAGAACGTGGATACCATCCACCGCGAGGCGGTGATCACGCAGAAAATGACCGAAGCGAAGGTCGCGTTGGTGTTGGTGACGCCGATGTCCGGGGTCAGCCGTAACGTGAACGAGGAGGTGAAGTTCGCCAAGCGCGCAAACCTGCGCGTCTTGGGGTTGCTGATCAAGGGAGCGACCGCCCACACCAACCTGCCCGAGGGCTTGCACCGATCTCAGGTTGTGGGCTGGGATTGGGGTGCGCTGAAGAAGGAATTGTTCCGCGATACGACGATTTAAACCGATCAGGTTCTAACCGCGACCGATCGCCCGCCAGCCGATGTCCCGGCGGCAGAACCCGCCCGGCCAGTCGATCAAATCGACCGCGGCGTAAGCCGTGTCCCGCGCCTCGGCCGGGGTTTCGCCAAGTGCCGTCACTCCCAGAACCCGCCCGCCGATGGCGATCAGACCGCCGTTTTGATCGCGGCTGGTGCCGGCGTGAAACACCACCACATGGTCATTGGCCTCGGCGGCCTCGACCCCAGCGATCAACGTGTTCTTGTCGTAGGAGCCGGGATACCCATTGGCCGCCATCACCACGCACAACGCGGTCTCGTCATGCCAGCGCAGGTGCAGATGCGCGAGTTGGCCGTCGGCGGTGGCGATCAGCGCCGGCAGAAGGTCACTCATCAAGCGGGGGACGAGCACCTGGCATTCCGGATCGCCGAACCGGACATTGTATTCGATCAGTCTTGGACCCTGGGCGGTGATCATCAAACCGGCGTACAGCACGCCCTTGAAGGCGCGGCCCTCGGCCGCCATGCCGGCGACGGTCGGGTTGATGATCCGCGCCATGATCCGGGCGGCCATCGCCGCGTCGACCACGGGCGCCGGGGAATAGGCGCCCATGCCGCCGGTGTTGGGGCCGGTGTCGCCGTCGCCGACCCGCTTGTGGTCCTGGGCGCCGGCCAGGGGGATCACCGAGGTGCCATCGGCCAGCGCGAAGAAACTGGCTTCCTCGCCCTCCATGAATTCCTCGATCACGATCTCGGCTCCGGCCTCGCCGAACGCGCGGTCGGCCATCATGGCATCGACGGCGGCCAGGGCCTCGTCCACCGTCTCGGCGATGATCACCCCCTTGCCGGCGGCCAAGCCATCGGCCTTGACCACGATCGGCGCGCCCTGCTGCTCGATGTAGGCTTTTGCGGCGCCCGACTCGGTAAAGCGGCCGTAGGCGGCGGTCGGAATGCCGTGACGGGCGCAGAAATCCTTGGTGAAGGCTTTCGAGCCCTCCAGCACGGCGGCGGCGGCGGTCGGCCCGAACGCCTTGATGCCGGCGGCGTCCAGCTTGTCCACCAACCCGGCGACCAGCGGCGCCTCCGGTCCGACGACGACAAAGTCGATGTTTTCCTCCCGCGCGAACGCGATAATCCCATCCAAATCGTCGATGCCGATCGGCACGCAGCGGGCCTCGCGCGCGATCCCGGCGTTGCCCGGCGCGCAGTACAAAGCGGTCGTGAGGGGCGAGGCGGCGATGGCCCAGCACAGCGCGTGCTCACGTCCACCGGACCCGACGACCAGAATACGCATGGACGAAGCCTTTCCGATGGTTGCTGGGCCGTTCACAGGGCGGCACGTGTAGCATAGATTGGCACCATGCAAGACGCCTCCAAGGACAACACCCTCGATGGTCCGGGCAACCTGCCCGAGTTCACCGTCAGCGAGATCAGCCAGGCGGTGAAACACACCGTCGAATCATCGTTCGAGCATGTGCGCGTGCGTGGCGAGGTCTCGCGGCCAACCCGCGCCGGCTCCGGCCATCTGTACCTGACGCTGAAGGACGAGAGCGCCGTGCTTGACGCCGTGTGTTGGCGCGGTGCAGCCCAGCGCCTGTCGGTGCAACCCGAGGAGGGCATGGAGGTCATCGCCACCGGCAAGCTGACCACCTACCCCGGCCGCTCGAAATATCAAATGGTGATCGAGCATATTGAGCTGGCGGGCGAAGGTGCCTTGCTCAAGCTGCTGGAGGACCGGCGCAAACGGCTGGCGGCCGAGGGGCTGTTCGATGCCGAGCGCAAACGCGAGCTGCCGTTCCTGCCTCGGGTGATCGGCGTCGTCACCTCGCCGACCGGGGCGGTCATCCGCGACATTCTGCATCGGCTCGGCGAACGCTTCCCGGTGCACGTTCTCGTCTGGCCGGTGCTGGTTCAGGGCGAGGCGGCGAAGGCCCAGGTCACCGCCGCGATCGAGGGGTTCAACGCGTTGCCGGAAAGCGGCGGGCTCCTACCGCGCCCCGATTTGTTGATCGTCGCGCGCGGTGGCGGCAGCCTGGAGGATCTGTGGACCTTCAACGAGGAGGAGGTGGTGCGGGCCGCCGCCGCCTCGGACATTCCGCTGATCTCCGCCATCGGCCACGAGACCGACACCACCCTGATCGATTTCGCCAGCGATAAGCGCGCGCCGACGCCGACGGCGGCGGCTGAAATGGCGGTTCCGGTGCGTGCCGATCTGGTCGCCCGCATCGCCGAGGATACTGGGCGCCTGGCGCACGCGATGGCCCGCCGGCTTACCGAGGCGGCGGCGGCGGTCGCCGGGATGGCGCGCGGACTTGGCGATCCGGTCGCTCGTATCGAGCAGGAGCAGCAGCGTCTGGATTTCGCGGCGTCGATGGCGGGCTCGCGGCTGACCGCGCGGCTCGACCGGTTGCGCGATCGGATTGACCGCCGCCTGCCGACACCCAACGAGATTCTGACCCGCACCCATGGACGCCTGGAAACCGTGGTACGGGGCCTGCGGCTCACGTCCATCGAGCGGGCGTTGTCCGAGGGTGCGCGCGACATCGATCGGTTGGCGGTAACCGGCGAGCAGGCGGTGTCCCGGTGGCTCACAGGTGTCGAGGATCATCTCAAGGGGTTGCAGCGGGTGCTGGACGCCAATTCCTTCGAGCGGGTGCTGGATCGCGGGTTCGTCCTCGTGCGCGACGCCGAGGGAGTGCCGGTCATGTCCGCCGCCGCCGCCACCGACGGTCAAGCCGTCAGCTTGCGCTTCCGGGACGGGGAGCGGGCGGCGGTGATCGGCGAAGGGGGCACGCCGGCACCGCGAAAGAAACCAGCGGCCAAACCCAAGGCCGATACCCCTTCCCAGGAGACCTTGTTCTGATGCGTGTATGGATGCTGGGCTTGGGCCTGATGCTGTGGGCCGCCGCCGCCGTGGCCGAGATCACGTTAAGCGGCGATCTTGTCCAGGGCGGGTTGGTCCAGGGTCGGGCGCTGCCGGGGTCAACCGTGAGCCTTGACGGCGCGCCGGTTCGGGTGTCGCCCGAGGGGGTGTTCATCCTGGGTTTTCACCGCGACGCGCCGAAGAGTGCTGTTCTGCAGATCACCGCCCCCAATGGTGCCGTCGACCGACGCACACTGGCGGTGGCGGCCCGCGCCTACGACATCCAGCGGATCGACGGCCTGCCACCCAAGATGGTAACCCCGGCGCCGGAAACGCTTGCCCGGATTCGCCGTGAGGGTGCCGAGATCAAAGCGGCGCGATCTCAGGACCGCCCGGTGACCGATTTCCTGTCCGGCTTCATCTGGCCGGCCAAGGGACGGATCTCCGGCGTCTATGGCAGCCAGCGGATCCTCAACGGCGAGCCGAGACGGCCACATTTCGGGGTCGACGTCGCCGCCCCAGTCGGCACCCCCGTGGTGGCGCCGGCCGACGGGGTGGTGACGCTGGCGGTGACCGACCACTACTACACCGGCGGCACCATCATCCTGGACCACGGTCACGGGCTGTCCAGCGCCTTCCTGCACATGAACACCGTCACGGTGAAGCCCGGTGACCGCCTGCGCCAGGGCGACCCGATGGGGACGATCGGCGCCACCGGCCGCGTCACCGGCCCGCATCTCGACTGGCGGATGAACTGGTTCGACAAACGGCTCGACCCGGCCTTGCTGGTGCCGCCGATGCCGAGGGGTTAGCGGGCTAGTACCCGTTCCAACCACGCCGTCACCGGCACCGGGTCGCGCCAGACCAGGGCTACCGGCAAGACCTCGACCATCCGCCGGGCATCCGGCGGTAGGCGTACGGCGTCCTTCTCCGTGGTGATCGGTGTGGCGTCCAGAGCGTGGGCGCGTTCGACCAATGCCATCACCTCCATTTCCGAGAACCGATGGTGATCGGGGAAGCCGACCCGGTCGACCAGCACGGCCCCCAGTTTCTCCAGGGTGTCGAAGAACTTCCCCGGCCGGCCGATCCCGGCGAACGCCAGTAATTTTCGTCCCGCCAATCGTTCGGTGCCCGGCAGCGGTTCCAAGTGCGCGTGATGGATCGGCTTGGCGCCGCCAAGACTCGCCACCACTCCGGCAGTGTCGGCGCCGACCATCGCTACCGCGTCGACCCGGCTGAGCGCGTCGGCCAGCGGTTCGCGCAACGGGCCGGCCGGCATCACCCGCCCGTTGCCGAAGCCGTAGCCGCCGTCGACGACCAGGAGCGAGAGGTCCTTCTCCAGCGAGGGGTTCTGGAAACCGTCATCCATGACCAGCATCTCGGCGCCCGCCGCCTCGGCGGCCCGCGCGC
>JABMNR010000150.1 GCA_013203465.1 Alphaproteobacteria bacterium
CACCACCGCCGCCACCGCCGAGGACAGCAGCACCGTGGCGTTGATGTATATCTGGTGCGGCACGTTCAGGTTCCGCATCGACTTGATCTGATCGGAATACACCTTGTGACCGATGTCGGCGCCGATCAGCGCCGAGTTGCGCGTGCTAATCAACACCGCCGTCAGCAATGGCGCCAATACCCGCAGCTCGCTGAACGCCAGTCCGGCCAAGGCGTCGGAATGGATGATCGGCATCAAGTAATCCCGGAACGGCAGGTACATGAAAATGAACCAAGTCGTCACGAAACCCGTGATCACGCTGCCAAGACCGACGAACAACAACGCCGAGGGCGCGAAACATAACTCCCACAGATAGCCCAGTAGGAACTTAAGGCCCCACACCGGCCGCCACGCGCGGGCCGGGGACTGCACCGTCGTCCGCCCGGCGCGATCGGAGAGCCGGGTAGCAATCATGGCCGGCGCGGCCTCCATCGGACGCTCACCCGGTGCGCGCGGATGTCCGGTTTCGATCGCCTCCAACTCTCGCTCGATCCGAGCTGCATCCACCGGCAATTCGACCAAGTCGTTCGCGCTCGGATCGAGCATCAACACCCGGTCCGCCACATCGATCAGGTGACGGAAATGGTGGGCGACGATAATGACCGGAACGCCGATTTCCTGCGCCAGCTCCTTGACCAGCAGGCTGAGGCGCCGCGACGCCGACACGTCCAGTCCAGAATTCGGCTCGTCAAGGAACAAGACGGGATGGTTACCCAACAGGGTTCGCGCGATGGCGATGCGTTGCTTCTGCCCGCCGCTCACCGAATTCACCGGCAGCGAGCGATCGACATCGCGCAACAGCCCGTCGATCGCGGTCTTGAGGCTATCGCTGACCGCCGGGTTGTGGTCCGCCGCGATGGCCAGATTCTCCGCCACCGTCAGTTCGTCGAACAGGGCAAAATTCTGGAATACCACGCCACCGACGGTGACCCGCTCACGCGCCAGATCATAGGTCTCTCCCGCGAACCCGACCTGCCCGGAGACGTCCCATCCACCCTCGCGCATCTCGATCGCGCCCGAGAGCAAGTTGACCAGCGTTGATTTGCCGGAGCCACTCGGCCCGGCAAGGATCACAACCTCGCCCGCGCCAAGGCGCAAATTTACGTTGCGCAGCAAAACCCGTCCGGATCGCTGGGCGATCGACAGGGACGAGACGACCACGACCGGATCGTCCGCCGCGGCGGAAGATGATTGGGTCATCGTGCGTATCTTACCAGGGGGGTATAGCGGTACAGCAGCTCGCGGGACAGAGTCGGCTCCTTGGGTACGATTACCGCAACCATACGCGGCCGGTTCAGCAGGATATACCGGATGATCCGAACCGCCAGTATGTCGGGTTTCGCGTTGGCCCCACGACCGATAAGGCGCGAGAACACCGCCGTCATCGCGGCAGCCGATTCACGTTCCAGCATCTGCATTTCGGCGCGGAAAGCCGGGTCGCGAAACAGATCCTCGACCAACTTCTCGAGCCGAGGATCAGACGACAATGCGTCGACATAGGCGTCGGCCAACAACACGCCGAGCCGCCAGACCCGATCATCCCGCGCGACATCGAACATGTTGTTCACCGCGACCCGCTGCACGGTCTCATCGGCAAGAATATCCACGGCGGCCCGGCCGATCGGCTCGAAATCGATCTTGCCTTCCGTAACGAAACCGCTCACCCCTTGCCAACTTGGCGTGAGCATTTCGAAAGCCGCCTGACGCATGCGCGGCAGAACGACGGGTAGAAGGGCATCCGCCAGCCGCTCGGAATACTCACTCCCGAAAATCTCGGTCATCGACTGGCCGGCAATGTTGAGCACCGGATTCCGGCGCAAGCGGGTGTAGGCGTCCTCGATAATTTCCTGCAGCCGCTCCCGATAGTTCGTGTCGAACGCCGGATCCCGGACGATGGTGACGAACCGGTCGCGCATTGATCTCGCGACCCGCTCCAGCACCACCGCGACCTCCGCCTTGGAGGATGGCGGCACCAGCGCCCACAGCGCCTGGGCGTTGGTTTCCATCAGGATGACGTCGGAATCGGCGAGCGCGACCGAATCCAAATCGGGAAACAGCGACACCTCAATCCGCTCCCCACCATGGAGAATGACGCGGCCGACCGCGAGCGCCGAGCCGTCGGCCCGCAGCCGATAGACCGGATATCCGTGCGGCCCGGTGATTTCCCGCGACCATTCTGGCCGCACGAAATCGCTCGTTCTCTTCAGCGACAGGAACGGCGAGCCGCTAAAGGCATAGACGCCGCTCACCCCGAAAACGAACAGGATGACCAGGCTAAACAGATGTGTGAGAGCGGTGCCCTGTCGCATCGGATCAGGCGTGCCGCAAGAATGACGGGTCGACGGTATCGGCCTTATCCGCCATAGCCGGCCGCCGCCGCACCCCGGAGACCAAGCGTTCCAATTCGCGGTACAGCACGTCGAACCCCCGGTGATCCAGAAAGCTGAGCATATGCACGTTCTCCAGCATCGCGTCGTTCCAATGGTCACCGGACAGCAGCGAGCACCCCGGATAGCGCACGACCAACAACGGCGGCAGGATCATCGGAATGATCACGTCAATCCCCGCCACCGCCGCGATCTGGATGCGGCTGGTGCGGATCACGTTGTGCCAGCCGAGCAGTTCGTAAACGTGGGAGGCGACGCTGCTCCGTTCGATCACGAGATGGGTCGGATAGAGTGTCACGGTCCCCAGGAAGCCCCGATCTTGCGCGATCATATCCTCGGCTTTTTCCTGCATCCGCCTGCTCCTACGGTGAATGGCCTTGCGCAGCGTAGGTTAAATCACTCAGTACGCAGGGGATCAAGCAGGGATCAAGACAACCCCGCTACCGCCGTGCCGGTTGTCATAGGCGATGCAAAAGCTTACCGTACGCCCCTTGATGATAGCGTTGCACGAGCAGGCGAGGCGGCATGGAAGCAATTATCTCGGGCACCATAACGTTTGTGAGTACCTTGGTGTTTTTTGGGGTCGTTGAGGTTACCTCTGAAAACACGACGGCGTGGAACGCTGATTACGCGGCCAACTATTTTTGGAGCATCCCCGCCGACCCCAACGGATCGGAGGCGGAGCGGCTAGCCTATGCGGCGCTTCGACCCGCGCTCGACGCGGGCCCGTCGGAACTCTGCAAACTTCCGTACAAATGAGCCCAAGGTCCGGAGGCGTATGATTATGGGTACGCTGACGGTGATTGCCTCGTTCACGGGCTTCCTGGCCGCGCATTTGTTCGTGGGCATGTACTCCGAGCAAATCGCGGATATCTACATCGACGCCTATGAGCAGGGATTTTACCTCACCAGCGGCGCGCCCGCGGCGACCGCGCCGCTCGCACTGACCCCGTCCGAGAAGAACATCGTCGCCAAGTATTGCGAGATGCCGGCCGATCAGACACTTGCTTTGGACATGGAAACAACCGCCAAACCGGACGGCTGAAACGACCCGGCGAATGTCCCCCGCATTAAGGGCGGTAAGCTTCCACCAGCAACAGCCGCCAACAGATCAGGCATAGCCCCGCCGCCGATCACCGACGCCGCCTTCAGGGTGCCATGGACCGACACTCCGAGATGACTCCTGCCCATACAGAACGATGCCCTTTTCGGTCACGGCGGATGCGATATAGTTCGTAATGATGGGCTTTTATGCGTATGGACCGGCGGCATGAAGTACCGGCTTCTCGATCTGATGCCGCTCTTCCTCGTCATTCTTGTCGATACCATCGGCTACAGCATCATCGTTCCGGTGCTGGCGCCGGTATTGATCAACGACGAGCCGCAGATGATGATCGCTTGGTCCGCCCAAGCCCGCTACATCGTCTACGGTCTGGCGCTCGGTCTCTACGAATTGGCGATGCTCTACATGGCGCCGGTTCTGGGTGAGATATCGGATCAGATCGGCCGCCGGCGAGTGCTGATCTTTTGCATCGTCGGCATGTTCCTGAGCTTCGTGATAATCGGGTTTTCCATCGCCGCCAATCTCGTGCTGCTGCTCATCTTCGGCCGGCTGATCGGCGGAGCCACCGCCGGCAGCCAGGCCGTGGCCCAGGCGGCGGCGGTGGATCGCAGCACCCCCGACAACAAGGCCTTGGTCCTGAGCCTCTGCCTTTTCGCCTCCTCGGTCGGCTTTATCCTGGGGCCGATCTTGGGTGGCGTCCTCGCCAATAAGGATCTGGTCGGCTGGTTCGATGCGGCGACACCGCTCTACGCGGTCGCGGCGCTGACCGTTCTCTGCTTCCTGCTCTTGCTGCGCATCGAGAAACAACCGGCGGCGGCGCTGCGGATCGGCAAGATCGACCTGCTGATGGGGATCAAGGGATTCAAGACGGCGCTGGCCGACCCGCCGGTTCGCCGTCTGATTGTCGTCTTCACCTTGATGCAGACGGCCTGGGGGGCCTATTTCCTTTTCGTACCGAGCTTTCTCATCGTTCGCTTCGATTTCGACGGCCCCGGGATTTCAGCCTTCATGGCGGTGCTCGGCGTCGGGTTCTGCATCGCCTATGGAGGGGCGCTACCGCTCCTGTCTAAGATCGTTTCGGTCAAGCGCCTGGCCGCCGCTGGATTGTGGCTGACCGCGTTGCTGCTCGGCCTCTCCATCCTCTCCTACAGCGTCACCGTGCAATGGGCCATCGCTATCCCCATCGCGACGGTCGTTTCGGTCGCCTACGGCGCCATCATCACGCTGTTCTCCGATGCCGTGGAAAGCGAGAGACAGGGTTGGATTCTCGGAATCACCATTTCCGTGACCGCGTTCGCCTGGGGCTTTGCCTCGATCATCTCCGGCGTGCTCAGCGGCTATCATTACCTCGGCCCGATGGTGATGGCGTTTCTCGCCCTGATAGCGAGCGGCCTCGTAATTCTGAGGCCGCTGTCCCGTGGAGGCCAACTGACATGACCGACGACCAGCTTTTTCATCGCCTGTTCGAGGTTCAGGCCGATCGGACACCGGGCCGGGTGGCTCTAATCGACGGGGACGACCGCATCACCTATGACGGACTGGACCGTCGGGCCAATCGCCTCGCCCAAGCGATCCGCACCGCCTATCGGGCCGATCACGGCGGCGAGATGCCGGCCGACACGCTGATCGGTCTCAGTACCGAAAGGGGTATCGACGCGACGGTCGGCGTGTTGGCGATCCTCAAAGCGGGTGGTGCCTGGGTGCCGCTCGACCCCGCCTATCCCGTTGACCGGCTGACCTACATGCTGGCGGATGCCGCGGCGCCGATCGTCCTGGCGCAACCGCCGATCCTCGCACGCCACCCGTTCCTGGCCGAATCCGGCCGCCGTCATCTGCTCGTCGATCGATCGGCCGACACGGAGGTTTCGGATACCCGTCCCGACAACGTCAACCGGTCGGACGATCTGGCTTATGTTATCTACACCTCCGGATCGACCGGCCGACCCAAGGGCGTGATGTGCAGCCACGCCGCGATGCTCAGCCGGTTCGAGTGGATGTGGCGGCTCTATCCGTTCGCCGAAGACGAGTGCTGCTCGGCCAAGACGTCGCTGAACTTTGTCGATTCCGTATGGGAGATGCTCGGCGGCCTGTTGAAGGGTGTGCCGACCGCCATCGCCGACAACGAGACCGCGAAGGATCCGGCCGCTCTCCTGTCGCTGCTCCGGAAGCACCGCGTAACCCGGCTGATTGTCGTCCCCGCCCTGGCGACGGCGATGGTGGAGGAAGCCAAGCGCGTCGGCGCGGCCTTGCCCGATCTCCGCTATCTGACCTTCAGCGGCGAGCCGTTGGTGAGCGATCTGGCCCGGGGTGCTCGGGCGCTCAATGACCGGCTGACCATACTCAATCTCTACGGTGCGTCGGAAACCGCCGCCGACGCGACCTATTGCGAAATCGGCGCCGGCGTGCTGGACGATCCACGCGTGCCGATCGGTGTGCCGATCGGCACGATGCGCGCCTATGTGCTGGACGACGGAATGCGGCCCGTGGCGGCGGGCGAGGAGGGCGAGCTGTTTCTGTCCGGCCCCGGCTTGGCGCGAGGGTATCGCAACCTGCCGGCCCTGACGGCCGAGAAGTTCCTCGACAACCCCTTTGTCGACGAGGAAGACCCGGCTGCGGATACGCATCGCCGCCTGTTCCGCACCGGCGATGTGGTGCGATACCGCCCCGACGGCAATCTCCACTATGTCGGCCGCAAGGATTTTCAGATCAAGATCAGAGGCTTGCGCATCGAGCCCGGTGAAATCGAGGCGGTACTGGCCGAACATCCGGGCGTGCAGGCTTGCGCTGTCGCCGCGCACGAGACCGCGGCCGGCGATAAGCGGCTGGTGGCGTATTACGTGCCGACGGCCGGCGAAGACGGGGCGCGGGCCGACGCCCATGGGCTACGGCAGTTCGTGGCCCGCTCGGTTGCCGACTACATGGTGCCGTCGCTCTTCATCCGGCAAGACGCCTTGCCGCTCTTGCCCAACGGCAAGCTGGACCGTCGCGCCCTGACGCTGCCGGACGATATTCTTTCCGACGCCGATTACGTTCCCCCGGAGACCGAAACAGAACGAATCCTGACGACGATCTGGCGGGAGGTACTTGGTCTCAGCCGGGTCGGGACGGCCGACAATTTCTTCGAGATCGGCGGCGATTCCATTCTCGCCTTCCGCGTCGCTGCCCGGGACAAGGAGGCCGGGCTGGAGCTGGCGCCGCGCGATCTTGCCGAGGCGCCGACTGTCGCGGCCTTGGCGACCCGCGCCCTCGCACCGTCGCGGATCGACATCGAGACCGGCCCCGCCGCCGGCGAGATGCCGCTAAGCCCGATGCAGTGCTACTACTTCACCTGGGCAAAACCAAATCCTCACAAGTTCAATGTCGGCTTCATTGCCCGGCTCGGCCAGAAGATGGACGTGCCGAGACTGCGTGCCGCGCTTACGGCGGTGATCGACCACCACGACGCCTTGCGCTTGCGGTTTCGCCGGAATGCCGACGGCGATTGGCACCAGTACTTTGAAACGGCAGCCGGCGTCTACGACGTGCCGGTGCACGAGATTCCGTTGCCCGAGAACGGCGTCGACGAGCGGTTGGCAGCAATCGGTGATGCCATAGACCGGCTGCACGATACGCTGGATATCGAGAACGGCCCGGTGCTGAGCGTCGGCCTGTTCGCCGGTCGCGAGCCGGGCGAGGATCATTTTTTTTTCGTCATGCACGAGTTGGTGACCGATGCGATGTCGCTGCAGATCGTGCTGGAGGATCTACGCCGCGCCTACGATCAGCTCGGCGCCGGCCAGTCGGTGGCGCTGCCGGCCAAGACCACGTCCTACCGGCAATGGGTGACCAAGGTGATGGCCTATGCCCGCGGCGGCGGAGCGGACGCGCAATGGGGCTACTGGCTGGAGCGTGGCCGGGCCGCGATTCCCTTCCCGGAGGACAACCCCAGCCCCGGCGCGGTGCAGTCCGACATCGTGCCCTTCGCCTTCGACGTGCTGGACGCCGAGACGGTCGGCCGGTTGAAGGCGCGCCTCAAGGGCGGCTTCCAGACCCGCCTGCTCGACACTATTTTCACCGCCCTGACCCTGACCGCCCATGAGCTTAGCGGTCAGCGGAACCTGATCTTCCACAAAGTCGCCCACGGCCGGGAGACGGCGATCCCAAATGCCGATGTCTCGCGCACCGTCGGTTGGTTCATCACGCATACGCCGATCACCCTGCGCCTGCCCGACGGTCCGATGGAGGGCCCGGTTGGCCTTAAGGCAGCGCTCGGCGCGGTCGCCCGGCAGACGGCCGACATTCCCGACAATGGGCTCGGCCACAGCGCATTGCGCGCCTATTCAGACGATCCGAGGGTTGCGGAACTGGCGCACTACGACGAGGTCAGGACGCTGTTCCAATATATCGGCGACGTTTGGGAGCACAATTACGACGGGCAGCTTTTTCAGGTGCCCGACGCGGCGCTCACCGATGTACCGGACACCGTGGCGGCGGAGAACCTCGCCGACTATCGGTTGCACGTCTATGCCTACATGATGGGCAATGCCTTCCGCATGAAGTTCTTCTATACGCGTCCTAACTATCGGGATGAGACGATCGGGCGCATGGCGGCACTGTTCACGGATGCTATGCGCCGGTTGATGGACCTCGAATAGCCGTGCTCGAAGCCCTCGATATCTTTGTCATCGACTTGGCGGCCGAACCGCTTTGCCCGGCGCTGCTCTCGCCGGCGGAACGGCGACGGGCCGCGTCGTTCCGGCTTCCGCGCCCGGCCCGACGTTACGTCGCCGCTCGTTGCGCGCTACGGCGGCGCCTCGCAGGATCGCTCGGTGTGCCGCCTGGTGATCTCGTCATTGCGTCCGACCGTTTCGGCAAGCCCTTTCTGGACGGTGTTCCAGGGATTGCCTTCAACCTCGCCCATAGCAGCGAGATCGCGCTGTTGGCCGTGCATCGGGCGCCGAGGTGCGCAACGCCTGTCGGCATCGACATCGAACCGACCGCGCCGCCGCCGGAAGCGGCGGCGATAGTCCGCGGTTGGTTCGGCGACAGCGACCGGATAACCTACGAGGCCCTTCCAACGACGGCACGCGACGGCGCCTTCGCCCGCCTCTGGACCCGCAAGGAAGCGGTAGCGAAGGCGGCCGGA
The DNA here is from genome assembly GCA_013203465.1 of Alphaproteobacteria bacterium. Lineage (GTDB taxonomy): Bacteria > Pseudomonadota > Alphaproteobacteria > Thalassobaculales > Thalassobaculaceae > JABMNR01. The sequence goes on from JABMNR010000150.1 coordinate 8,615, forward strand.
GGAATCGCTGCGCTGCCGCTGGATCGTTTTGCCGTCGGTCTTGAAGAGTGGGCGGCGGTCGCGGGTACACCCTGGCAGGTCCGTTCCTTCACGCCGGCACCGGGTCATGTAGCCGCCCTGGCGACGCGGCGGAAAGGGCAATAGTCGGTTCTTTCACTCAGAGCCCAACCCAAAAGCAGTTGAGCGGTATTGTCAGGTTGTGATTCTGTCCGGTTATCGAGAGGCTGGATGGAGCCACGGGAACGGGAAAGCCGCGAGGCTAACCTCCAGGTCCACCTGACCGTCATCGCCTGCGACCTCCGCCGGACCGCGAACATCCTCGCCGTCACATAGACCGGTGAAAGCCGGACGAGCGGCAAACCAAGCATCGTTCAGCAGAACGACATCAACTTACTGAAAAGGATTGAAAATCGGACCCGCGCACAGGTCTCTACCTATGTTAGCCACTTTGTTTTATCGATAAGGCTTGATCCGATCTAGAATCGCTGACCCAGTTGGGGGATGCATGATTATTCTCGCGCATAGAGGCTTTTGGTTGAATCCGGAGGAAAAAAATACGCTCGATGCGTTTGAACGCGCTTGGTTACGCGGCTGGGGCGTGGAAATCGATGTCCGAGATTGCGCCGGAAAATTGGTGATTAGCCACGATCCGCCGCGCGGACACGAACCCGAGCTCGCGACGATCCTCGCCCGGCACGCGACCCTGGCGCCGGCCTCCACGTTGGCCGTCAACATCAAGGCGGACGGGTTGCACCGCCAACTTGGCGACGCGCTCAAGAGCCAGGGGGTTCAGGATTATTTTCTGTTCGACATGTCGACCCCGGACCATTTGGTCCTCGCTCGGAGCGGATTTCGATGCTTCACGCGACAAAGCGAGATTGAACCGGACCCAATACTCTACGACCAATCCGAGGGTGTTTGGCTCGATGAGTTCTCAAACCACTGGATTGACGTGGATATCGTTCGCGGACATCAAGAACGAGGCAAACGGGTCGCGATCGTTTCCCCTGAGTTGCATGGCCGCGAATACGATCTGGAATGGCGAGATTATCGCGATGAACTAGGACCCGACGGGATTGTCGACCTCATGCTTTGCACAGACCATCCGGACAAAGCCGAAGGGTTTTTCAAATGACCCAGATCAAAGCGGTTTTATTCGATATGGATGGGGTCCTCGTCGATGCCACCGAATGGCATTTCGAGGCTCTCAATCGCGCTTTGGCGTTGTTTGGTCTGGATATCAACAGATTTGATCACCTGGATCGTTATGACGGTCTGCCAACCAAGCGAAAACTCGAGATGCTGAGCCGGGAATTTGGGCTCCCACCGTCGCTTCATCAGTTCGTCTATGACCTGAAGCAAAAATTCACGCTGGAGTTGGTGCGCGCTAATTGCCATCCCAATTTTGACCACCAATTCGCGCTATCCCGACTGCATGGGCGCGGACTAAAGCTGGGTGTCTGTTCGAACGCCATTCGGGAGTCGGTCGAAACCATCATGGAGGCGGCCGGACTCGCGCGGTTTCTGGATGTCGTGCTCTCCAACGAGGATGTGCGGAACAGCAAGCCGGACCCGGAAATTTACCTCAAGGCCTACGCCGCGCTGGGTTTGGACCCAAGGGAATGCCTGATCATCGAGGACAATGACTACGGCGTCGCATCGGCGACAGCCAGTGGCGGGCACGTGTTTCGCGTCGGCGGCGTGTCCGACGTGAATTACCGCGCGATAATGGCGCGAATCAATAGGATCGAGGATGCTGGCGGATGATCACAATTTTGATTCCAATAGCCGGGCCAAGCCCTCAATTCGGCGAACCGCGCCACCATTTTCCCAAGCCGTTGGTGGAAGTCGATGGAGAACCGATGATCTCCCGAGTGGTCGACAATCTTGCAACCATCGATCCGGACGTCCGGTTTATTTTCGTGGTTCGCGAAACCGATTGCACCAACTTTCATCTTCACGAGATTTTGGGGCTGGTCACCAAGGGCAGAGCCAAGGTGGTCCAGCTCAAGAACGACACACGGGGAGCGGCTTGCTCGTGCCTGATGGCGATCGATCACATCGATCACGATGGTGAATTGCTTGTCGTCAACGGTGATCAGCTCCTCGATACGGATTTGCGTGACGTGATTGCCGGGTTTCGGCACCGTCGCCTTGACGCCGGGCTCTTGTGTTTCCGGTCGGTGCATCCGAAATGGTCATTCGCGCTTGTCGATGAAGACGGGTATGTGGAGGCGACCGCCGAAAAACGACCCATCAGCGATTTGGCGATTGCTGGATTTTACTATTATGCCCGCGCCGCCGACTTCTTCGAAGCCGCGATGCGCATGATCCAACGACAAGCGAGTTTGGACGGCCAGTATTATATTTCGCTGACGATGAATGAGCTGGTTCTCGACGGCAAACGCATCGGCGTCACCAGAATTCCCAGTGAATCCTACCATCCGCTCTATTCGCCTGATCGAATTGAAAATTACGAACGATACCTCTTGAAAAAGGCGCGGCCGGCATCGTTCTCGACGGCAGCCGACGGCGCGTCCTTGACGGTCGTTATTCCCATGGCGGGTGATGGTCAACGGTTCCGGGATGCGGGCTATGCACGGCCGAAGCCGTTTATCGACGTCAACGGCAGGCCGATGATCGAACACGTCATCGACAATCTCCGGTTTCCGGGCGCTCGGTTTATTCTGATCGGGCAACGGGCGCACATCGAAGCGGAAGCCGACGTGGTAAATGGATTGGCGGCGCGAAACGATTGCACGGTGTTAGGCATTGATGGCCTGACCGAAGGGACGGTTTGCACCATCTTACTTGCCCGCCGACACTTGCCGGTCTCCCAACCGCTCCTGATTGCGAATTCCGATCAGTTGGTTGATGGCGGTATTCAGCCGTTTGTCGAGGACTGTCTCGACCGGGATCTCGACGGGTCGATCCTCTGTTTCCGGGACCCGGAGAAAAATCCAAAATGGTCATTCGCCAAGACCGACGACCACGGCCGTGTCATCGAGGTAAGGGAAAAGGTACCGATTTCCGATCTTGCGACCGTTGGCATCTATTTGTTTCGTAATGGCAAGATCTTCGTGGACAACGCCATCGATATGATCGCCAACAACGATCGGGTGAACAACGAATTCTATACCTGTCCGGTTTACAACCATGCGATCGCCGCCGGTGGCCAAATCGGCGTTTATGAAATTCCAGAGCGTTCCATGCACGGCCTTGGAACTCCGGAAGACCTAAAACGGTTTATCGCGTCGCAATGACAAGACTTATCCCGTTGTCCCAGGTGCTCAGGTTTCGCCGGCTTCAACCGGTTCGGCGCCGTGCCCTATGTCAGTGGAAACCTGGGGCAACGGGATAGGCCTTCAATGATCACCATCGTCCCCTTGGCGGGTCCAGACTTCATGCACCCAATCATGGGAATAAAGCCGCTTTGGCGGGTCGAAGGCGAACCCTTGTTGCGCCGGGCCCTCGAATCCCGACCTTGGTGGCGCGGCGGTCTTGCAAGCCAGGGGGCCTTGGTCTTTGTCCTCAGGGACTCTCTGGAATCCCGCGATTTCTCCGGGTATCTGCGTGACTGGTATCCTGACGGCAGGATTGTTTATCTCTCCAGTCCGACAGCGGGTGCGTTGATGAGCGCGCTTGCCGGGGCCGCGTTGGCCGAGCCGAATGATGGTCCTGTTTGCATAGACCTGGTCGATCTGATTTTCGACGGCGCGTTCGATATCCCGGCATTGTTCGCCGCCTCATCCAACCTTGCCGCGATCGTCCCCTATTTCGAAAGCGATGAGCCCAGTTACAGCTACCTTGATCTCGACGCGCGTGGTTTCGTACGTCAAGCGGCGGAGAAACAAAGGATCGCGTCCCACGCCTCGGCCGGAACGTATATTTTTCGCGACCTGTCCAGGTTCTTGCAAGCAGCGGCCTTCAGCATTGCCACCCGTGACCCCGGATGGCTGAGTGGGACGCTGTTTGTCTGTCCCTCCGTGAACGGCTTGATTCGCATGAATTTCGACGTGTTGGGCGTGCCCGTCACCGACGTCAGATCTCCGGGATTGATTTTCAAAACCAAGGCCCGAGCGAGACCCTGACCACGGTGACCTTTCAAGGACGGGTTTCCAGAAATAATTTTTTCAATCCATGGCTGATTAACGTTTCGGGCCGACAGGAAATACCGATTCAATCGCGAAATGTTTGCTGCTAGGTTTCATCATGGCTGGCGGCACACCCTACCCGGGGAGGAACTCCATTGGCATCTGGAAAATTCGGCCTTGTGATACAGGGGCCAATCATTTCCCAGGATTTTGATTGCCGAGAGAACCTTCATAGGATCGTGAATGACTTTCATGGTTATTTCGATGCCATCGTTCTTTCCAGTTGGGAAGGTCAGCCGAACCCGGGTTTAACTCATCCCAAGGTTTCCTCGATTTTCGGAAGCGATGCCATTACCGGTTTTGATCGCACTGGATGTCCGTTGAACAACGGACCGAGGAAAATAGTCAGCAGCCATCGCGGTGTTCGAGCGCTCAAGGAGCGCGGCGACATTGATTATGTTTTTGTATTTCGGACAGATACTTATGCTGACCTTTCTTTAATACCAGAAACGATACGAGAATACACTGATAGACACTTTGATTACAATAAAGTCGAGCAAAAAAGCTTTTTACACTTCATGCATATGTCATTGATGTATCCATACTTCGCCACTGACTTTTTTATCGCCGGACATATTGATGACGTGGATCGATATCTCTCGACCAACATAACACATCTGGATATACGATTTCGTCCGTATCAACTTGTGGATGTCGACTGGTTAATAAAATACATGTATGAACATGTAACGAATTATTTTAATTACCCAGAATATTATAATTTCCCGTTTGTTTACAAACACGGGATTTTACGCGAGGGGGTGCACGGTGCATACCCGACTAAATTTATCGATTATTGGCAGAATATGACGCTACATGTCTTAGCCCCTTTGCCTCGGAACTTCGCTTCCACGTTGGTTTGGAGAACGCGGACTCCTTACAGAAATGAAATCAAACTTTCCGGCCAGTATAATGAATTAGTCTGGCTGGAGGACTGGGATAATGTTCGAGAGAACTGGTTGGAGAGCTGCCAACGCGCGGCTATTACCCTTTACGATTATGCCGATGGAGGTAAAAACTATGATCATGCACTCCATTATATGTTTGATCGCTATATGATAATTAAAGGAAGTTCATTTAATGAGAAATTACCCGTTTTTTTAAGTGAGCAAAGGATAAAGGAAGCGATAAACAACACAAGAAATTCAAGTAATGTGAAGTTATAAAACAAAAAACAAATACACGTGGCGTTAAAAATTGTTTTTCAACAAATCTTTAGGTATTTTACCACTATAGTATTTTTTATTATTCGTACTCATACCCGGAGATGTTATTGTAGTTTTGGCGTTCTGTAGGTGTAAAAGTGCCAATGCCTTTAGCGATGGCGCCCCAGAGATCAATGACGGTTCGAGTGGCGGTTTCTTGACCCGCGCCTTGATCTTGGAGAACGCCATGTCGATCGGGTCGACGTCGGGGCTGTAGGGCGGCGGGAAGCGCAACGTTTCGACGCACGGCATTGAACCCGGATTTCCCATGTGCACCGTTCATTTGACGCCAGCACTGTGCGATTGTGGTATACATATCAGTATGTTGGGTTGGTTGGAGGGCGGGTAAGATGCGGAACCCAGAGGGTGAAGCCAATATGCCGCCTTTGCG
>JABMNR010000012.1 GCA_013203465.1 Alphaproteobacteria bacterium
CTCCATGGCGTCTGCAATCATCTTGCCGATTTCAGCTTCACCATTGGCAGAGATTGTGCCGACCTGTGCGATTTCCGAAGAACCCGCAACTGGCTTCGAACGCTTTACAAGGTCAGCAACAACTGCGTTTACCGCAGTGTCGATGCCGCGCTTCAGGTCCATTGGGTTCATGCCCGCTGCAACCGACTTCATGCCTTCGCGCACAATCGCTTGTGCAAGAACAGTGGCAGTGGTCGTGCCGTCACCGGCAATGTCGTTGGTCTTCGAAGCAACTTCGCGGACCATTTGCGCGCCCATATTTTCGAACTTATCCTTCAGTTCGATTTCCTTGGCGACGGTTACGCCGTCCTTGGTGATGCGCGGCGGGCCGAACGACTTTTCGAGCACCACGTTGCGGCCCTTCGGGCCGAGGGTCACTTTCACGGCGTCGGCGAGAATATCGACACCGCGCAACATCTTGTTCCGCGCTTCGACGCCGAACTTAACGTCCTTGGCTGCCATGGACTTCTTCTCCTTTGGGATGAATATGCCTTGCCGCGACGCGGGCAACGCGTCGTCGGGATCAGGCGGCCTTCTTACCGGATTTGGCGACCGTGCCTTCGAGCACGCCCATGATGTCCGACTCCTTCATGATCAACAGCTCCTCGCCGTCGATCTTGACCTCGGTACCGGACCATTTGCCGAACAGCACGCGATCACCCGCCTTCACGTCGAGCGCGTTGATCTTGCCGGACTCGTCGCGGGCGCCGGGGCCCACGGCAATCACTTCACCCTCTTGGGGCTTTTCCTTCACCGTGTCCGGGATGATGATCCCGCCGGCGGTTGTCTTGTCGGCTTCGATGCGGCGAAGCAGCACGCGGTCGTGCAACGGCCGAAATTTCATGATTTTATCTCCGTAACACTCGGTTGAGACGTGTTTGGATGTTGTCGTCCGGGACTAAGCTCAACGGTTGTTAGCACTCAGCCACGACGAGTGCCAGCCATGTAGTGGTGCCGTTCCGCATCGTCAAGATGTTCCGGTGCTCGTTACGGGCATTTGGCGGCATTTTTTTGCGAGTTTGCGCCAGAGCGGATCGCGTCAATACACCCAGCCGGCATCAAAGCGCACGCCGATCTCGGTGTCGGAGACCGGTTCGACCAGCGAGAACATGAAGCGGTTCGGCCCTTGATAGCTGCATTGGCCAACAACCGCTCCGGCCCGCTTGCGGAACGTCACGTCGAGCCGGTAATGCGCCGCCGCCGCGTCCATCGCCTGCGCGCGATAGGCCGCGACCGCCCCGGCCGGCAGGCGCACCGAGCGCGGCGGGTCGTAGATGCCCTCGATACAGAGCTGATGGATCACGCACTGGGCGAGTGCCTTGGGATCGTGGCCGTCAACGCCGGGGCACGTGCCCATGGACGCCTCGGCGCCGTGGGCAAGAAATTGGCAGCAGACTCCGGCGATGGCTGCTAATCCATTGAAATACCGCAAGATTTTCCTTGTCGATCGGGGCGGTTTAGCGGCATCATTCGTGCTGTCAACGGTTGGACATCGGAGGTGCCTGTTCATGACGCCAAAGGTCGACGATCTCTTCCGGTACCGGCTTACCACGGCGGAAATCTTTTACCGTTTCCCCGATTACCCCGGTCTCCTGCAAACTTATCTCTGGCAGGAGATGGATGTGGTGCCCGATTTTCCACGGCTGACGCGGTTCCTTGACTACTGGGAACGCAACCTGGAGGGCAAGCTGCACACCGTCCGTATCGCCAACGCGGAGTTGGTGCGTCCCCAGGAAATCGCCTACGCCGGAAATGAGTTCCGCCTGCATTAGCCGGGCAAGCCTATTCCGGCGCCAGCGTTACCTTCAGCCCGTCGAGTGACGGGTCGAACATGATCTGGCACGAGAGCCTTGAGTTTTCCTGCACCTCGAAGGCGAGGTCGAGCATGTCGTTTTCTTCCTCGCCGCGTTCTTCCAACTTAGCGACCCACGCCGGATCGACATAGACGTGGCAGGTGGCGCAGGCGCAGGCGCCGCCGCACTCGGCGGTGATCGGCAGCCCGGCGTCGCGGATGATTTCCATCACGCGCCAGCCATTGGTCGCCTCCACCTCGTGTTCGCCACCCTCGCGGTCGGTCACGTGAATCTTCATGTCATCCTCGGTCGCTGCACGCGTCGTTTGGTCCGGAGGTGATGTAGAGAAACCAAGGCTCCAGGTCCAGCCCGGACCGTTACGCGGGTGCCAGGGTCACGTGCAGTCCGTCCAGCTCCGGGCGCATCAGGATCTGGCACGACAGCCGCGAGTTCTCACGCACATCGAACGCCTGATCCAGCATTGCTTCTTCCTCGTCGGACAGCGGCAACAATCGATCAACCCAGTCCGGGTCGACATAGATATGACAGGTGGCGCAGGCGCAGGCGCCGCCGCATTCGGCGCGGATCGGATAACCCCAGTCGCGGATGATCTCCATCACGCGCCAGCCCTCCAACGCCTCGAGCGCGTGCTCGATACCCTCATGATCGGTGACGCGGATCCTCATGCCACCCCCAGCTTCTGCTGCAGATCGGTGGAGGAGGTGGTGTACTGAAAACGGATCTTGCGCTCGGGATAGGCGACGCGCACCGCCGCCTGGGCCATCAGCGCCGCCTCGTGGAAGCCCGACAGGATCAACTTGAGCTTGCCCGGATACCAGTTGATGTCGCCGATCGCGAAGATGCCCTCGGTCGAGGACTGGAACTTCTCGGTGTCGACCGGGATCAGGTTCTCGTGCAGGTTCAGGCCGAACTCCGCCACCGGGCCGAGCTTCATGGTCAGCCCATAGAACGCCAGCAGGGTGTCGCAAGCCAGCGGCCACTCGCCACGCTCCTTGTCCTTCAGCACCACGCCGGAGAGCTGACCGTCCGCCCCCTCCAGGCTGGCGATCTGGGCGATCTCCAGGCGCATCTGGCCCTCGGCGACCAGCGCCCGCATCTTGTTGACGCTGTCGGGGGCGGCGCGGAACTCGTCGCGCCGGTGCACCAACGTGACCGACGCGGCCAGCGGTTGCAGGTTCAAGGCCCAATCAAGGGCGCTGTCGCCGCCGCCGGCGATCACCAGGTGCTTGCCGCGGAACTGGTCCATCTTGCGCACCGCGTAGAACACGCTGCGGCCCTCGAAGTCCTCGATGCCTTTGATCGGCGGCTTCTTCGGAACGAAGCTGCCACCGCCGGCGGCGATCACCAGGACCTTGGACTCCAGCACCGTGCCGATGTCGGTGGTCAGGCGCCACCAGCCGTCGGCGGTCTTCTCCAAGCTCTCGGCCATCTGATTGAGGTGGAAGGTCGGCTCGAACGGCGTGATCTGCGCCATCAACTTGTCGGTCAGCTCTTGGCCGGTGCAAACCGAGATCGCCGGGATGTCGTAAATCGGCTTCTCCGGATACAGCTCGGCGCATTGCCCGCCGGGCCGGTCCAGGATGTCGACCAGATGGCATTTCAGGTCGAGCAGCCCCAGCTCGAACACGGCGAACAGACCACAAGGACCGGCGCCCACGATGGTTACGTCAGTGCGGATCGGCTGGGTGCTCATGGCGTCTCCAGGGTAGCGACAGTGGCAATGGGCGCGCACCGTAATGCGAGGCGCAGTGACGGCCAAGCGGTCATATGGAGCCATGAGCCGTCACCACAAACTCATATGTATACATATGAGTTTGTGGTTTCAAGCCAGCACGCTGATCACCACCCCCGCCGCCGCCGAGAGCGCCAAGGTCGTCAGCATGCCGAGCTTGAAGCGCAGCACCAGGACCAATGCCGCCAGGCTCAACCCGATGGCGGCCAGATCGGCAGTCGCGAGTGTGGGGGCAAACACCCGCAGCGGTCCCCACCACAGCTCGGGCAAATCCGCGAACCAGAGATGTAACGCGAACCACACCGCCAGGTTGGCGACGACGCCGACGATCGACGCGGTGATCGCCGTCAAGGCTCCCGTCAAGGCCCGGTTGCCGCGCAGGGCTTCCACGTGCGGCGCGCCGAGGAAAATCCACAGAAAGCACGGCACGAAGGTTACCCACGTGGTCAAGGCGGCGCCGAGGGTGGCCGCCACCACGGGGTCGAGCGGGCCGGGGTTGCGATGGGCGGCGAGGAAGCCGACGAACTGCGCCACCATGATCAGCGGGCCGGGCGTGGTCTCGGCGAGGCCCAGGCCGTCGAGCATCTCGCTTGCCGAGAGCCAGCCATAGGTCTCCACCGCTTGTTGGCCGATATAGCTCAGCACCGCGTAGGCGCCGCCGAAGGTGACCACCGCCATCTTCGAGAAGAACACGCCCTCTTGGACCAAGACGTGACCGGCTCCGAGCCACCACCCCGCCGCCAACACCGGCACCGCCCAGAGCACGACGCCGATTGTCAGGATTCGGACGGCACGCGACCATGGGTTCACCACCGAGCGCGCCGGAGCGTACCCAACACCACCATCGCCATGCCCCGGCACCACCGGCAACAGGCCCGGTCGATGACGCGCCGCGAGCCAGCCGAACGCGCCCGCCGCCAGCACCAGGGCGGGGAACGGCACGGCAAAAAAGAAGATCGCCACGAAGGATAGGACCGCCAACGCGACCAGAACCCGCCCGGCCAGGGCGCGGCGGCCGATGCGCAATATTGCCTGCGCCACGATGGCCAGGACGGCGGCCTTGATCCCGAAGAACGCCGCCTCGACCAGCGCGAGTTCGCCGTAGGTCACATAGATCAGGCTGAGAGCCAGCATGACCAGCGCACCCGGCACCACGAACAAGGTGCCGGCGATCAGGCCGCCCCGGGTGCCGTGCAGCAGCCAGCCGGTATAGGTGGCGAGCTGCTGCGCTTCCGGCCCCGGCAGCAGCATGCAGTAGTTCAACGCATGCAGGAAACGCTCTTCGCCGATCCATTTTTTCCGATCGACCAGCTCCGTGTGCATGATCGCGATC
>JABMNR010000151.1 GCA_013203465.1 Alphaproteobacteria bacterium
CCAAGATCGTCGGCAACCTGCCCAATCGTTCGGCCGCTGGTTTCGGTCAGCCGCACCGCCTCACGCTTGAACTCTTCGGTGAATGTCCGTCGCTCGCGTTTGCCCATCGGGTCCTCCTGTCGCGTCCAGCGCTAGCAGAAAATCCCTCCACTTTTCCCGGGCAAGTCCATCTTTCCAATGGTCGGCGAAAATGGAGGCGCCAGCATAGGTAACGAAACCAGGAATTCTTGCTCGCTTCGTCGAGCGAGGGTCGTCCCTGCCGGGACGCGGGCTCCGGTCATTCCGCTCATAGTGTTGCGGTCGCTCGACGCGAACCGCGCAGTGGACATGGGAAGATCGGCACCTTGAACGTAAGCCATGATGCAGCGGCCTTGTGCCGACTGCGAAGACAACACAGATCCCGGCAAGGTCGAACATAGCGGAGTTGACAAAGCACAACCGAATTAGACAACACTATGGGGTTGCAGATGGCGCGTCGCACGAAGCGGCTTTGGACGGATGAGGAGAAGCGGTCGATCTGTTTTCAGACGACGGCGCCGGACCTATCGGTTGCCCAGGTGGCGCGCCGATACGCGATGAACGCGAACCTGATCTTCAAATGGTTACGGGACCCGCGCTTTGCACCTGAGCCGGAGGTGGCGGCCGCGCCGTGTTTCCTGCCTGTCGAGATTGTAGATCGGGCTGGCTGTGACGATGAGCGGCCGACCGAGGGTAGCGCCGTCGCCGAGGGCACGATAGAGATCGACATTGCGGGCGGGCACCGTGTGCGGATCGTCGGTGCCTATGATCCCGAGGCGGTTGCCCGATTGATCAGGGGTCTTTCGGCGTGATCCCGGTTCCGTCGAACACGAAGGTCTGGCTGGCAGCGGGCGTGACGGACATGCGGCGTGGGTTTGCCACGCTGGCGTCACAGGCAGAGACGACCATGCGACAGGACCCGTTCACCGGCCACATGTTCGTCTTCCGTGGTCGGCGCGGCGATCTAATCAAGGTGATCTGGTGGGACGGGCAAGGAGCCTGTCTGTTCTCCAAGCGTCTGGAGAAGGGCCGGTTCTGTAGCCGGCGGTGCAAAAGTGTTCCACGCGAAGCGGCCTGATGTTCGGGTTGCGGCGGCGCAAAAATGCGCCACGGATCGCCCCTCGTTGATTTGTTCGAGGGGTGGGAGATGTTCGGCGTGGAATTGTACCGGACCGTCTGGTGCCTCAAAAGCATCGAGGGCAAACCGGACCGGCTCTTGGCCGAACGGAGCAAAGCGGCGGCACAGGTCGGAGAAGGGCTCCAGACCGCGTGCTCTCGGCACGGCACATGCCGGCAACCAGCCTACAAGCCCCGGAAATGACGTATACTTCCTGGGGTCTAGTTTATCGAGTGAAATCAATAAGATAGACTGGCGGAGACGGAGGGAGAGAATTTAAACCTTCTCTTCGAAAAACTGGCGGAATGCGAGCAGCAGCTACGGCACGTTGAAAGCCATATCGAGGGGCCGACGCCATGAGTCCCGCCATATCCGCGCAGTTCGCGAAAGCCGCCGCCAAGCCGAAGCGCCGCCGTCCGTCCTCGCTGTCGATCCGCGTGAGCGATGAAGAGCGGGCGATCCTGAAGCGCAAGGCGGGCAAGCGCTCGCTCGGGGCGTATGTCCGGCATGTGGTGCTCGGCGAGCAGGAAGCGCCACGCCGCAAAGCAGCAGCCAAGCCGTCCATCGACTACGCCATGCTCGGCCAGGTGCTGGGGAAGCTCGGCAAGCCCGAGCAGGTATCGTGCCTGTTCCTGCTGGCCGTCGCGGCGGAAGGTCGGCGGGTCGCCATGACCGAGAAGGATCGCGCCGCGCTGCATGCCGCCTGCGCCGATGTGCGGGAGATGCGCACGCTATTGGTCGGGGCGCTCGGCCTGCGAGGTGAAGAATGATCCTCGTCGGCAACCAGCGCGGCGGGGCGCGCGATCTGGCCCGGCACCTGATGAAGCAGGAAAACGAGCGCGTCGAGGTCGCCCAGCTTCGCGGCTTTGTGGCCGACGATCTCGACGGCGCATTCCGGGAAACCTACGCGATCAGCCGGGGGACACGCTGCCAACAATATCTGTTCTCGCTGAGTCTCAATCCGCCGAAGGGCGCGAAGGTGCGCGATGAGGATTTCGAGCGGGCGATTGCCAAGGTCGAGGCCAAGCTCGGCCTGTCGGGGCAACCCCGCGCGCTGGTCTATCACGAAAAGCGCGGCGATGACGGAGCGGTGCGCCGCCATGCCCATGCGGTGTGGAGCCGGATTGATGTCGAGGAAATGAAGGCGATTCCGCTGCCGCACTCTCGCCGGAAACTTCAGGATGTCGCGCGCGAGCTGTATCTCGAACACGGCTGGACCATGCCGCGCGGCCTTGCCGTCAGCGGCGAGCGCGACCCGCGCAATTTCACGCTGGAGCAATGGCAGCAGGCCAAGCGGGCCGGTGTCGACGTGCGGGCGGTCAAGACCGCGTTTCAGGATGCGTGGGCGATCTCGGACAGTAAGGCGGCCTTCACCCACGCGCTGCAAGAACGCGGCTACTGGCTGGCCCGAGGCGACAAGCGCGGGCATGTCGCCGTCGATCATACAGGCGAGGTCTACGCCGTCGCCAAGTGGGCGGACGTGAAAACCGCCGTTGTCCGTGAGCGCCTTGGTGAGCCGGACACGTTGCCTTCGGTCGCCGATGCCAAAATCGAAATCGCCCGCTCCATGCAGGCCAAGATGGAAGCGTTCCACCGTGAGGTTGCCGAGCGCGAAGAATGCGAGAAGCGGGATGCCGAAGCTCGCCGCGCCGCTTTGAAGGCGCAGCAGGAAGCGGAGCGAAAAGCACGGGCCGAAGCGGCGCAGCGCCGGGCACAGGAGGAAGAGCGCGCCCGTCAGTCACAATTGCGCACCGGTATTGCCGGGCTGTGGGATCGGCTAAGAGGGGAGCGAAAGCGCCAGGTTGAACGCAACCGGCAGGACGAGCAGGCCGCCCGGCAGCGCGATACGACCGAGCGCCAGCAGCTCACCGCTGCCCAACTCGCCCAGCGCCGCACACTGGTACAGGAGCGCACCGTTCAGCGGACGTTCAACGAGGCCACGACACGGGAATTGAGCGAGGACGCGAGCACCTTCCGGCGGATGGAGACGGACGCCGAAGCCGAGCGCAACGCGCGCCGTGAAGCCTTCAAAGAGCGCAGGCGGACCGAGGAGCGTCCGCGCCGCCGTGGCAGACAGCGCGATGGCCCGACGCTGGATCGCTGACGCTCCGCGAGTTCCTTTTTGGACATGGGTTGCAGACCTGCAACCCTTGGCCCTCGCCGAGAGTGTGGGTAGCAAGGGCAAGGAGGCTCCGAACGAGGGTCCGCCCCCGAGAGGGGGTGGAGACGTTTGGATGCCTTGCCCGCGCGAGGGGCGAAGCCCCTGAGCAAGCTCGTCCGTTGATCAATGTAATCAACCCATTAATCGTTTCGGTTGAATTCTTTTCGCCTTCCAGTGCATGATAAACCTATGACGTTAAAAGATGATCTACTGCGAAAGGGATATTTCCCTGACAATCTCCCGCCAGCTTTTACCTCGGCCGGAATCGCTGATCACTTTCTGATGAATCCTCCACACGGCTACGTGATGCAATCGGACCGGCCTGTTCGAGCTGCGACCTATAACGCATCGAAGCGCGGTCTTACGCGGCGGGTATTTTCAGCTATCCACCCGGTCACCGGCCATGACATGGCTGAATTTATATCATCGAGATGGGAAGAGATTTCCGAGTTTTTTACGGGAAGCGCCGCTAGCTTCTCAACTCCAGAACATGATGTGGAGTCTGATCGAGCATTGGTCATTAATTCGCACATGGCGCTCGAAAGCGAGAAGATCAATCGTCTGTCCGCCTATAGATTTATACCCGGATTTCCCATGTGCACCGTTCATTTGACGCCAGCACTGTGCGATTGTGGTATACATATCAG
>JABMNR010000152.1 GCA_013203465.1 Alphaproteobacteria bacterium
AGGCCGCCGAAGGATGTGCGTTATAACGAGTGTAAAAATTGTCCTCGGCGCACCGAAACTTTTGACTGCATGTTCTACGCTCAGAACCCAAGGCCGTGTCTCTAAACCATGCGTTCTCTTAATCAGAAGTACAATGGTCGATATGATAAAACACGCAGTGCATACTCCAAGCGCAGTCCAAATAACTATGATATCTGATTGTAGCTGTGGCTTAGCTGCAAGTGCCGCTACCAGTGTACCAGCTGCAACAAATGAATTTGTTACGACATCGGCTGGGGGCACAAAATGTGGATTTAGAAGCCTGCTACCAAGAATAAGACTTGCGATACCGTTGGCAAGCCAAAGTAATTTCTCATCGATTGGAAATCCGTTTCCAATAATGGTCCACTGTATAATGGCTAGAAGAATTAAATAAATAATTGTGGCAGCGGTTCTCCCTTGTTTTTCGGTCATTGCAGCACCTTTTCTTTGATGTTTGGCGCGATTATGAACGTTCTGCCAAGTGTGTAAGTTTTGATTTATACTCTTATTTTATACACATTTGAAGGTGTTAGTCTGCGTTGGTAGCCTAGTGCCCCGATTCAGCCTCGGAGGGGCTGCGGTCATACCGTCGTGGTTATATATGCAGGCATAGCAGTATGCGGAACACTACGTGCATGCCATCACAGCATGATCAAACGGCGCAAGTGCTTGCCGGGATGAAATGCCGGGACGTTTCGATGGCGTCGCCGGACGCCACCAGCAGGGGGTTGCACAGGGGGCGGCACGCACCCTTGCCGAGGGTCGCGCCAGCGGCCCGAGTAGATGGCGTGGTCGTACCACGCACATCTTGCGCAACGCGCAATCGCTCAAACCATCCGCATGGCACTACGGGTCAATTGCATCGCCGCCGGTGGGTCAACCGCCCCCGCGTCCATCCGATCCGGCAACCGGTCAATTATCCTCGACCATATCGGCGATCACTCCCTCAATGGCGTCAAGCTCGCGCTGGGCGGCTTTGAGCTGCTCGCCGATGTCCCATATCCGGCAGATCAGGGCGCTGGCGGTTTCGGCTTTCATGGTGGGGCTCCTTTCGGGTTGGGGGTGGGGAACGCAGTGCGCCGTCCCTCAAGCCCGTGGCGGGCGAAGGCGCGGGTGATCGTGATTGGGGAGACGCGGCACCTGGCCGCGACGGCGGGCAGCGACAGGCCGCCTTGCACCATGAGACGGTGGGCGGTCAGGACGCGGCGCTTGCTGAGCTTGTAGGGCCGTCCGATGTGCTGCCCGTCGCGGCGGGCCTGCGCCATTTTCTCTTTGGTACGGCGGGAAATGACGGCGCGCTCGTACTCGGCCCACGAGGCGGTGTCGATGTACCACTTGCGCCCCTCGGGCGTGCGGGTGTCGATGGCCTGTGTCAGGGACTGAAAGGCGATGCCGCGTCCCATGAGATCGTCGAGGAACAGGATCGCCTCGATGGTCGAGCGGAACGCCCGGTCGATGGCCCAGACGACAAAGACATCGCCGGGCCGCAAGGCGGCCTTGGCGCGCTCCAGCCCCGGTCTGAGCTTCGCGGTCGCCCTGAGTCCGTCGTCAACACACACCCGTGTGCATCTGGCGGCGCGGAGCGCAAAAACCTGCTGATCCGTGGTCTGGGCGGCGGTGGAAACGCGCGCATATCCGACGCGGCGCGAATTGCCTGAACGGGCGCTCACAGCGGCCTCCCGAGCCGTACAAAAGGGAACCCTTCTGTCACGGCGCTGCGGCGCGCTGACGGCGGCGATGCGGTTCCGCAGAATGGCAGAATTGCGGCATTCATCAAGTTGAAAATCTCATTTTAAAATCAATATATCAATCGAACCAAAAGGGTTCCCTTATGAACTCATATCATAACTTGAATGCTATAAATAGTGTACAAGCTGAAAAGTTGACAAATACAACACTAAAGTATATAAAGGAGTCGACTTTTAGAATTTTGTTACGGGATTTTGAAACAATGTTTTTAGGCGCATTGAGAGATACATTTAGACCACGAGCCGTTAGCGCAGCTTTAGCGGCGGGTTTGTTGCTTGCCTCTTTCGGAAACGCGGCAATGGCCCAGCAGGGCAATCAACTTGCAAACGCGCCAGCAAATCAACCAACCGTGACGCAGCCATCCGGAAAGCAGGTGCTCCTGCGCGTAGGTCCAGGGTTCAGTATGAGTGAAGCGAATCTTGCCGCGCGATTCCTCATTGATAGAGGCTGCCCGACGACGGTGACGACTGAGCGCGGATTCCCGAGGCACCTGACGGTTGAAGTGGATGGACAGGGATCGAAATTCACCAAATCCGGCAGTGCAGGTGCCGCAGCATTGCACCGTTGTTTGGATAACTCCTGATTACGTCGGCCCCGGCATATTGTTAGGCGGCATCGCATCCGCTTTCCGCACTTTGTCACCCGGTAGTTCGGCCTCGCTTTCCGGCGGCACTCCAGCCTTGTTGGACCCATCCAATGTATCGGAGAACGGCTCGTACAGTGCCGCTGTGATTTCTGCGTTTAGATCGGACTCATTGCGCAAAGCATCCTGCACTGGCTTCGGCAAATCGTTGATGACTTGAGTGACATACAACTGATAATCCGGCGTTCCCTTGAATTCGTCCAGAGATGAAATCAGCCTCTTGCTTTCGAGAATGCCGATGCGGACTTTGACATCGTCTCCAACTTGGCTATCCACCTTTAATCCATCCAGCGTCACTTCATCAAGGCTGGCAACAAGCTCGTCAATCCTCTGATTTCGGTCAGATCCACGATATGAGGTCAACCCCTCCAGAGTCATAGTGCGTTGTTCCAGCTCTCCGACTTTAGACGCTTGGTTTGCGAGATTGGTATACTGAGTATCGAGCTGACTCTTGGGCCCTTCGATTTCGACGCTGCCGCCCGCCGCGTGCAGCTTGGCAGTGCCAGCACTCAGCTCAGCCTGCTTCTCCGCCAAGTCCGCCTTGGCCTCGGTGCGGGCTTCCTGAAGGCGTTTCCACTCGTCATATTCTGCCTGCGTGACCTTCTTGTCGGCGAGGCGCTGCTGCATGATCGCATCCGCCTTCTCGCGGCGCTGATCCGCCGGGAGGGTATCGAGCATGGCCCGCTCTTCCGGCGTAAATACACGGTCTTCGATATCCGCGATCCGGCGGTCGTAGTCGGCGATCTGCCGATTCAAATCGTCGATCTGCTGCTGAAGCATCGCCAGATACATGGCTGTTTCGTAGCGCTCTTTGCGCTTTTCCTCAGCCGCTTGGCGCTTCGCTCGGTCGCTCGCTTTGCCGTTCATGTCATCGCGGACTGTTCCGGCAAGAGCGCCCGCCCCCGAGAGGAGGCGCTCGCTGTTGTCCTTGTCACCCAACGCCCGCAAGGCATCGTTCCGGCGATCCTGTTCAGTTTTTGGCTGGGCGGCCTCAGTGCCGAATTCCCCCGTTAAGGAGGCGTTCGGATCTGGTTTGAATTCCGGCGGAATCGTCACGCTTCGTCTATCAGTTTTAGCTTCCGTAAAAGCCATTTCTACCCCACTGCAATTTCTTTGTTCTTTATGAATTGCTCTTAAAGAATAAACTAAAATCCTTAATTTCAGGTTATTATGGAAATATACAATGTAAGGCAATTTGGATTTTTATTGTAAGTATGATAAATTATTAATTAACTATTTGATTTTATCATTTAACTGAGGCGTCATTGACTGGGAAACACTCTACGATAACTGATACCACGCGCGAAAAATTGTGTGTATTACGGCAAAATACCGGTGTTTCGCCATGGAAGCTGTTGGAGATATCACCGGACATCCCCGATGCGCCACAAGCGCAGATCATTCAAAGGTGGCTGAACGGAAGTGCGCTCAGTGCCAAGCCGAGCCAGGTCGAGGCCGTCATTCGGGCTTGGGAGGCGCTGCCGCAGTGCGAGCACATCGTGCTGGATGAGCGCAAACGCGCCGAGATCGAGACGTTGATCGCAGATACCGGCGTCGGGGCCGTCGCCCTGATGTACGGACAGCGCGGCAAGGCTCCGAAGGGGCTGACATCTGCGATGATCCGCCGTTGGCTGGAAAAGCCGGTCCCCTCGGTTCGCAAGGATTATTACGAATGGGCCGTCGCGCGCTGGAAGGGCGTGCTGGGGTCGGCGCATGCACTCATGGAGCTGACCGATGAGCGGCTTGACCTGCTGAACGCCGAAATCGAGCGTACCGGGATTAAGCCGGGCAACCTGCTTGCCCGTGCCGTCGATCCTCCGGTCAGCCCGGCGAAAGTCTATTCGTGGCTGTACAAAAAAACGCGAACCGCCCGGGCCAGCGACTTCGGGTACGTCCTGTCGCTATGGCTTTCGATGCCCGATCTTGGCCAGATTCCACGGCATGGCGCGGCAATACGAATTCCGCTGACGCCCGAGGTCATCGCCGATTTGTTGGCCTTGCAGGAAAAATCGGGCCTTGGACCATCGGCGCTGTTCAAATGGGCAACCAGCCAAGGGATTCCGATACCGGACGGCGCATCTGCGCAGGGGCTCAGGGCCTGCATGAGGTCCCGTGCCAAGACGATTGGCCCGGAGCTTCTCACCTTTGCCATTGAAACGTGGAAGGCGGCCTGCGCTCACGGTGAACGACCGATCCCGATTGAAGGCTGGATGCTGACCAACCTCCGGAAGTCACAGGACATGGGGCTCCTGCCGGAAAAGCTCTTCGATGGTGCGGCGGATGTTCCCGGCGGCCTGAATGCTGGCGTCATCGGCGAGTGGCTGGACGGAAGCGCATCAGAGGCGAAGAAAAACCACCTCGATTGGGTTCTGGCACGGTGCAAGGCGTTGTCGAGCGTCGAGACGCCGCGTGTGGCGATCACCGAGGGGCTTCGGGCCACACTCATTGCGCATCGCGAGCGAAGCGGCGTCGCGCAATCCGCATTGCTCAAAGGGGCGAGAGACCTTCCCGACGGCCTTTCCGCCCCGCTGATTACCGCATGGATCGGGGGGTTCGTCGACTCAGCCCGGAAGGACTATCTGGATTACGTGATCGCGCGTTGGAAGGCATTGCCGGACGGGTAAGCACCGACATGAGCCTGCTGATGAGGACGTCTAAGCGGACGAACCCGTCTCGTCCGAAATCGCTGCAACCAACAGCCGGTCCACGAGACTTCCCACGGCGAGATCGCCCATATCGGACGGATCGGGTAGTCCGTTGGCGAGCTGCCTCGAATGGGCACGCGCGGTGGTGATGGCGGCGGTATGAATCAGGCGCGCCCGAAATAGCCTCAGCGGGTCGGCCTGATTCTCGCCGCGTATACCAAGCCGGGCGTAGAACGACCTTACCTCGTCGATCACCGCGATTGCCGCCCCGGCGCTTTCGGGCGATGCAAATTTGCCCGGCACCGAACAAGACCGGCACAGGCGGGCCTTCCGGTTGCCGAGCTGATAGTTCCGGTAGCAGCCTGCGTTGAAATAACAGTCAGCCAGCACGTCGAGGAAGGCCGTCTTGATCAGCGCTTCCACCTCCGGGTCGGCTACGTCGAGCAAGGCTCGTTTCAAGCCGTGCCAGCGATTGAAGGCGGGCTGCGTCAGCAGACCCCGAAGCGCAATGTACTGGCCTCGCACCGTCTTGGAGGAGATGCCCGCCGCTTTGGCGGCGGCGTCCACACTGACCCCGGCGCAGAAGCTGTAGATCAGCCGAATGGTCGCGGCCTCGCCCAGCTTGGCGTGTTTTCGTAGCGGGTTCCGCTGCTCGTAGCTGCTAACCACCGGCTTCAGCCCTCCGGGTGCGCCATTCGCCGACGATTGACGGGACGCAGCTTTTGAGCGCGATCAAGGCCTTGGCGCTCACTGCCTGCAAATCTTCTTCCAGAACTGATTAGAGAGCCGGGCGAGCCGATTGCAAGGCGTTGACCGCCGGAGTCACTCTAAATCTGCCTTCCTTCAAGCAAGCCCCCCCGAAGAGCGGCCCGCGATTTAACCGGGAATCCGTCCCGGTGGATCGCGGGTTCAACCGCTTGGATAGGAGGTTCACATGGCCAAGCAGCAATACGAACGCGTCGGCGGCGGCACCTACGATGTCTACCGCCCGAAGAAAAAGTCCTTCTGGGAGAAAGTCGGTGAGGTTATCGGCGGCGTGATTCTGGTCGTCGTCGCCCTCGCCATCATCGGCGCGATCACCGGATAGAGCGGCGCGCCGCTTTTGCAGCGGCCCTCGGCAAGCACGTCGGGGGCCGCGTTTCTTTCCAATACACAAACCGGAGATGCAGCGATGAGCTACTCCAATTCCACCGCTTCCGGCGGCCCCGAAGGCGGCCCGCCGGGACAAAATCTCCTCGGCATCTGCCTTGCACTGCTCGCCGCCGTGCTGGGTACGCCGTATCTGTTCGGCTATGTCGGCCCGTGGGTCGAGCGGGTCGTTTACAACGCCTACGGCTCGCGCGAGCTGGCGGACGTCATGTACTTCGCGAGCTTCGGCCTGTCCGGCGTGGTGATCTACGCCGTTTGTCGTATGGCGCTTTGGTACGCGCTGGCGGCGATTGTCGCCTTCGGCGCGGTGCGCATGGCCGGTATGGCGGCGTTCTAGGCCGTGGCCGCACTGTCTCCCAACGCATCCGCGCCCTTCGGCTCGGCGGCCTTTGCCGCCGGGCCGGAGATCGCGCGGGCCGGGATGTTCATCCAGCGGCCCGATAGCCTGTTTATCGGGTTCTTTGCAGGTCGCCCGCTCTGGTATTCCGGCATGGGCGGCGCGCTGCTGATCGCCGGTGCGCGCGGCGGCAAGCTTCGCGACGTGCTGGCTTATAATCTGTGCACCGGCGTCTATGCGCATTCGATGCTTGTCCTCGACATGAAAGGCGAGCTAGCCGCGATCAGCCGCGACCAGACGCCGGACCGCAAATTCTGCATCTACTGGAATCCGGCAACGCTGCACGGCCTGCCGATGAACCGGATCAATCCGGTCGACTATCTGCGCGCGGGCAGTCCGACCTTGGTATCCGATACCAAGGTCTATGCCGAGAACATGATCCCGCCCTCTGGCGCTGCGCAAAGCCAGTTCTTCGAAGGGCGGGCGCGCGAGTTTTTCGAGGCGGTGGTTCTCACCATCGTGCGGCGCGATGGCGTCATGACGCTCCCCGCACTTTTCAACGCCCTGAACCTGCTTCCGGCGGGCGGCGATGCATGGCTGGATTTTGCGTTCGAGATGTCGGAATCCGGCTTTCCGATTACGGCGCGGATCGAGGAGGAGATCGCCTCCAGCCGCGAGGACTCCACCGGCGGGTTTCGCGGGATCATCGGGGAATTGCTCAAGGCGGTGTCGTGCCTGTCCGATCCGATCCTGATGGAATCCGTCTCGCCGCCCTTCGATTTTTCGCTCGCGCAGCTCTGCGAGAGTGACCGGGCCTATCAGTTCTACATGATGCCGCCCGCCGAGTTCGTCTCGGCATGGTCGCCGGTCATCAAGGCGCTGCTGGTCGCGGGCATGATCTACAAATCCCGAGCGCCCGCCGCACCGCGCCAGACATGGATTTTAGACGAGTGCGCGCAGCTCGGCTCGTTCCCGCTGGTGGTCAAGCTGTTCACCTATGGGGCGGGCATCGGCATACGCCCGTATGCGGTGTTCCAGAGCGTCGATCAGATGAAGGCGCTGGGGCCGAATGCCGAAACCATCATCGCTTCCAGCGCGGCACTACGCAGCTATTTCGCCGTGCGCGATCTGGAGACGGCTACCGCGCTCTCGCGGATGCTCGGCTCCGAGACGCTGGCCTATGTCGATGAGCACCGCCGGGCCGGGGCACTGCACGCGCAACAGCAGGCTGTGCAGGCTCTGCTTCGTGGCAGCGATCCGCTCAAGGCCGGGATGGAACTGGCGCACCACGCCCGCATGGCCCGGTTGCCGGTTCTGAAAGCCAACCCGCTGCTCTCTCCCGACCAGATTCTGAACATGCCGCCGGACCGGCAGGTGATCTTCACCGACGGTTTGCCGCACCCGGTCTATGCCGAGCGCCGGGCTTATTACGACCAGGCCTTCATGGCCGGGCGCTATCACCCCAACCCCTATCACCCTCCGGCAGACCGTGTGCGCATCCGAACGCGCGGGGGCTACGCGTGGCGGCGAGTGATCGTCGCGCCCGTGCCGCGCGAATTCGCCCACTTCCCGCAATACGCGGGCGGCTTCTGGTCACGCATCGGCTAACCCAAGGGAGAAACGGCCATGCCTCTTGGATCGCAGACCACACGTCCGGCATTCGCGGCGTCCAGCCACGCTGCCGGTGATGCCCCGCCGGAGCCGCGCGGCTCCGGCATGGTCGAGCGCGACAAGCCGCACCCCGCACCGCGCCCATCGCCGGGCCTGAGCGCAGAATCCGACCGCGCCGCTTTCGATTCCGCATGGGAACGCGAGCGCGAGGACGCCCGCTCGCGGGAAGAGCGCCGCAAGGGCTTCATTCAAGTGCGCACCGACGCCCGCACGGGCGGGCGCGTCCGCGTTTTCACCCGCGCCGCCGCGCGCTGACCATCAACCCAAGGAGAAATCACCATGGACCGCGATAGAGACGACACGCCAGCCGCCAACCAGCCCGTCGACGTTTTGCGCGACAGCAACCTCAAGGCCAGCATCTGGCGCAACGAGGCGGACAAGGGGCCGTTCTTCGCCACCACCTTCGCCCGCACCTACAAGGACGAGGACGGCCAGTACCGCGACACGCACAGCTTCGTCGGCTCGGACCTGCTCAAGCTCTCCGAACTCGCTCGCAAAGCATACGACCGCACGACCGCGCTGCGGCGCGAGGAACGCGAGCAGGCACGCGAGGCGTCAGACGGTCGCGACGAGGCCCGCCGAGCCGAGTTCAAAGAGCAGCGCAGCGCAGGCGTTCAGAAAGAGAAGCCGCGCGGTCAGCAACGATAGGAACAAATTCCTCAACTTTTTCTTGCATTGCGGGCAATATTCAGATACAAATGTTCTCTATTTGTTCTGACGCAAACAAGAAAAGAGGCGTGGAATGAGGTAACGATTTGAAGAAGGAGACGGCCATGGACGGGCACAACGACGACGACACTTTCAATGAGGCCCGCCGGTCGCCACCGGTCATCACCTTCGACTATGAGCTTTACGCGCATCATCTCGCCGATAGCGATCTGACAGAGGAACAGAAACGGGAATTCCTCCGGTCTTTGTGGAATCTGATCGTCGGGTACATGTCTTTGGGTTTCGAGATTCACCCCGTCCAGCAGGCGGAAAAAGCCTGTGGAAAACTCTCCAAATCCCGCACCAATCCGCCAATTTCAGGCCCGGATGCGGTAGAATGTCAGGGTTCAATTTTACCAACCGATTTTAGCGATGCCGCAAGCGGGGATTCTCTGCAAGGAGCGGAAAGGATTCAGGAATGAGCAAGGATTTAAGCAAGACTAAAGCCGTGATTTACTGCCGGGTATCGAGCGCCGCGCAGGTGTCCAAGGGCCACGGAATCGCCAGTCAGGAAACCCGCTGCCGGGAGTTCGCCCGGATGAAGGGCTACGAGGTCGCGGACGTGTTCAAGGACGAAGCCGTTTCCGGCGGCGTCATCGACCGGCCCGGCATGCTCTCGATGCTGGCCTATCTGAAGAAGCACAAGCGCGGCGGCGAGCACGTCGTCATCATCGACGACATCAGCCGCCTTGCGCGCGACATCAAGGCGCATCTGGACTTGCGTACCGCCATTGCCGGAGCCGGTGGCAGGTTGGAATCCCCGTCCATCGAGTTCGGCGAGGACTCCGACTCCATTCTCGTCGAGAACCTGCTGGCCTCGGTTTCTCAGCACCAGCGCCAGAAGAACACCGAGCAGGTGTACAACCGCCAGCGTGCCCGGCTGCAAAGCGGCTTCTGGACGTTCAGTTGCCCGCCCGGCTACCGCTACGTAAAGAGCGAGGGGCAGGGCAAGGTGCTGATCCGCGACGAGCCGCTGGCCTCGATCATCGCGCAAGGCATCGAAGGCTACGCCAGCGGACAGTTTCAGACGCAAGCCAAGGTCAAACGCTTCTTTGAAGAGTACCCCGAGTTTCCCAAGACCCGCTACGGCACGGTGACGAACGAAGCCGTAAACCGCATCCTGACCCGCGTGCTCTATGCCGGGTATCTGGAGCGTCCCGAGTGGGGCGTGTCGCTGCGCCGCGCGAAGCACGAGCCGCTTGTCTCGCTGGAGACGTTTGAGCGCGTACAAGAGCGCCTGAACGGCAAGGCCAAGGTTCCGGCGCGGGTCGACGTGAACGCCGATTTCCCGCTGCGGGGCTTCGTGCTGTGCTCCTGCGGCAAGCCGCTCACGTCCTGCTGGTCGCGCAGCAAGACCGGGACGAAGCACCCTTACTACATGTGTTTCAACCGGGCTTGCGAGCATGACCGCAAGTCCATCCGCCGCGAGGTGATCGAGGGTCGCTTTGCCGTGCTGCTGGCCGGTATCGAGCCGTCGCCTGCAATGTTCGCGGTCGCCAAGGACATGGCGAGCCGGGTGTGGGATCAGATGAGCGAGCAGGCCGCCAGTGTGCGCCAACAGGCTCGCAGCCGCATGGCGGAGATCGAGAAGCAGACAGCCGCGTTTCTGGATCGGATCGTCGAGGCGTCCAGCCAGACTGTGATTGCCCGCTACGAGCAGCGCATCACCGAGTTGGAGCGCGAGCGCCTTTTGATGACTGAGAAGCTGGAAGCCAAGGCCCGTCCGCGCAAGAGCTTCGGGGAGATGTTCGAACTCACCCTGAATGCGCTCTCAAGTCCTTGTACTCAATGGAAAAATGGCACTCTGGACACCCGGCGGACACTGCTGAATGTGACCTTCGAGGACAGGCTGATTTACTGCCGGAATGAGGGGTTTCGAACCCCAAAAACGTCCATGGTTTACAGCATGTTAAGCCGGTTTTGTGGCCCAAAAGAAGGATTGGCGGAGGGGATGTCCTCCAAACTATGAGACACAGCAAGGGATTCAAGGGGAGAGAGGTATTCTACCCATCATACCACCCATCAATATCAACTGGATTGCCATGGACGGGTAACCAAGCGGCTAATGACCGATACCGCCCGGAAACATTTCCCGAATTTCGCGACCGTCACAGAGCCAAAAGCCTATGGATCATCGGCACTTAGCCGCGAAATAAACATTTCCCGAAACTTTAATTCGCGGCGCGAAAAAGAAACCACCGACACCGGTCCTAGAGCCGAGGGGCTATGGAGATTCGACCCGCCCCACCCCCCATGGCACCGTCGAACCGATCTTCGGTGCCGTCCATGTACTCGATGCGGCGTACTTCCTTGAGGCCAGGGCCAAGCATCCGGGCGTGGGAATTAATGCGGCATTGCCGCTCTTTTTATCTTGCACCTGCGGCAGTGCCGCTTATACTATGTGTCATGGAGATCGTTCGAACCCAAGCCTACGCAAAGGCCGTTTCCAAACTTCTTAGGGATGCGGGCCAAACTGAGATGGAAAACACCATCGCCGCAGACCCGCTCGTTGCTCCCGTCATCCAGGGGACCGGCGGCATCCGCAAGTTGCGCTGGGCGCTCCCCGGCGGTGGTAAAAGCGGCGGCATTCGGACGATCTATTTCTATCTGGGTGAGCCTGAGACGATCTACATGCTGATGGCTTACCCGAAGTCGGATCAGGAAAACCTAAGCCCCGCAGACAAGAAGGCGTGGACCATTTTTGTTCGCGAAATCAAGAAAGCCAGGAGTAAGTGACATGACCAGAACGCAAATCGGGCTCGACGTTGAAGCCGCGCTGGGTGAGGCGCTGGCCCATGCGCGCGGCGAAGTAGCCCTGCCGTCCCGGATTATCGACGCCCCCACGGCGGAGCACGTTCGCGCCATTCGTGAGGCTACCGGCCTTTCCAGGGCCAAGTTTGAAACGATTTACGGTATCGACGCCCGCGCCCTTCAGGACTGGGAGCAAGGGCGCCGGACACCGGACCGCACGGCGCGTGTGCTGCTGGCGGTGATCCAAAAAGAGCCGGACGCCGTTAAACGTACCGTCTCAGGGTGAGGCCGCCCCGAAGAGCGGCCCCTTCTGATGGTGGGCGTCACGCGGGCTCGGGGTCCCTCTTCGGGGTCACCCTAAACATGCTCGGTTGATGGCTCATGCTGTCAATCAGGTCATGAATCGGCCCCCAACCGCCCTCGGACGTTGCACGCGGCGAGTGCA
Source organism: Alphaproteobacteria bacterium (assembly GCA_013203465.1). GTDB lineage: Bacteria > Pseudomonadota > Alphaproteobacteria > Thalassobaculales > Thalassobaculaceae > JABMNR01. The sequence goes on from JABMNR010000152.1 coordinate 12,120, forward strand.
ACGTCCCATCACCGCATGTGGCGGGTGCGAAGGTGTGGTCGTCATGACCATAGGCGGCACCGTCACGTCATCCGAGTTCGTTGACTCTCTGCCGCTTCCGCCGTCACCATTGCCGAGAACATAGAGAGAACATCATGGCGCGGGCATGGACGGCGATTCGATCACGTTGGCGCAAGCGGAACGGCTGGGCTACGTGCGGGTGGTCTGCCGGTCCTGCTACCACAAGGCGGTGATCCCGACGAAGCTGTTGCTGCAGCGCTACGGCCCGGACAAACGGTTAAGCGGGCTGGCCTTTAACCTACGCTGCACCATGTGCCGGCGCTTCAAGCCGGACATCGATATTCGGCTGCGGTTCTCGTATGTGCACGGGCACGGACGGTGAAAGCGCCCCCGTTATGGAGGCGCCCTCGCTTTGTTGTTAGGCCACCTTCGTGTCGATCGCGTTGTGTGGATCGTAATCACGCTGGCAGTACCAGGAGCCGTTGACCCGCTCACGATCGCCGCCCATGGCTTCCAGGCTGCGGATTGCGGCGTAGGCCAGCCGTTCGACGCGCGAGCCCAACTCCTGTAGGACCTTGTCGTTCTCATCGCTGTGCGAGTGCAGCGTCTCCGTGATATCCCGCATCAGGGCGACTTGGAAGATCAGGCCGTCCGCCGACGTGGCGAAGCGGAACGCTGCCATCCGTTCAATAGCCTCAGGCCGGTCGCATAGCGCCTTATCCTGTTGCTCAAGGCCGCGCATCTTTGATTTTGAGTGGGGACTGGCCTCGTCTATTCGCGTTCTCGCGTCGGTCACCACTTGGCTTTCGGCACCAAGGGCGGCAACGGGGCATGGGGCTTCAGTCATATCCCGACCCTCCCATGCGTGCCCGCCAAGCCATCGGCTTCCGCAAGCAAGAGCATGATTGTCTCTTTCTCCATTTGCGATCCTTCGTACTCCGCCATGACGACGCCGATCTTGGCCGCGAAACCCAGTGCCGTTTGCGGTGCGGTGGCCTCGATTCGGTCGTACAGCCCTCGCAAATGGGCGCCGCGCTGCCCCGTCTCTTCGTCGCTCGCGGGCTGATAGTTCTCCGCCATCCATGCATCGAGAAAGGCCCGGTATTCGTGGCACAGCGCGAACAGCTCGGCGTCGTTTGCGGTTTCGGCCGCCGCGCCCTTCGACAATAGCGCCACGCTGCATACACCGAGTGCGGCGCTTCCCGTGGTCAGTGCGGTTCGTCGGGTGATGGTCATTGTTGCCTCCATCCTTTGTCTTATGCTAAATGCACAAGTGACAGTGGCATAACAAGGCGAGCTATGACAAGTGCACAATTACGCGCCGCGCGGGGATTGCTGAGCTGGACCGTTCGTGATCTAGCCGAGCGGGCTGGCGTACATCGCAACACCATCACCAATATCGAGACCGGTCGATTTGTTGGCGGTGTTGATACCCTAAGCATCATCCGACGCGCCCTGGAAGCGGCGGGCGTCGAGTTCATCGCGGAGAACGGTGGCGGGCCTGGGGTGCGGTTAAGGAAGGGATAGAGGCGGATTCACTGCATCCATCTCTGCAGATTCCTCCTGGATACTGGTGCGAGTCATGATTAAGCCCGGATTTCCCATGTGCACCGTTCATTTGACGCCAGCAC
>JABMNR010000153.1 GCA_013203465.1 Alphaproteobacteria bacterium
ATGACGGGCGCTTCAAGGATTTGTTCGAAGAGATTTTCGAAGCTGAGTTCAAGGACAAGTTCAAGGCCAAGGGCATCATCTACGAGCACCGGCTGATCGACGACATGGTCGCCGCCGCGATGAAATGGAGCGGCGGTTTCGTCTGGGCCTGCAAGAACTACGATGGCGACGTGCAATCCGACACCGTGGCCCAGGGCTTCGGCTCGCTCGGGCTGATGACCTCGGTGCTGATGACACCCGACGGCAAGACCATCGAGGCCGAGGCCGCGCACGGCACGGTCACCCGGCACTACCGCCAGCATCAACAGGGCAAGGAAACCTCGACCAACCCGATCGCGTCGATCTTCGCCTGGACCCGTGGGCTGTCCTACCGCGCTAAGTTCGACGACACCCCCGAGGTCGCGGCGTTTGCCCAAACCCTGGAAAATGTCTGCGTCGACACGGTGGAAAGCGGCGCCATGACCAAGGATCTGGCGCTGTTGATCAGCCCGGATCAGCCCTGGCTCACCACCCAGCAGTTTCTCGCCAAGCTGGACGAGAATCTGCAAAAGGCCATGAGCTGAGAGGGGATACCACGATGATGCGTCGGCTTTCGCTCCTCGCGGCATGCCTAGCCGCTACCCTGCTCGTCGGCGCGCCAGCGTTCGCCGATTGCGTCCCCAGCGAATTCCCCGATGGCTGGCTGCTCGAGCAAGAGCACAAAGGGGGTCACACCGTCGACCGCCATGTGTCCAAATCGGAAGCGTGGTTGATCGACCGCCTCAAGCGCGACCGCAAAATACCAGCCGCCAGCAGCTTTCCCGACCGGGTGACCGCCCGCCAAGTGATCGGCTTGGCCCTGGCGCCGGATGAAAACGACCTGGATGAGTGGGCCCGGACGGCGCGGGCGGGAGAGGTGGCGGAAATCCGCATGGCGTTCGAGCAGCCGATCGGCCGCATCGTCGTACGCGGCAAGGCGGTCGGGGAGCCCGCCTTTGGTCTTCGGCTGTTCGTGCGGGCTCTCGGCGACGGAAATTGTTTCTTGTTGACGGCCTATCCGACCCACGGCGGTTAGCTTGAGTTGAGCCGGAAATGGATATCTATCATATCTTCTGCGACCTTAAGCCTGGGGTCCGCGACCTGGACTTCACCGACAATGTCCACGCCTATCTCGGCCGGCTGCAATCCGATGGCTTGATCGAGGCGTATCGCATCACCCGCCGGAAGCTCGGCCTCGGCATCGCCGGCATGCCCGAGTTCCACCTCTGGATCGAGACCACCGGCATGGGTCAGCTCGACGCCGCGTTCCAAACGGTCTCCAGCAGAGCCGATCCGGTGGAGGGACTGCACCACGCGGTGAACTCGCTGGTGGAGAACGCCACGTTCGGCCTCTACCGCGATTTTCCAGACACCCAACGCAACCGCGGCGATGAGCGTTTCTAAGATGGGTTCACACCGTAATCCGGATCACGATGTGGCCCGGATTACGGTGATCCTGCTCTAAGGCGTGGAGCCGTTCTCCGCTCTGATTCTCGTCGTGGTCGCCGGCGGCGCCCTGCTGGGCAGTTTGGCAAGTGGCCTGTCCGGCTTCGCCTATGCCGCCACAACCCTCGGCCTGTATGCCCATGTGTTGGCGCCCCAGGTGGTCTCGCCGCTGATTGTTGCCAGCTCGTTGATGGTCCAACTCATGGTGATGCCGATGCTTTGGCGCCGGCTCGACTGGCGCACGGCCGCCCCGTTCGTGATCGGCGGCGTGATGGGCGTGCCGTTCGGGGTGGCGTTGCTGTCGATTCTGTCACCCGACGCGTTTCGACTGCTCGCCGGGTGCATCCTCGTCGTCTATGCCGTCAGTGTCTTGCTGGCGCGCCGCATGCCGCGCATCGAGATCGAGCACAAGGCCGCCGACGCCGGGGTCGGCTTCCTCGGTGGGGTACTCGGCGGGTTCGCGGGATTATCGGGGGTGCTGCCGACCATCTGGTGCTCGCTCCGCCGTTGGCCCAAGGACCGCCAGCGCAGTGTGTTCCAGCTGTTCAACACCGCCATGCACACGGTCACACTGAGCGGCTACGCCATACAGGGACGGCTCACGGCGGAGGTGGGGCAGTTGTTGCTGATCACCCTGCCCGCCTTGGCGCTCGGCGGCTGGCTCGGTTTTCGGCTGTACAACCGGATCAATGATCAGGCTTTCGCGCGGGTGCTGCTGATCATGCTCGGGATCAGTGGTCTGGCGATGGTCATGCCTTTCCTCGCGGCGACGCTAAACTTCTAGCAGTCTGATCGAAGCGGATGGGTTCCATCCGTTCGGTGAACCGCCTACCAGATCAGGCGTCTTGTGGGTTGATGGCCGAACACACCGCTAATCCAATATATCTCGCTGTCTCAAATCTAAATTTCAATGGCAGCCGTGAAGTGTAAGGGAAATAAAATTGCCAAAAAAAACTATAGTTCTGTTGTTGACATTAATCACATACGCGCGCCGCATGTTATCAATATGTTCTCGTACTCTGAAAGGTAAAACTTGACTATCGAACGGTTTTATTTCGACGCACCTAAACAACTTTTCGCCTATTGGCAGAGTATGGCGGCCGATGGATCCGTGCCGGCGAAGCGCAACCTAGACCCCGCCCGGATCCCCAAATTACTGCCGTTTGTGTGGCTGTGCGCCCGCGATCCCGAGCGCGATACCTTCGTGTACAACTTGGCCGGCGAGGTAATCCGCGGCACTCTGAATCGACCAATACGCGGCCGCTCCCTCGATCAGATATTCAACATGGAATGGTCGAAACGGTTGAACGATCGTTATCGCCGGGTGTGCGAGGGGCCCGCGATGTATCACAGCTACGGCGGGGTGTACGTCGTCTCCGAAAAGCATGGCGTGGGCGAGCGTATCATTCTGCCGCTGACCGGAGCGGACGGGCGGGTCGACCACGTGCTTGGCCTGACCTACTACCTGTTGCACGAAAAGCAGACGGCGCCCGAGGCGGTGCTGAACGCCGGGTCGGAAGAGCGTGGCGAATTCGTGCCGCTGCCCATGTCGGCCACAATAGCTAAATAATCAGATTGAGGTAGCTGCCGGGCGGTGCGTCCGGGTCGATGTTGTCGTTGGCGATCAACGTCATCAGCCGCTGAATCTGCCGCTCGATGTCGGCGTCGGTCGTCGCCGCGGGCAGCCGGCGGCCGCGGGTCGGAGGGGTTCGTGCCGGCTCGGGCGTCGCCGCCGGAACCGCGCCCTCCGGCCGACCGGCCGGCGGCGTCGTTCGTCCTCTCGCGGGAACGGATGGGCGGACCGTCTCACGATCGCCGGGTCCTGTCGGTCGCAACGCCACGTCATCGCTCCTATCGCTGTTCGGCGCAGTTTACCCGATCAGCCCAGCCCGGCGAAGCAGGATCAGGCGCTGTGGCGCTGATCGGTTCCCGACCCCAGGATCGGCTCCAGCCGGTTCAATCCTTCGATCAAGGTCGCCTCGGTCGCGGCGAAACACAGCCGCATATACCCCTCGCCCGCGTCGCCGAACGCCGCGCCCGGCGCCAAGCCGACATTGGCGCGATCGATGATCTCCTTGGCGAAGGCCGTGCTGTCCGTTACCCCGTCGACCGCGAAGAAGGCGTAGAACGCCGCCTTCGGCCGCGCGGCGCGGACTCTGGGCCACGCCTCAAGTCGGTCGAACACCAGATCCCGTCCCCGTTTGCACTCGGCCTTGATCTCCGCGATCACCGGATCGCCATCCTCAAGCGCGGCAATCGCCGCCCGCTGCAGGAACTGCGGCACGCCCGAAGTGGTGATCTGCACCAGCTTGGCGATCACCGGCGCCAACGCCGCCGGATGGGTCAGCCAACCAAGCCGCCAGCCGGTCATGCGCCAGGATTTCGAGAAGGAATTGACCACCAACAGCCTGTCGTCGCGCCGCGCCACCTGCAGGAAGGATGGTGCCACGTCGCGGTCGAACACCAACTGATGGTAAACCTCGTCGGCCACCACCCAAACCCCACGCTCGCGCGCGAACGTCATCAGCCGCGCCTGTTCCTCGGCCTCCATCATCCAGCCGGTCGGGTTGCCGGGCGAGTTGACGAAGATCGCCTTGGTCTTGTCGGTGACGGCGGCGAACACCTGATCGAGATCGAGGGTCCAGCCGTCGTCGGTCAGCCGGATCGACGCATCGCGCACCACCCCACCATGGACGTGCACCGTCGAGTAGATGTTGGGCCACACCGGGCCGACCACCACCACCTCGTCGCCCGGTTCGATCAGCATATCCATGGCCAGGTACAGCGCCGACATGCCGGCGGTCACCAAGGTGACTTCATCGGTGCTGACGTCGATGCCAAAGGTCCGCTTGGTGTAACGCACCAGGCTGTCGCGCAGCGGTTGGATGCCGCGCTGGTCGGTGTAGAAGGTCTCACCCCGCTTGAGCGCCTCGATCGCGGCGTCGGCGATGAAGGCCGGTGTCGGCTTATCGCCTTCGCCGAACCACAACGGGATTATGCCCGCGCGGTCCCAGCCGTGGAGCGCCACCTCGACGATGGCGGTTTCCTCGAGCCCGGCCACGTCGCGCCGGAGATCATCGAGCACATTGCGCTCGTTCATCGCACCCTCCTGCCAACGGATCATCGGGTGGTAGCCGAAAGCCCATGCCGACGATAGGGCTTTTTCACGGCCGGACATTGGGTTAAGCGAAACACCCATGGGAGCAACCATCTACCTCGTCCGTCACGGTGAGACCGTGTGGAACCGCACCGGCCGGCTGCAGGGTCAGCTCGACGCGCCGCTGACCCGCATGGGTTTGGCCCAGGCCCAGGCGGTCGGCCACGCGCTGACCGGTTTCCTGAGCGACGCACCGTTCCACCTGACCGCCAGCCCGCTTGGCCGCGCGACACAATCGGCGGCGATCATCGCCGAGACACTGGGCCACCGCTTCGAGGCCATCCGCTGGGACGACCGGCTGAAGGAAATCACCCTGGGCGACCGCGACGGCTATCCGGGATGGGCGGCGATGGACCGCGACTTCCCCGAGGAGGCCGCCAGGCGCAACGCCGACCCCTGGAATTACCGCCATCCCAACGGTGAGTCCTCGCAGGATGTGCAGGACCGGGTCCGCCCGGTGCTGGCCGAACTCGACGCCCTGGGCGGCATCCACGTGATCGTCGCCCATGGGGTGGTCAACAAGATCTGGCGCGGCCTGTATCTCGGGCTACCCCCGGAGCAGACCTTCGCGCTCGACCGGCCGCAGAACGCGTTCTATCGGCTGGAAGCGGGGACGGAGGCGCGGATCGAGGTGGCGATACCGGAACCGGTGTCGCCGGGGGTTCTGTCACGGTGATTGGTTCCGCGATCCGACCGGCCGCCGCACCGTCCGCACCTCGCCGACACTGTCCAGCGTGCGCGCGCGGAACTCGCTCAGCTTCTCCTCGGCCACCGCCATGTGGTGGGCGTTGGCGTGCAGGATCTTGCCGCCGCCGGTCATGATCGCGACGTGCCCAGGCCAAAACAACAGGTCGCCGGGTTCCGCTGCCTCGCCGCCGCCCTCGACGACAGCGCCGACCGCCGCCTCCTGCAGATCGCTGTCACGCGGCGCGGCGATGCCGGCACCGGCCAACGCCAACTGCACCAGGGCCGAACAATCGAGGCCGATCGACGATCGCCCACCCCAGGCATAGGGCGCGCCCATGAACCGCCGGGCAGTCGCCACCCAGTTCGGCACCGTGTAGGTCATGGGTGCCAGATGACGGACCCACACCCAATTTCCCTCGCTCAGCCTCGCCCACCCATCCCGTTGCTCGATCACGGTAACCGCGCTGGTCATGTGCAACAGCTCAGTAGCCGGCACCTTCAGGTTCGGCTCGGGGAATACATAGCTGCGCAAGGCAACCACCCGGTGGGTCGACGCGTCCCCCGCATCCTCACGATGCCAGCTTAAATTCTTGGCCAAAACGTAGCCGACATAGCCATCGGTTCGGTTCTGCACCCAGGCCCAGGCGCCGGCGATCTCGACGACATCGACGATCTCGCCATACAACAATTCCGACGTCTGGCGTTGCAGTCCGGACGGACCCTGCCGCACCGACACGACCCCGGCGTTCACCCGAGCCGGACGCGGATCAACGAAGCGCCCGGCCTCAACCCGCCCTTGCAGGCTGGCCACCGCCAGATCGGGGCGATAGGCGTGGACGCGCGAATCAAGACCGGGCCGTTTGGTGGTGGCGCTCACGAATTCAAGTCCTTGATGGCCCGGTCGAGCCCATCGAGCGTCAGTGGGAACATACGATCCTCCATCAGCTCCCCGATCATGCCGACGGATTGGGTGTAGCGCCAGAACCGTTCCTGCACCGGGTTCAACCAGACCGAACGGCGGAAGTGCAGGGTCATGCGCTTGATCCACAGCCCGCCCGGCTCCGGGTTCATATGCTCGACGCTGCCGCCGGCAACCGCGATCTCATAAGGGCTCATCGAGGCGTCGCCGATGAACACCGCCTTGTAGTCCTCGCCAAAGGTGCGCAACACCTCGGCGGTGTCGATCCGCTCGACATGACGGCGGCGGTTGTCGCGCCACAGCCGCTCGTACGGGCAGTTGTGGAAGTAGAAGTATTCCAGATTCTTGAACTCGCCGCGCGCCGCCGAGAACAGCTCCTCGCAGAGCTTGATGTAGGAATCCATCGAGCCGCCGATGTCGAGGAACAGCACCACGTTCACCACGTTCCGCCGCTCGGCCCGCATCTGCAAATCCAACCAACCGCCGTTCTTGGCGGTGTGACGAATGGTGCCGTCCAGGTCGAGTTCGTCGGGCCTACCCTGGCGGGCGAACCGGCGCAGCTTGCGCAGCGCCACCTTGAGGTTACGGGTGCCGATCTCGACCGTGTCGTCCAGGTTCCTGAACTCGCGCTTGTCCCAGACCTTGGTGGCGCGGAAATTCCGGTTGCCGTCCTGGCCGATGCGCACGCCCTCGGGATTGTAGCCGTAGGCGCCAAACGGCGACGTACCGGCGGTGCCGATCCATTTCGAGCCGCCCTGGTGCCGGCCCTTCTGCTCCTCCAGGCGCCGGCGCAGGGTCTCCATCAGCGCCTCGAAGCCACCCATGGCCTCGATCTTCGCCTTCTCCTCGTCGGTCAGGGTCAACTCGGCCAGCTTACGCAGCCATTCTTCGGGGATATCCGCGCCGAACAAATCATCCAACGCCTCCAAGCCCTGGAACACGTGGCCGAACACCCGGTCGAACCGGTCGAGATGCCGCTCGTCCTTCACCAGGGCGGTCCGCGACAGGAAATAGAAATCGTCGACCGACCCGTTGGCGAGGCCCGCCTCCACCGCCCGCAGCAAGGTCAGGTACTCGGTGAGCGACACCGGCACCTGGGCCTCGCGCAGGCTGTAAAAGAAGCGGGTGAACATGATCTAGTCGCTTTTCAACGCCTTGCGCATGGCATTGCGGTAGCCGAACATCTCGGCGGTCATCGGCACCGCCCCGTCGTCGGTGCATTCGCTCTTCTTTGGTTTCGCCGCCGCCGCCGCCGCCGCCATGTAGTGGTCGAGGAAGCCAATGTCGTCGTCGTCGGCACCGATCTGCGCCAGGTTATCGCGCACCAGCGCGCGGAAATAGTCTTCCTCCCCGGTATCGCCGCCGCATAGCTTGATCGAGGCCAGCACGTAGCCCGCCTGATCGGCGTAGGCGCGGAGCATGTCCGGCACCGCGTCCTGAAGCTTGCCGGCCTGCACTGGCAGGGCGAACAGTGTCGCGATGGCGGCGATCCACAGCCTCCGCATGCTCAAGCCCTCCCTTCCCGGCGCGCCAGGAACGCCAGACGTTCGAACAGATGCACGTCCTGTTCGTTCTTCAGTAAAGCGCCATAAAGTGGCGGAATAAGGTCCTTCTTGTCGGTCACCTTCAACGCCTCCGGCGGGATGTCCTCGATCACCAGAAGCTTGATCCAGTCCAGCAACTCGGAGGTCGATGGCTTCTTCTTGAGCCCCGGCACCTCGCGCAACTCATAGAACGCGCCGAGCGCGGCGGCGAGCAGCCGCTTCTTCAGGTTGGGAAAATGCACATCGACGATTTGCTCCATCACCTCGGGCTCGGGGAAGCGGATGTAATGAAAGAAGCAGCGGCGCAGGAAAGCGTCCGGCAGTTCCTTCTCGTTGTTCGAGGTGATGAGCACGATCGGCCGATGCACCGCCCGCACGGTCTCCCGGGTTTCGTAGACGTGGAACTCCATGCGGTCGAGTTCCAGCAACAGATCGTTGGGAAACTCGATGTCGGCCTTGTCGATCTCGTCGATCAGCAGCACCACCTGCTCGGGTGCGGTGAACGCGTCCCACAGCTTGCCATGCTGGATGTAGTTGGCGATATCCTTGACCCGCTCCTCGCCGAGCTGGCCATCGCGCAACCGCGCAACCGCATCGTATTCGTACAGCCCATGCTGGGCCTTGGTGGTCGACTTGATGTGCCACTCGATCAACGGCTTGCCCAACGCCTCGGCGATCTCGCGCGCCAAGACCGTCTTGCCGGTGCCGGGCTCGCCCTTCACCAGCAACGGCCGGCCCAACGCCACGGCGGCGTTGACCGCGACCATCAGATCCTCGGTCGCCACGTAACGCTCGGTGCCCTCGAACCGGGCGGCGGCTTGCATCGTCTCGCTCATGGTACCTCACGGATCTCGCGGTTCGGCGGTCGCCGAGGGTGACCGGCCTCGGATCGTGGCGCAAGCCGGGATCAGGCCGCCGCCGCGATACCCGCCAGCGCTTTTTCAATCGCGTCCAACGCGGCTTGGGTGGCCGAGGCGTCCGGACCGCCGGCTTGCGCCATGTCCGCACGGCCACCGCCGCCCTTGCCGCCCAGCGCCGTCGAGCCGACGCGCACCAGATCGACGGCGCTAATCCGAGCAAGCAAATCCTCGGTCACGCCGACCACCAGCGACGCCTTGCCGTCATCGGCGCAGGCGATCGCCACCACGCCGGAGCCGATCTCCGCCTTGATGCTGTCGACCATGCCCTTCAGCTCTCGCGCCGGCACGCCTTCGAGCGCACGGGCGGCGTAGGTCACGCCCCCGACCTCCTTCGATTGCGGCACTCCGCCACCACCGCCGGCCGCCAGTTTCTTCCGGGTCTCGACCAACTCGCGCTCCAACCGGCGGCGTTCCTCAAGCAGCGCGTGAACCCGCGCGGGCACATCCTCGGGTGCCGTCTTCAGTTCCGCCGCCGCCCCGGCCAGCGCCGCCTCGCGTTGGTCGATCCATTCCAGCGCGCCCACACCGGTCACCGCCTCGACCCGGCGTACGCCGGCGGCCACGGCACCTTCGCTGACGATTTTCAGCAAGCCAATGTCGCCGGTGCGGCGCACATGGGTGCCGCCGCACAATTCGATCGACCATGCGGCTTTATTGCCGGCCGCCTCGCCGCCGCCCATGGCGACCACCCGAACCTCGTCGCCGTATTTCTCGCCGAACAACGCCATGGCACCTTCGGTGACCGCGTCATCGGGGGTCATCAGGCGGGTCGTCACCTCGGTGTTGCCGCGCACCCGGCGGTTCACCTCAGCCTCGATCCAGATCAGATCCTCGCGTCCGATGCCGCCCGGATGGCTGAAATCGAACCGCAGGCGACCGGGCGCCACCAGCGAGCCCTTCTGCACCACGTGATCGCCCAACTGGCGACGCAGCGCCTCGTGCAGCAGGTGGGTCGCCGAGTGATTGGCCCGCAACCGATCCCGGCGTTCATCGTCGACCCGCAGCTCGACCGCGTCGCCAACCGCCAAAGCCGTGTTGGCCACGGTCCCGATGTGAACGAAGACATCGCCCGCCCGCTTTTGCGTGTCCGCCACGGTAACGATCGCGCCGCCGGCCGACCGCAGGGTGCCGGCATCGCCGACCTGGCCGCCGGATTCACCATAGAACGGGGTTTGATTGACCAGGATCTGGGCCGTGCCACCCGGCGCCACGCGGTCGACCGGTTTGCCATCGATCACCAGGGCGGTGACCACGCCTTCGGCGACGGTGGTGTCATAGCCGAGGAACTCGGTGGCGCCGACCCGGTCCCGCAGGCTGAACCACACGGTGTCGGTCGCCGCATCGCCGGAGCCGGACCACGCCTTGCGGGCGGCGGCGCGTTGCCGTTCCATGGCCGCATCGAAGCCCGCCTGATCCAAACCACGGCCTTGGCCACGGAGAATATCAGCGGTCAGATCGACCGGAAACCCGAAGGTATCGTAGAGTTTAAACGCCACCTCACCCGGCAGCGTCCCACCCTCGCCCAGCTTGGCGGTCTCGTCCGACAGATGCTTCAGTCCGCGATCCAGGGTGTCCTTGAACCGGCGCTCCTCGAGTTTCAGCGTCTCGGTGGCCAGGGCTTGAGCGCGAACGATCTCCGGATACGCCTCGCCCATCTCGCGCACCAACGTCGGCACCAGCCGGTGCATCAGCGGCTCGCGGCAACCCATGATGTGAGCATGACGCATCGCCCGGCGCATGATCCGGCGCAACACGTAACCGCGCCCCTCGTTCGAGGGCAGCACGCCGTCGGCGATCAAGAAGGTCGAGGCGCGCAAATGGTCGGCCACCACCCGGTGCGACACCTTGTACTCGCCATCCGGATCGACACCCGCCGCCTCGGCCGACGCCTCGATCAGCGCGCGCATGGTGTCGATGTCGTAATTATCGTGGGTGCCCTGCAGCACCGCGGTGATGCGCTCAAGCCCCATGCCGGTGTCGACCGACGGTCGCGGCAGGTCAATCCGCTGTTCCTTGGTGATCTGCTCATACTGCATGAACACCAGGTTCCAGATTTCGATAAAGCGATCACCGTCCTCGTCCGGCGAGCCGGGCGGGCCGCCGGGGATATGCTCCCCATGATCGAAGAATATCTCGGAACATGGTCCACACGGGCCGGTGTCGCCCATGGCCCAGAAATTATCCGAGGTCGGGATGCGGATGATCCGGTCGTCCGGCAAGCCGGCGATCTTGTGCCAGAGCGTCGCCGCCTCCTCGTCCTCGGCATAGACCGTGACCAGCAGCTTGTCCTTGGGCAGGCCAAACTCGCCCGTCACCAAATTCCAGGCGTACTCGATCGCGTTGTCCTTGAAGTAGTCGCCGAACGAAAAATTACCGAGCATCTCGAAAAAGGTGTGATGACGCGCGGTGTAGCCGACGTTCTCCAGGTCGTTGTGCTTGCCGCCGGCGCGCACGCATTTCTGCGAGGTCACCGCCCGCCGGTAGTCCCGGTGCTCGGCGCCGGTGAACACGTTCTTGAACTGCACCATACCGGCGTTGGTGAACAGCAAGGTCGGATCGTTGCGCGGCACCAACGGCGACGAGTCGACCACGACGTGATCCCGTGCCGCGAAATAGCCCAGGAACGCGCGTCGAATATCGTTGGTCGTGGCCATGGGACCCTCCGGTCAACCGCCCGAAACGGCTGAAGGCGCGCTCGACCGAGCGCGCCCCAACCTCTCGAAAGTTCGCGTTTTTAGCGACGCCTCCGGCCGCTGTCCAGCAATCGCACAGCCAGCCCCGCCGTCACTCCGCCGCCGGCGCCTCGCCCAGAGGGCCGTCCAGAGGGCCGTCCTCGTCCATGCCGACCTTGTCATCGCCCGTCAGCATCGCCTCGGCAACCAACCCGGCGTTCTCCCGGATACGCCGTTCGATCGACGCCGCCATGTCCGGGTTCTCCGCGAGGAAGACCTTGGCGTTCTCCCGACCCTGGCCGATCCGCTGCCCATCGCAGGAAAACCAGGCGCCGGATTTCTCGACAATGCCGGCGTTGACCCCAAGGTCCAGCAACTCACCGGTCTTGGACACGCCCTTGCCATACATGATGTCGAACTCGACGACCCGGAACGGCGGTGCCAGCTTGTTCTTCACCACCTTCACCCGGGTCTGGTTACCCACCACTTCGTCACGATCCTTAATCGCGCCGATCCGCCGGATGTCGAGACGCACCGAGGCGTAGAACTTGAGCGCGTTGCCGCCGGACGTGGTTTCCGGGCTGCCGAACATCACGCCGATCTTCAACCGGATCTGGTTGATGAAGATCACCATGCAGCGGGATTTCGAGATCGAGCCGGTCAGCTTGCGCAGCGCCTGGCTCATCAACCGCGCCTGCAGACCGACATGGCTGTCGCCCATCTCGCCCTCGAGCTCGGCCCGGGGGACCAAGGCCGCCACCGAATCCACCACCAGCACATCGATCGCGCCGGAGCGCACCAGGGTGTCGGCGATTTCCAACGCCTGCTCACCCGCGTCCGGCTGCGAGATCAGCAACTCGTCGATGTCGACCCCCAGCTTATGGGCATACTTCGGGTCCAAGGCATGCTCGGCATCGACGAAGGCGCAGGTCCCGCCGGCCTTCTGTGCCTCGGCGACCACGTGCAGCGCCATGGTCGTCTTGCCCGAACTTTCCGGTCCGTAAATTTCGACGACACGACCGCGCGGCAGCCCGCCGATGCCGAGGGCGATATCCAACCCAAGCGAGCCGGTTGATACGGTATCGATCTCGATCGCGTTTTCCCGCTGGCCGAGCTTCATCACCGAGCCCTTGCCGAACGCGCGCTCGATCTGCCCGAGCGCGGCCTCCAATGCCTTGGCCTTATCCATGCCGTCCTTCTCGATAACCCTGAGCGCCACTGTCACCTCCACCTCCTTCTATCGTGCGGGATGGTGGTCCGCAACGGCCGACCATCCCCGTGGAAACCGGAGTGCAGTGTACACTTTTTGTTCTTTTTCGCAATAGATTTTCTCGTTTTGTTCACGTTTACATCAAGGATTCCGAACGCCACCCGACCTCAAGATGTTGTCCTGGATCGGGCTATCGCCTGTTTGACCGCCTGCGCCAACTGCTTGAGGGAGAACGGCTTCGGTAAAAACGCCATGCCCTTGGTGTCGGCGATACGCTGCCGCAAGGCGTCTTCCGAATAGCCGGATATGCAAACGACCGGCAGATCCGGCCGGGTCTCGCTCACGATCTTCACCAGGGCGGGCCCGTCGATTCCCGGCATCACCACATCGGTCACCATCAGATCGAGAACCGGTGCCTCGCGGTCCAGCAGTTCCAGCACCGCTTCGCCCGAGCGCGCCTCGATCACGGTATATCCTTTGCTGCGCAACGCCCGCGCCGCGAACAGACGCACCGGGTCCTCGTCCTCGACCAGCAGCACCGTTCCACTTCCGGTCAAATCCTGGTCGATCCCCGCGTCGCCCGATACCTCCACCACATCGACCGGCCCATCCCAGGCCGGCAGGTAGATCGAGAAGGTGGTGCCCACGCCGGCCGTGCTGTCCACGAACACGAAACCACCGAACTGCTTGATGATGCCGAACGCGGTTGACAACCCAAGCCCAGTGCCCTGCCCCACCTCCTTGGTGGTGAAGAACGGCTCGAAGATGCGGGCGAGCAACGCCGGCGGGATGCCGCTGCCGGTGTCGACAACCTCGATCAAAACATAACTGCCGGGCGGCACGACTTCGTCGCCTTGACGCAGCGGTTTGACGGTCGTGGTGTTGCCGGTATGCAGCGTAATGGTACCGCCGGACGGCATTGCGTCGCGGGCATTGACCACCAGGTTGATCAACACCTGCTCCAACTGGCCGGGATCAACCTTGACCGGCCGAAGGTCACGGCCGTGAATGAGCTCGAAGCTCACATTCTCGCCGATCAGCCGGCGCAGCAGATGCGACAGATCGGCCAGCACCTCGGTCAGGTCGACCACCCGCGGGATCAGGGTCTGCTGTCGCGAGAACGCCAGCAGTTGGCGCACCAGATTGGCCGCCCGATTGGTATTCTGCTTGATCTGCATGACGTCCGCGAAGGATTGGTCGCCGGGCCCGTGACGTTGCAAGAGCAGGTCGCAGAACCCGGTCATCGCGGTCAGCAGATTGTTGAAGTCGTGCGCCACACCGCCGGCAAGCTGTCCGACCGCCTGCATCTTCTGGGATTGCGCGAACTGGGTTTCCAGAAGCCGCCGCTCGGTCACATCGATGGCGTAGGCGACGACGAACGCCTTGGGATCGATACCGTGTTGCGGGTCGGGGCGCAGGATCAGCGAGGCGAAGGTCTGACCGTCGCCGCCGAACGCGACTTCCAGGGTCTCCTCATCGCTCGCGCTACCATCGTCACGACGCATCTGGGCAATGGCGTCGACCACCCCGGCGCGATGGTCGCCGCTCACCAAGTCGGCGAGGGCGCGACCGACGGTGGCTTCGGTACCCTCGCCATCCTCCAAGAACCCCAAGAAGAAGCGATTGTGCTCGTGAATCCGGCCGCGCCGGTCGATCCGCGCCATGCCAATCGGCGCGTCGATCAGAAATGGCCACACGGCGCTGGTGGCATCGGCTGCCGTCTTGCCCCCGGCCATGGCGGAGGGCCCGGCTTGTTCGACGAGATGAGCATCGAGCCCGCCGTCCGCTCGACGCACCAACCACGCGCGCCACCCCGCGCCCGAATGCGCGAACGGATCGACGGCGACGGTTGCCCCATCACCGGACAACGCCTCGGCATGCTTGAGGGCGGCCAGGCGTAAACGGGCGATCGCCTTCCCCTTCCCAACGGCGGCCTCGGCATCCAGCCGCTCGGCCACCCCCGGTCCGGCGCTCCGAAACCCGCCCTCGGCGTCCAACGTGATTATCAGCGGCGGAACATCGCCCTCGGACGGCGCGCCATCGGGCGCTGGAGGCGCCGGTTTCTTGGTCGGGGCCGGCGTCTTGGCTGAGACCGGCGGTGACCGACGCGCCAGCCACCAGCCTCCAACTCCGCCGAGCAAGAGTCCGGCCAGCGGCAGGGCGGTTGCTACCGGATCCACCGCCGCCGCCCGCGCCCAATGCACCGCACGTCAGGACCGTTCACGACGACCCTTTAGTCCATAGACATACGAGATAACCTGAGCCACGGCTTTGTAATGCTCCTCGGGGATCTGCTGGTCGATGTCGACGCCGGCGAACAGCGCCCGCGCCAAGGGTGGATTCTCGACAATAGGGACACCGTTCTCGTTGGCAACGTCGCGTATTCGAAAAGCGACGAGGTCGGCGCCCTTGGCCACCAATTTTGGCGCCGCCATGGCTTCTGAATCATACGACAACGCAACGGCGTAGTGGCTCGGGTTGGTGACCACCACATCGGCATGCGGCACGGCCGCCATCATCCGGTTACGCGCCCGCTCCGTACGAATCTGCCGCAACCGCGCCTTGATCTGGGGATCGCCCTCCGACTGCTTGTATTCGTCCCGGATTTCCTGGCGCGACATGCGCATCTGCTTGAGGTACTCGAACCGCTGATAGGCGTAATCAATCGCGGCAATCAACGCCATGATCGCCACCACGCCGATCATCATCCGAAGCACCAACACTTGAATCTCGCGCAAGACCTCGATGACTTCCATCTGCATCAGCGCCTCGAGCCGGTCGAACTCCGGCGCCAAGAGCGTGTAGGCGATCGTGCCGACGATTAGCAGCTTGAAGACGCCCTTTAGGAATTCGACGAGCGACTTGAGTGAAAAGAGCCGTTTGACACCGGCGAGCGGCGAGATCTTTTCCAACTTCGGGGTAATCGGCTCGGTTGTAAAAAGGATGCCCGCTTGACTGAAATTAGCCGCGAGGGCCAACACGATGAACAACACGAACATTGGTGACAGCCACAACAGCACGTCCAGAAACGTATCGGACAGGACGGTACCAGCGCTGCGCTGATCGATCGGAATGACACCGCTCTTCTCCATCAGAGCAGCCAAGGTCTCATGAATGCCGCTGACCATGAACGGGCCCATTACGCCCACCGTGAAGGCAAGCCCGAGCAGCACCGCGAAACTGGACACCTCCCGGCTTTGCGCGATCTGCCCCTTCTGACGAGCCTGCTCGAGCTTGCGCGGAGTCGGCTCCTCGGTTTTCTGGGCGTCGTCTTGGCTGTCAGACACGGCGTCCCCCCGTCACCGAAGCACCAGATAGTCGGCCATGTTGGTCGCATAGTACTCCAGAAACAGCCCCATGAGACCACCGAGAATGGTCGCCGTGATGGCAAATCCAAGCGCCATCTGAACCGGCAAACCAATGAAGAAAATTTGCAATTGCGGCATCAAGCGCGCCAGAACGCCGAGGGCCGCGAAAAACAGAAGGCTGATCACCATGTAGGGCGCCGCGAGCTGGACCGCGACGCGGAAACTCCCCGATACGAGGCGAGCCAGCGCGTCGGATAGATCGCCCAACGGCAGGGCGCCGCCCACGGGAAACACCTCGTAGCTGTCGACGATCGCCCGGATCAGCATGTGGTGCATGTTGGTTGCGAACAACAACATGATGCCCAGCGTCGTCAGGAACAAACCGGGCAGCGATCCTTGCTCGGAGAGCGCTGGATTGAACGCCTGGGCATTGGCGAGGCCGCTGGAGAACGCGATGATCCGCCCCGTGGTGTCGAGAGTCAGCAGCAGCAGGCGCGCGACCAAACCGAAATACACGCCGATCACCACTTCACCAAGCAACAGCATCAGCAACCCCGCCGGGGTCGCCGGTTCGGGCGGCAGGTTTGGACCAATCACGGGTGCGATCGCAATCGCCAAGCCCAAGGCGAACAAAATCCGCACCTTGTTGGGCACGAAGGTCTCGCCGATGCCGGGGATGAGAAACACGGTCGTGCCGCTTCGCGCCAGCACCATCAACACGCCGTATACCTGAAGGGGAAGGTATTGTTCGAGCGGCACGCCCGTCCTCGACCTAGGACAATGCGATGATCTTGTCGGCCACACCCACGAAGAAAGCGCTGAGGGTGGCCAACATGAACGGCAATAACAACAGCAGCGAGGCGAACACCACGATGATCTTGGGTACAAACACCAATGTCATCTCCTGAAGCTGGGTCAGTGCCTGGAACAACGCGATGATCAGCCCGACACCCAGGGCAATCGCCATGATCGGCAGCGACATGGTCAACAGTGTGGTGATTGACTCGCGCGCGACATCCAGCGCCTCGACCTCGCTCACGGCCGCCACCCCCATCGGCTCTGCCTCATGGGCCGCGCACGCGCAGCCACCCGGCAGAAATTGCTGGGTGGCTTTCTGCCGAGGCAAACCGGACGCACGTGCGCGCGCCGATCAGATCGGCATGCGAATGATCTCCTGATAGGCTTGGACAAGCCGATCCCTCAGCGCGGTGATGGTCTGCAACGTCATTTCGGCGTCGTTCACGGCGGCGACCACGTCGTTGAGATCAGCCTCGCCGCTGATGCCCTTCATGGCTTGTTCCTCGCCGGTGTACATGGTGGTCAGCATGTCACCACCAGCCTCCTTGACGAAGCTCGCGAAGTCCTTGCCGCCCTGGGCCGGCGCCGTAGCCCCGCCCGGCCCGCCTGGGCCAGCGATGGGTGGGGTGATGTCACCAATACGTCCAACCATAATGCGGTCTCCTCACCATTAGTCTACGTCATCCCGCGCCGCCAAGAAACCTCGGCCGTCGGCGTCATCCCCGCAGCAGGTCGATGGTCTTCTGGATCATGCTGCGCGAGGATTCGATGACACTCATATTCGCCTCATAACTGCGCTGGGCTTCCTTCATATCCGTCAATTCGATCAACGCGTTGACGTTAGGTCGCTTGACGTAGCCGTTCTCGTCGGCGAGCGGATGGGTCGGCTCGTAGTTGGTTTCGAAGTCGCCCCGATCCCGGCCGATCTTGTCCACCTTCACCATGTCGGCGTTGAACTCGCGGTTCAACACGTTCGTAAACGTGATCGTCTTGCGACGGTAGGGATCATCGCCGGGCTTGGTGCCCATCGATTCGGCGTTCGCCACGTTTTCCGACACGATCCGCAAGCGCGTTCCCTGGGCCTTCATGCCGGATGCCGCAATCTTGATCGAGTTCATCAAATCCATGAATCTTCTCCCGTTAAGCCGTGCGCACGTCGTGCGTCAACATCACCCTCGTCCTGGTTCGCTGAGCGCCATACGCATCATTTGCATATGCTTTTTGTAGATACTGCTGGTGAGCTGGTGCTGCATCTGATTCTCAGCCACCTTCATAACCTGCTCTTCCATGATCACCGAGTTACCGTCCGGGTTGACCTCGTAGACGTCCTTCAGACGTGATTCGTCGACCCGGTGATCCGGCTTCACGACGGTACCTGACAGATGGCTACCGTTGGTTCCAGCCAAGTTGATCTGCCGAATGCGGCTGAGTTCGCGAGAGAAATCAAGCGCTTCGATCTCCTTCGACCGGTAACCAGGCGTGTTCGCGTTGGCGATGTTCTGGGACAGAACCGATTGCCGGGCACCAAGCCATCCCATTTTCTGACGGGCCATCCGAAACAGGCTCAATTGCGACATATCCATCGTCTCACCCCTTTTCCTCGGCGGTTCCTATCATCCGCCACCTCGTTCGACCCCGCCGCGGCATCATTGGCTCGTCAGTGGGCTCGCAGACACTCTCGCCAATATCAAAGCAACGACCATGCCAAAGCACACGGGTCATGCGAAACCAGCGCCAACGCGGTATAGTAGGGTGTTCGAATTCGGAGCGCGCATGACCGATCACGCCAACAGCCGTCCCCCGCCGCGCGGACACCAGCCGGCGAGCGAGACCCGCAAGCTCGCCATCGCCCTTAGCCACGACATCGATGGCGGCGCAGCGCCGACGGTCGTGGCCAAAGGCTATGGCGAGCTGGCCGAGAAGATCCTTCGCCTGGCGTTTGACCACGACGTTAAGGTGAGGACCGACCCCGATCTCGCTCAGATATTGGAAGTCGTGGAGGTCGACTGTGAGATTCCCGTCGAAGCCTTTGCCGCGGTGGCTGAAATCCTGACCTATGTGTATCGGGCCAACGGCGCGATGTCCGAGAAGCATGCGACCGCCGCCGCGACGGGGGACACGCCGTGAGCGATGTTGAGCGGCTGCGCACGGACATCCGGACCCTCGGCGACGAGATCAACACAATTGCTCATACCGCCGGCACCAAGGCGCCTGATCGCCGCGACATGGAAGGTCGCGTTATCGCATTATGCGAGGCGGCCTCATCCCTGCCGGCTGCCGAGGCACGGAGTCTCGCCGCCGATTTGAACACACTGATCGAGGCGCTGAACGCGGCCGAGGCGCGACTGAGAGCCAGTGGCGTCACGGCCGATTCGCCGGCGCCACGGCCATCGGCGCACGCCGCCGCCGCCGCTTATGGCGCCACCGCCGCGGCACGGCGTCGTGGTTCCTGACACCCGCCGCCGTAAGGGGTTGGCAGGCTGCGCGGCCGCGCCGACAATCCGCGCATGAGTGTAGTCGACTACCTCCGATTCCTGGCGGCGCTCGCCTTTGTGCTTGGGCTGATCGGTCTGCTGTATTGGCTGGCGCGGCGCTATGGCATCCAACGGCTTAACAACATGGGCATGGCCGGGCCGCGCGGCGGGCGTCTCCAAATCATCGAGTCCCGAGCGATCGATCCGCGCCGCCGGTTGGTGTTGATCCGGCGGGATTCGGTCGAACACCTGCTGCTGCTTGGCACCGACGGTGACCTCGTGGTGGAAAGCGGCATTCCAAGCGACAGCTTCCAGGCCGCCATGAACGCCGAAGCGGCCGCATCACCGGCCGACACGGAAAGCATGTGATGACACCTCGGCGTCACGTGAACTCCACCATGGCATGGCGGTCACTGGCCGTGGTCATCGCGTTGGCATTGGCCGCCCTTGGAACGGATCCAGCGGCGGCGCAGAGCCTGACCCTCGATGTGGGCGAGCCCGGGGGCTCGACCACCGCACGAATCATCCAGTTCGTTCTCGTCCTCACCCTGATCTCGTTGGCCCCAGGCATTCTGGTGATGGTGACCTCGTTCACTCGGATCATTGTCGTGCTGGCGCTGCTTAGGACAGCGATCGGCACGCAACAATCCCCCCCCAACATCGTGATGGTCAGCTTGGCGCTATTCATGACCGCCTTCATCATGGCGCCGACCTTGGAGCAGGCTTGGCAGAACGGCATTCAGCCGCTGATCGAGGAACGAATCGATGAGACCGAGGCGTTCGAGGCCACGGCGGCGCCCTTCCGCGCCTTCATGCTGCGGACGGTGCGAGACAAGGATCTGGAGCTTTTCCAGGACATCGCCGCCGTGGGTCCGGCCGAGACCGGCTTGAACGCGCCGCTGCAAGTGCTGGTCCCGGCCTTCATGATCAGCGAGCTGCGCCGAGCCTTTGAAATCGGCTTCCTGCTCTATCTGCCGTTCGTGATTATCGACATGGTGATCGCCTCGGTCCTGATGTCGATGGGCATGATGATGGTGCCGCCGGTCATGATCTCGCTGCCATTCAAGCTGATCTTCTTTGTGCTGGTGGATGGGTGGTACGTCGTGGCCGGCAGCTTGGTCCGCAGTTTCGGTGTCGGGCCGTAGGGATTGTTTCGAGACGGCCGGGTGGCGGAGGTATGCTGATCCGGCTCTAAGCGCGATCACCCTCGGTCAGTTGGTCGCGCTGAGCGGTCCCTGCTTCAGCTTGTCGCGATAGCTCGATAGGAAGGCCTGGAACTGGCCGATCTCATCGAACCGTTCGGTCAGGCGCATGAACTCGTCCGGCCCGCTGTCGGTGTTGTTGGTGATGAGCCGGAACGCTTCACGGTAGCGCGTCGCGTCCATCTGGCTGGAATAGATCTGCCGCAGCCGATTGAGGCCGTCGGTGTTGTCGCTCAGGGCCAAGGACACCGCCCAATTAGTGATGAAGGCGGCGGTGTCGGGTTTCAACCGGCTGCCATCGCGCCCGGAATTTCCGACCAGCCGCCGGAAGGTTTTTGCCGCCTCCACCCAATCGGCGATCTTCCAGTAAATATCCGCGCGCAGCAGATCGGATTCCCGCGAGGCGTCGCCTTCCAACAGCTTGAGCGCTGACTGCGCATCGCCCAGCTCAAACACCGCGCGGGCCCGCAGCCGCCGGCGCTCCCGCGCCAGATTCTGGCCGAGTCCGGGCGAGACGCTTTCATCAAGTGCGTCGATCGCCGATTCCGGTTGGCGGTCCAATAGATGGATCAGCGCCAACCGCGCTCCGACACGGGCCTTGTCGGTTCCCTGCAAACGGAATTTCACCTGCCGGTTCAGGAGTCGTGACGCTCGGTCGAGCAAATCGACCCGGACCAGACGGTCGGCCAATCCTTCGATGATCTTGTCACCAGCCTCCCCGACCGGGGTCAGTTCACGAAACTCGTCATACAACGCCAGCGCCTGCAAAGGTGTCATGGACTCCACGGCACCACTCGAAAAGAGGTCGCTGAACGCCTTGGTCAGTTTCTTAACAACCTCCCGGGTCTCCGGGTTATTTGGAAAGTAAGTCACGGCCTGTCGCAACGCATCCAGGCCTTTCTCGTATTCGTTCTCGTCAAGCCGCAGACCGCCCAGGCGGTGCAGCAAGTCGAATTCAAGACGGTCGCCACGCCATGCATACCGTAGCTGGTCAAGAGCATCGCCCGCCGCCTTAACGTCGATCTCACCCTCCTTGAGCGCGTGCTCGATCAGCGCCTGTTGTGAGCGCACCCGGGCCCATCGGTCCTCGCCCCCCGCCAGTCGGCGCCAGATATCCAACGCCGCCTCGATGTCACCGAAGGCGTAGAGCACCCTCCCGCGCAGAGAATCGAGCCGGGCCTTCTCACCAAAGGTCGGAGCACCCTCGGCGATCACGTCGAGAAACGATCCCGCACCACGGAAATCACCCGCCTTGATGGTTGCTTCCGCCGCCAGCATCGCGAGTTCGGTGGTGAAATTACGCGGGTATCCTCCGGGGATCTCACCGGCCCGGGCGAAATGCTCCACCGCCTCGTCCCATTTGCCCTGGCCAGCCGTCGCGGCGCCACGCCAAAGCTCGGCCTCCGAAAAGCCGTTCAGTGCGGGGTCATCGAGGAATTCTTCCGCCTCCGCATAGCGGCCGAGCATGAAACTCGAGGCGCCACGCAGTGCTTTAACGTCGGGGCGGCCGGCTAAATCCTCGTCCGATTGTTCGATTGTGCGCAGCAGCCCAATCGCCTCCGAGGCCAGCCCGCGGGCGAAATAGAACTGTGCCAGTTCAAGTCGAGGTCCACTCCGCGAGATGCTTGTGGCCTCCGAAATGCGGAGTTGAAGCGCCTGCCTCTCGTCAAGGAACCTCGCTTGATCACCGCGCCGCCAATTGCTCATGTCGAAGATTCGGCCGGGCGCTAGCCCCGAGGGCAAACCGTCGAACCCACGGGCGTTGAACCTGTCCTCGCTGGTGCGCGGTGTCGAGCCTGAGAGCATAAGACCGTTCTCAACGGTAAAGGCGACGCCGTCCGGCAGAATGCGAACCTCCACCCCATCCAGTCGTGGCCGCATCGCCACGCCCTGAACCGTTGCGAGCAATGTCAGCTCCGGATACCGCCTGTCCCCATCGATGCCCCGGGACAACGATGTCACTGGAATCAAGAACAGGCCGTCCCCGACCTCCGGGTCACGCATGATGATCGGCTGTCCAACCCCCTCGATCGGAATAAAGAGACGCGGTCCCTGGGGGCTGACCATTTGGGCGTCGACCCGCAGCGGCACGTCCGGTCGGGAGGTTTGCGGCTGCAAATCCACCACCCAGACGGACCCGTCGCGCCAGACCCGGGGGTTCACCCCCTGCACGAGTGGGAACCGTACCGCCGTCCCATTGCTGACCGGCACTTGCTCGGGCTGGCCGACGATCTGATTGTCCATCCCTGCCAGCGTCGAGAAATCGAGTGTCACCGCCTCGTCGAACGCCGCCCATAGATAGCCGGCGCGCGGAAACACCACAGCCGCCACCGGCTCGGTCCACTCGAAACGCACCGACAGCGTCTCAGCCGTGGACAGAGCCGTGACCAACAGCGGCTGCCCGGTGATCCGCGCCGGCGCCGCGTCGGCGAAAGTCGATACCAGAGTTGTCGTCGGCTCTCCCTCTTCATTGGTCGGAACAGGGGGGAGCGCCGGTGTCACCGGCTGCGTCGGCGGCCGTCTCGCAACGGGCCGTGCTGGGGGCGGTGACGCGGCCGGCGCGGTGGGCGGTGGGCTCGGCGCGACCGTCACGCGGGGCGCGGGCGCCGCTGCCGGCGGTGGCGCCACCTCGGCCGCCGGCACCGCCGGCGTGGGTTCGACGCGCGGCGGCGGTATTCCATTCGACGCTAGGCGTGCGGGAGGCGGTGCGGGGGGAGGTACAGCCTTGGCGGTCGTCGTTGGCTGGGAAGCGGGCGGCTGGGAAGCGGGCGGCTGGGAAGCGGGTGGTTGGGGTCTCCCGGCTGAGGGCGCGGTTGGCGGCGGCGCGCTGCCCTGCCGCACGTCGACCACGACCTTGGCGCCGGATTGGAAGGCCCTCACCTCGCGGCCATCGGGCAGCGGCACGATGGCGGTCAAGCCGCTCTCGGTGGTCTCGGTCCGGAAACCCCGCAATGCCTCGGGCAGCCCCCGGCGCACAGCGGCATCATCCACCACAGCCGGCCGAGCGAACAGAACCCGCGCGCTCCCGCCATCCTGCTGAACCTGGAAATCGACCGGCGCCGGCCAATCAAACACAATTCGATCATAGGTCGGGTGCTGTCCGGTCCGAACCCGGATCGTCGGCGCGGACGCCGGCGGCGTTTGGGCCACCGGCTGTCGGACAGCGGGTTGAGCAACCGGCCGAGGCGCCGTGGCCGGGGCAGCCGCGGTTTGGGCAGCCGTGGTTGGGGTAGCCGCGATCGGTGTCGGCGCTCCGGCCGCGGACCCTCGCGGCAGCAGATCCACGACGATCTGATTGCCGTCACGCACCGTTCGCAGGTGATGGTTTCCGGTGAGTTCGATCACGGCACTGCGGCCGTCGCGGCCCAACCGTCCGCTGGCGACGTAACGCCCGAGTTGCGCCGCCGCCGCCGCGACATCGCCCTCGATCGGCCGCGAGAACCGAATCACCAATGTGTTGCCGAACCGTTCGGCCGAATAGTCGACGTCGATTGGCCAGCCGAACAGCAATCGGTCATATCCCTCACCCCGCGCGCCGAGCACATCAACCGGCTCGGCCCGCAGCGGCGGCGACGCAAGCGGCAACATGACGCCAAGCAACGCCCATAGAGCGGCGATCAGCAAGGGTCTACGGCTGATCATGGTGCCCGCTCCGGCAAGATCACCACGTCGACCCGCCGCGCGAGGGCGTACCGGGATTCCAACGGGAGGGTCGGCGCCACCTCGGAAAACCGGCTGTCCCCTTGTCCCTCAATGGTCGGCCGGCCCGTATACCCGCTTGCTGCCAGCATCCTCGCCACAGCATCGGCCCGCGCCAGCGACAGCGCCCAGTTCGACGCGTAGGGTCCGTCCCTCTGCGTCGGACGAGGATCGGCGTGACCGACGAGTGCGATCCGGTTCGGCAGCGGCGCCAACGCGGTCGCCAGCTCGCCAATGGCCACACGGGCCCGGTTCGACAACGTGGCCCCCCCGCCGGTGAACAACAGGTCGGTCGGCAAGGCGATCACCAGACGATCGCCCGCCCCAGTGACAGAGGTCGAACGAAGGATCGGATCGCGGGCTAACTTCTCTGTCAGGATCGGTTTCAGATAGTCGAGTGCATAGCCCCGACCTTGAGATTCGGTACGAACCGACAACGGCTCCGGCGGTTCCCGTTCCACGGGGCTGACTGTCTTACCCAACTCCAGGGTGATTGACGCGGCGGCGCGATCAAAGCGTGGTGCGTCAAGTGTGGTCATGGCGAACATCATGACGAAGAAAGCCAGCATCAACGAGATCAGATCGACGAAGGTCACCAACCAACTGGCGCCGCCGCCATATTTGACACCGGCGCGCCGTCCGAGCCGACGTTCGCTCGCCTGAACCGGCGCTGGTCGCGTAAACAGCGGCACGGCTCAGCCCCCCCCGCTGGAATCGCGGCGCGGGGCGCCGAAATCAGGCCCACGCGAGCCCGCCGGCGCTGTCCGGAACACCAGCCGCACGGTGTCGGAATCCCAAGGTTCTAGTCCGGAGGATAACCGGGAAGGATCGATCCCCGCTCGCGCGAAGGTTTCCACCACCGTGCTGGCCGCCGTTACCCGGAGCGCCCGCTCGTTGCCATCGTCGAGACCATTGATGCCGAACAGGATTTGGACCCTGAGCACGCTTCCGGTTGGGGGACGAGCAACAATCGGGCGCAACTGATCCGCCAGCTCTTCCATAACCGGTGTAACGCCGCCCGCGCTCGGCTGCCAGGCAAGGCGTATCGGAACCTCGACATAGAGCGGATTGCCGCCAGGCTCGACCGTCACCTCGGCGACGGGCAACAGAGCCTTGAACACGGCGCCGATTTGGGCGCGCAACGCATCGCCGATCACTTGGCCAGGATCGCCGTCGAGCTGCGCGTCGCCGACCTCGCGCCGAACCGAGGACGGGAAGGCATCCTGCACGCTTTGCAAAACGCGGTTACTTCGCCCGACCTCGATCGAGGACAGCGAATTCAATAGAATGAAGAAAGCCAAAAGCAGCAGGAACAGGCTAAGGAAGAGCGGTTGGCTCGACCCTGCTCCGGGTTCCCGCGTCGTTGGCCGCCAAAGAGTCATTCGCGCCTAGTCGAGGTTATCGAACAGCGCGTCGACCTCCGTTTGGCTCTTGGCCTTACCCGGCATTTGGGGACCGTTGAGCAACCCACTCTCAGAGGTCGACCCGGTTTCTAGTTTTTCCCCTATTTTCGAGGTGTTGTCACGGTTTCTTTCAACCGAGCTTTCGCTTTTTCCTCTACCCGCCACCAAATGATCAACCGCTAGGCGGACAGCAACCAATCTCTGGCCTACAATATCGCGAACGGCCGACGCTTCCAGAAGCTCGCTGATGGCTTCCTCGATTGGGACGGCAACCGCCGAATCAAGGGTTTCGAGCTCGGCGCCGATGCGCTCGACCGAATCGAGGATGCGATCGAACGCGCTCTGCAACTCGCCGTCGATCACGTCGAGTTCACCCCACGCGCGTTCGGCGGCCGTTCCGTCCTCGATCTCGGTACGCAAACGCTCCACCCCAAGGCGGTGGTGTTTCCTAGAACTCGCCGATGACCGAAGTCATTTTGGTCTTCAGGGTCGAGGCATTGAATGGCTTGACGATGTAATTATTCACACCCGCCTTCTTCGCCGCAATGACGTTCTCGGTCTTGCTCTCGGCCGTGATCATGATGAACGGCGTACTCTTAAGCCGATCGTCCGACCGCACCTCCTTGAGCAGCTGCAATCCGGTCATCGGCTCCATGTTCCAGTCCGAGATGACCAAACCGAAATCCTGACGGCGCATCTTTTGCAATGCCGTCGCTCCATCGGACGCTTCCTCGACATTGCTAAAGCCGAGCTGGCGCAGCAGGTTGCGAATGATCCGAAGCATCGTCTTGTAGTCGTCGACGATGAGCACCGGCATTTCCTTGTTAACCGCCATCCTCTTCTCTCCTCTTTCGATCAGGGGCCAAAACGGCGCTACGGCCCCGTTCGTCAAGAGGACTTTAATCCCAGGGTGTTAACCGACGGTAAACGCCGAGGCAAAATTTTCTCAAATGCGAGACGCCTTAACCCGGATTTCCCATGTGCACCGTTCATTTGACGCCAGCACTGTGCGATTGTGGTATACATATCAGTATGTTGGGTTGGTTGGAGGGCGGGTAAGATGCGGAACCCAGAGGGTGAAGCCAATATGCCGCCTTTGCG
>JABMNR010000154.1 GCA_013203465.1 Alphaproteobacteria bacterium
AGACGAAGACGAAGACGAAGACGAAGACGAAGACACCCTGTCCGGCGGCGGTGGCGAGGACACCCTCACAGGCGGTGACGGTAACGACACGCTGTCCGGCGGCGGTGGCAACGACACCCTCACAGGTGGCGACGGCAACGATACCCTCTCCGGTGGTGGTGGCAACGACACCCTCTCCGGTACGGAAGGGGCCGACACCGTTGTCCTGGAACCACTGACCCTGACCGCCATGGGTACCGCCGATCTCGACGGCGACGGCGATGACGAGCAGATCTGGCGCCTGCGCAATCCGAATGATGAGGCGGTTGACGTCACCCTCGATCTTTATGGCGCCACCGACAGCCAGGAAGGCACGGTCACCGCGACCGCCGGCGACAGTTTCGTCTGGACCGAGGCCGGCAGCGGCACCCTGGTCGTGTCCTACGAGCTGAATGGCGAGACCATCCAAACCACCAAGGCCACCGACCCGACCGCCGCCGACCTGGACTGGTTGGCGTCCCAGGGCTTCGAGAACCCGTTCGGCGAGATCGCCACGACGGGCGCGACGACGGGCAACGACACCCTGACCGGCACCGACGGCGCCGATACCTTGACCGGGCTCGCCGGCGACGATGTGCTTATTGGCGGCGCCGGGAACGACGTGCTGTCGGGCGGTGCGGGAAACGACACGTTGAACGGTGGCGCCGACACCGATCTAATGTATGGCGCCGACGGTGCCGATCTACTCTCCGGTGGCGCCGGGACCGACACGCTCAGCGGCGGTGGCGGCAACGATGTTCTGCGCGGTGGCGGCGAGGCCGATCTTCTGGTGGCGGGTGCCGGCAACGACGCGCTGTCCGGTGGCGCCGGAGCCGACAGCCTGTCCGGCGGCCTCGGTGACGACACCATCTGGGCCGACGCGCTCGACGCCGCGTTGGACGGCGGCGACGGCACCGACGTGCTGGTGGTCGCTCAGGGCACCGATCTCGGCAGCTTGACCTACGCCGGTTTCGAGACCGCTTGGTTCGTCGACGACCAGGGTGCGGTGGTTAGCACCCAAGACCTCACGGCGCCGATCGATCTCACCGGCCCGACCTTCCTGTTCCGCAACACCGCGACGGCGCAAGTGCAAACGATGCAGGTCGACGGCGGGCTGGATGCCGGCTTCGGCGATGCCCTTCGGTTGGACAACACTTGGGCGCTCGCCGGAAAGACCGATTTCAACGGCGGCGGCGTCGACGACTATGCCTGGCGCAACACCACGACCGGACAGTTCGCCGCCTGGTCGCTGAACGAAACCGACACGCCAACCTTCGGCGCCCAGCAGAACCTGGTGAATGTCTGGTCGATTGAGGCGCTCGAGGACTTCGACGGTGACGGCAAGACCGACATCCTGTTTCGTGACGATAAGAGCGCGGTGACCGTGTGGACGATGGACGGTACCGGCCCCTCGGCAATCCAAGGCGCCGGCCTCGCGTCCCAGGACTGGCAGATCGTCAGCACCTTGGATTTCTCAGGCGACGGCAAGACCGACATCCTGTGGCACAACGCCAATGCCAATGCCTACAGCGTGTGGCAGATGGACGGTGCCAACCCGACCATCGGTACGGCGGAGAATGTGGCGCCGGTCTGGCAAATCGCCTCCATGGCCGACTACGACGGCGACGGCGCGACGGATATTCTGTGGCGCAACAGCACCTCGGGCGCCTACAGCGTATGGGAGATGAACGGCGCCGACGCCCCATCAAAGGGGGCCGCGATCAACGTCTCCGGCGCCTGGGAAAAGACCGCCGAAGCGGACTTCAACGGCGACGGCGCGACCGACATCCTGTGGCGCAACACCACGAGCCAACAGGTCACGGTCTGGGAGATGAACGGCAGCCAGGCACCGAGCTTCAACGCCCAGGTTGGCCTCGGAAACGACTGGCAGCTTGAGACCAGCACGGACCTGAACGCCGATGGGCGCAGCGATCTGATCTGGCGCAACCAGGCAACCGACCAGGTATCGATCTGGGAGATGGACGGCGGATCGTTCACCAGCGCGAAGAGCTACCGGGTGGCTGATGACTGGTCGTTGATGTCCGTCAGCGATTTCGACGGCGATGGCGATCAGGATCTTTTGTGGCGCAACACCGGCACCGGCCAGGCGTCGCTGTGGGACATGGATGGCGGCGTCCGGACCGCCGCGTTCACCTTCTCGCTGCAGGGCGACGCCGAAATCCTGGCGATCCGCGAGATGAACGGTGATACCGCGACCGACATCCTGGCCCGACAGTCCGACGGCACCCTGATCATGTACGAAATGCAGAATGACGCGGCTCCGCAGGTTTCCACCATCGGCACCCTGTCGAGCGGCTGGGAGCTGGTGTAGGGTCCGCCTCCTCTCCGGTTCTTTGCCCGTGATCGCGTATGACGCTGCACATCAATGGACGCTTCCTGACCCAGCGGCTTTCCGGGGTTCAGCGGGTGGCTCACGCGCTGCTGTCGGCGCTCGCCGAGCGCGAGGATCGGCCGACCGGCGATATCCTGGTGCCGCGCGGCGTCGCTCGCACGGAGCCGCCGAGCACCGTTTGGCCGGTGGCCGAGGTCGGCCCGTTTCATGGCCAGTTGTGGGAACAGACCGGGTTGCCGAAGGCGGCCGCCGGCGCGCCGCTGCTCAACCTTTGTAACCTGGCACCCTTGGCGCATTCCGCGAACATACTGATGATCCATGACACCTCGGTGTTCGATCAGCCAGAGGGCTATGGCTGGCGGTTCCGCACGTGGTATCGGGCCATACTGCCGATCCTGGGCCGGCGCGCGCGACGGGTCTTGACCATATCGCGCTTTTCGGCCGACCGGCTGGTGGCGCTCGGCATCGCCCCCGCCGAGACCGTGCGGATCGTACCCAACGGCGTCGACCATCTCCTCCGGATCGCTCCAAACCCGGCCGTGCTCGACCGGCATGGGCTATCGGCCGGTGGCTATGCGTTGGTTGTGGGATCGTCGAACCCGAACAAGAACGTTCCGGCAGCGATCCAAGCCGTGGCCGCGGCGGGCGTACCGGGTCTTCAGGTCGCCATCGTCGGTACCACGCCCCTGCGTCGGGTGTTCGACGGCGCCACACACAGCGGAACGCCCGGCGACGCCGATCCGACGGTCATTGAGGTTGGCGCGATCGACGACGGCGGGTTGCGCGCGTTGTACGAGAATGCCGCGTGTCTGGTTTTCCCATCGCTGTACGAGGGGTTCGGCCTGCCCCCATTGGAGGCCATGACCCTGGGGTGTCCGGTGGTGGCGTCCAACCGAACATCGCTGCCGGAAGTCTGTGGCGAGGCGGCGATCCTGATCGATCCCGACGATCGCGCGGCGCTGGCCGGCGCGGTGCGCCGGGTCGTCACCGACATCGGGCTGCGGGATGAGATGATTGCTCGCGGCCGGTACCGCGCCGCCGTCTATACCTGGGCGCGCGCCGCCGGCAACCTGCGCGAGGTTCTGGCCGAGGCCGGCGTATAGCGCACCTCAGCGCGGCCCCGTGGCCTCGGCATCGGTGATGATCGCCGCCGCCACCGTGTCCCAGGACAGCGCGGTCGGAAACGGCAATACGCTGCGATCTGCGTTCAGCGCGGCGTCCAGTGCCTGGGCGATCGAGCCACTGTCGTCGGGCCGGTAACCGAAGATGTGGCCGCGCCCTCCGGCGACAAAATCAGGAGCCAGGATCGGCAACCGGCAGGCGGCATACTGCATCATCTTGTTACTGGTATCGGCCAGATACGCCGATCCTGGCGCTGGCCGATAGAACGCGGCGCCGACAGCGGCATGCTGCATATAGGGCACCAACTCGGCGAACGGCCGCTCGCCATGGTGTACGGCATTGTCGGCCGACGGTTTGTCTGCCAAGGCGCCGAAGAAATGCACCTGAAGATCAGGCCGCGCCCGGCATACCGCCAAGGCGGCCGCCGTATCGAACAACATCGTCCCGACCGAGATCACCGCCCGTTCACCGGGCGCGTAGGGCGAGGCCGTCGCTTCGGAGAACACGGCCGTGTCGAGGCCATGCGGATGATGTACCACCGTCTCAAGGCCGGGGAATCGGTCGGCCAGCGTGGGGCTTGGGATCGAGATCACCGAGAACCGGGACAGAGCCGCCCGCTCGGCGGCCAGAACGACCGGATGGGCGCCGAGCACCCGCAGATCGTCCGACACCCGATAAATCAAGCGGGCCCGAGGGTTGTCGCGGCGGATCATCGGCACCAGCATGATACCGGCCGCGCTTTCCACCACCACGTGGTCGGCTTCGGCCAGAACCGCCCGCAACGCCGCCGGCACAAAGGCCGGATAGCTCGCGAAGATCGGCCCGGTGAGTGCGTTCAGCCAACCGCGATGCGCATTGCGCGGATGCAACGGGGCCATCCAGACGAACTGGGTCAATCCCGGCTCGATTTCCACCAACCGGTTGCGTACCTCCGGCGGCGCGTCGGTCAAGCGGGCATCGTCCCCCAGCCGCGCCAGCGGCGACAACCCGACCGTGACGAACGTCACCCGCCATCCGGCGTCACGGTAGGCGCGCGCCAGGAAATGCATGCCGGCGCGCCGGCGTGAATCCAGGACATGTTGGCTGAGAAAAACCGCGTTCTTAATCATCCACCCATCACCGACTGAACCACGAGCCGACCACAGCCCGAAAAACGGTACGAGCCACCGCGCCTAGGCTATCATCGACACACCACGCTAGCGCGCCAAGCATCGCGCGTATCCCGCCATCCGCCGCACGGAGCCGACCCGAGGTGACATCGCCACATTACGACCTCGTTCTGGCGCTCGACCCCCGGTTTCCAGGCGGCACGTCGACCGCGATCTCACGCGAGCTGGAGGCGTTGCTGGCGGCGGGCGTGTCGCTCGCCGTCGTGCGGGTCAACGCGCCGGTTTTCCCCACGGACCAACCCGACCATCCCGGCCTGGCGGCGCGCATCGCCGAGGCTACCATCCCGGTGCTGACACCGGGTCAGGTCGCATCTTGCGATCTTCTGGTGGCGCACAACCCGATGGCGTTCGAGCTGGGTCTGCCACCACAACCGCGGATCACCGCGCGGCGGCGCATCATCATCGCCCATCACGTGCCGGTCGATGGCCTGGGCGGCTTGTTCTACGACCCCGTTCGAGTGCAACGCCGATTGGCCGATGCCTTCGGCGGCGAATTCCACTGGGTTCCAATTTCGGAGGGGTGCCGACGCAATCTGATGGACAGCGGTGCGCCGGTACCGGTGGTCGATCGCTTCTGGCCGCCCCTGGTCGACGTGGCGAAATGGGGACGGCCGCGTGACGGTTTGCTCGGCCCGATACCGGTGATCGGCCGTCACAGCCGCCCGGACCGACTGAAGTGGCCCAGCCGGATCGAGGATCTGCGCGCCATGTACCCGGAAGCGCCCGACGTGCGGGTGCGGCTGCTTGGTTACGAAGGCGCGATCGCCCGCGAGGTTGGACCGACTCCGTCCAATTGGGAAACCTTGCCGTTCGGCGCCGAACCGGTTGATCGTTTCTTGTCCGAAATAGATTTTTTCGTCTACCAGCACCACGATCGGTTCGTCGAGACCTTCGGGTTGACCATCGCCGAAGCCATGGCCAGCGGCGCCGTGGCGATCCTGACCCCGAATTTGCGGGTAAACTTCGCCGACGCCGCCCTGTTCGCCGACCCCCCTGATATGCCGGCGATCGTGCGTCGCCTGGCGGCCGACCCGGCGGCGTTCGCCCGGCAATCCGCCATCGGTTGGGACTGGGTGCGTACGCAGTGCGGGCCCGAGCGCTATCTTGAGGCGGTTCGCGCGCTTGCCGCCGATCCAACGGCGCCGGGCGCGCCATCGGTTACCATGGTCACGGAGACCGAGGGGGGCCGGCGCAAGCGCCGCCGTCACGGCCGTCGTACCATGTTGCGGCAGGCCGGACGGTTGGTCCGTGCCGTGCCCTTTGGAGGCCAAGTGCTCGATCGCCTGCGTGGCCGGGGCTGATCGGCGACCCAACCACCTATACCATGGGCCTCTATCCGTGATCCTTGGTATTACCCTGGGCGCCGCGCCAAGAGGAACCGCCGCGCCAGCGCCAGGGTGTCGCGGCGAAATGCGATCAGGGTGCTCGCATAAACGACGATACCAAGCAGGACCAAGGCGACGAAACGGCCGATGTCATCAATGGCGATGGCCGCTTGCACCGCGAGCAAAACCGCGCCCATCACCGCCGCGACGGCCAGGTTCGGCGCCACCGCCATGATCCATCGCCCAGCGCTCGGACCAATCACGGTACGCACCAATACACCATAACTCGCCAGCATCACCGCGCCGTTGAACACCGCCACGGCCACCACGAATTGCAAAAAGGACAAGCTGCTGGCCGCCGTCGTGAACACGACCACCTGGACCGAGAGGGCCGACAGGGTCCACACGAACATCAAGCGCGCCCGACCGGTCGCCAGCGCCAGCAACCCCACGGGATTGTTGATCGCTCGGATCAAGGAAGCCACCGCGAGAATTTGGAGGATCGGCACGGCCGGCTGCCACGCCGCCGGCATGAAGATCGTGAAAAACACGGGTGCTACGACGGCGCCACCGATGATCAGCGGCGCGGTCAGCAAGGTCAGGATCGTTTCCAATGTCATGAACCCACCAGCCAGCCGGCGCGGTGCGTGGCGCAAGCGAGCAAACGCCGGCAGCGCCACCCGGCCGACGACTCCGTTGATCCGCATGATCGGGTCGATGATCAGCATCCACGCGAATCCGTAGATACCGACGATCTCGGTGCCAAAAAAGGCGCTGATGATTATCTGGTCCAGCCGGTTGACTGCGGTGTTCGTCAAACGAGTACCCAACTGATAGGCCCCGAACCGAAGCTGGGGGGCGAGGGCGGCGGACGGCATCACCATGGCCGGCCACCAGTCGCGCCCGGCGACGATCAGGATACCGGCGGACCGGACCAAGGCGGTCGCGACCGCGCCGATGACCAAGGCCATGGCGCCAAACCCCGCGACGGCAGCCGCCAGCATCGCCGTGAAGCCGACGATCGCCCCTGCAACCTCGGCACGGCCGACCTGATCGAAGCGCATCTCCCGCTCCAGCACGGCGGCGTGCACCTGGGCGATCGCATGAAACGGACACACCAGCCCGAGCAGTAACAACAGCGGCACGAGTCGCGGATCATCGTTGAGCGCCGCCAATGGCCAGGCGACGACCGCGAACAGCCCATAGGCCACCAGACCGGACATCAGGCTGAACACCCATAAACCAGAGCGTTCGGCGGGCGTCGTCGGACGCTGGATGATGGCTTCGTGCAGACCGAATTCCGCCACGGCCCGGAGGAACTGCAGAACTAGGAAGGCCACCACGAACAGCCCGTAATCCGCCGGATTCATGAGCTGGGTGGCAACCAACGTCTGTCCGGCCGCGCTCGCCGTGGTGGCCACGGTTGAGGTGGCGGTCCACCCGACTCCGCGCCTCGACCCCTCGAGCAAACCGCGGCGCGCTGGCTCCGTTCCGTTCGCCACGATCGATCAAGCAGCCAAGCAGACGACGAGCAGGTCGAGCGCATCGTCAATCTCGCCCTGCTCGTAGCGGAACGCGTCGGTGCCGAAAGCCGGTAGCGCCACCGTACTCCGGCTCGCACCGTCATGGCCGATCAACCGCCGCAAGGCGGTGCGAACCCTCGTCGGCAGCAGCGCGCGTGCCACGCGGCGCGCGACGGCGATCCGTCGCACACCTCGCCTCGCCTCGGCGATCCGCGCGCGCTCGACCGCCTCGACGGCGTCGGTCGCGTACAACCCAAGGACCGCCTCGACTTGAAAATGTTCGGCGATCGCCCGCCGCAACTCCTCCGGCGCGTATTCCCGCAGATGCTCGGGGTTCCATGGCGGAAAGCCGGGTTCGAGCCGCAGCCGGCCGTTGGGGGTGCTGAAATAGGCCCGTCCGCCCGGCTCTAGAACCCGCCGGATCTCGGCCAGGAAGCTGGGAACATCGGGCACATGCTCGATCACCTGACAACTCGATACGGTAGCGAAACTTCCGTCCTCGAACGGTAACCGGCCGTCTTCCTCGATCAATTGCACCGAGACGTCCGTGCCGTTCAAGTGCTGCTTGGCGGCGGCGATCGCGGTGGGCGAGACATCGACACCGGTGACGTCCTCCACCACGTCGCGCAGGACCGGTAGGCCGTAGCCGACATTGCATCCGACATCCAGATGCCGCGTCGAACCGATGGATCGACGGGCGATCTCCTCGTAGGTGAAATGGTGCATCAAATAAGTCACCAACGCCTCGGGCGAGCGAAAGCCAGCAATCGGCACCAGCGGATGTTCATGCAGGGGTTTGGGCACTGCGGCGTCACTCCTCTTACGGCAGTCGGCGATCCTACCGGCAGTCGGTGCGATCGGCGGCCATGTCCGAACGCGGTCGGCGGAGCCAGCCGCGCAATCCGGCCTCAAGATCGGTCTCGAACCGGTATCCCGCCTCGATCAGGCGTCGCGGGCGCGTGTTGGTGCTGATCTGCAGCTTACGCACCCGATCCCGGTTAATGCCGTTGCGCAGCCCAATCCAATTCAGCGCCTCGAAGCCCATGGCGGCGGCCATGATCACGGCGTTCGGCACCGCGAACCGGGGCCGCGCCACTCCGGCCACGTCGGCCAGGGTTTCGGCGATGCGCTCGATCGTATAGGGCTCGGGATAGGCGAAGTTGAAGACGAACACGTGGTCGTTGCGCGTCGCGGCGAAGTCCAGTGCCCGCACCAACTCCCCAACCCAACCGCAGCCCTTTATGGTATCTCGCCGGCCGGGATAGACGAAGGCACCGCGCCGGAGCTGCCGAAGCAACCGCTCGACATTGCCGTTCTCGCCCTCCCCGAACACCACCGACGGGCGGGCGATCACCAACCGTCGATCCGGCTCGGCATCGACCCATTCCCGGTGGATCGCCTCCGCCAAAGCCTTGGACCGGCCATAAGCCGACACCGGGGCGAGCGGGGTATCCTCATCGCATGGCTCCTCACGCGGGCCATAGACCGCAATGGAGCTGGTGAACACGATTCGAGGCACCCCTCGCCTCCGGCCGAATGCGCAGGCGTTCACCGCACCAGCCACATTGGTGTCGTAGTAGGCGTGATCAGGATGCCCCGGCGTGCGATGCACCGCCGCCAGATTGTACACCGTCGCCGGGATTTCGGGCACCAGATCGTCGAACGGCCGGCGCACGTCGCCACGGCGGTAGTCGACCCCCGTGACCGGTCGCAGCGGATCGTTCAGATCGAGACTGATCAACGGCGACACGCCGCGCGCCGCCAAGTCGGCCAACAAATGCGTGCCGATAAAGCCGGCCCCGCCCAGGACGAGAGCGCCGTCGGTCATAAGTTACGCCGTACCGGCGCCAAGGGATGCGCCCGGCCTACTTCGATTGGGGTGTACCGAACGTGCCGATACCGAGACAGCAGAAAGGTCAACATAATCGCCAGCACCAAGGTTGGGAAGTATCGCGGGTGCCCCCAATAAAACACCCGTAGAAATTCATAGCTGCCGATAATCCACGTTGGATGCAGGAGCAGAGCGTAGAGCTGTCCGTTTTTATAACCTTCATAGATTGCGCCGCTCACAAGGCCGAACACAAACCAGAATACGAAACCGCCGACGATACCAAAGTCGTGGATTGGCGCAAATACACCGGATCTATTATTGAATTCAGAGCTTGCGAACAGGAAGGCGAAGTCCTGGAAATTAGTTTCGGTGGGTTGCACCCAAGGGAACAACGGAAACTTATAGAACCACGCCATGGTGTTCTGGGCGTCAAGCGAGGGAGGGAATAGTTCCGCAAGCCCAGCGCCGTTGTTCAACGCCGTCGTATAATATCCCCAGATCCGGGACGTCGCGAACGAGTAGTAGTCATCGTAGTAGAACCGATAAAAGGTCCAGGATCGGAAATACTCGGTAACCAGGAACAGCCCAACCAAGGCCGCGATTCCGAAGATCGGTGCCACCGCCATCCACGGCTTCGCTTGCGCGCCGCGGCTGCCGAACAACACCACACCCATCGGCACCGCCACCTCGATCACCGCCAGACGCTCGGAATTGATCGATGAGCGCAACATAATGGCCACGAACACGAACGCGATCACCGCGATCTCGACCTTGGTCCAACGCCGACCGGTCAAGCGCGGCTTGAGCGCGAACAGCGTAACCGCCAGCGGCGCCACATTGGAAACCGACGTCACTCCCGGGATCTGGAAGACCTGATCCTTGAGCACAGCGAAACCGCTGATGCTGCCGCTGAGCCAATCGACGATCAATGTCGGGTTCAGCAGGATTGGCAGCACGAAGGACATATTTCCGATAATCGCGATGCCGGCGATGATGAAGAAGGCACGGCTGAGCTGACGCGGCGCCAGTATCACTTCCTCAGGTTGCGTGTTCTGTCGCCGCCGGCCGCTATTGGAAACGCCAATAATAAGCGCGCCGCTCGCGTAACTCAGGGCGCAGAGGACGGCGATCGCCGCCCATTCGTCATTAAGGAATTTCCTTTCGTGGCCGAACTCTTGGTAGTGGGCGGCAGGAAGCGACCACGCCACCGCCAGGATCGGCATCATGAGGACGATCACGACCCACGCCGGGTGAGCCCACCAATAGGTTCGCATCGCCTCGCCTCATCGCGTTCAGCCCGGAGTATACCCGCGCCGCGCGTCAGTGTCAGACCAGAGCCCAGTCGGAGGAGAGCGAATCGCCGACGATGGTGATTTCCGGTTGGGTGCCGTCGGCCATGGCGATGGTCGCGAATCGGCCATCGGTGTGGCGAATCAGCAGATCGTCGGTCGGCCCGCCATCGAGTTTCGCCACATCGAGAATCTGCCACTCGTTGGCCAAGGTGAAGCTGTACATGGTTTCGGCGGTGGTTCCATTCATCTCCCACACCGAGACTTGGCCGAAGCTCGACCGCCACAGGATGTCGTCCTTGCCGTCGCCGTCGAAATCGCCGGTCGCGTCGGGTGACCAGACGCTCGCCGCCGCCAACGCGGGGCCGAAGGTCGGTGTGCCGCCGTCCATCTCCCAAATCGTCGCCAAGCCGGCGGACTCGTTGCGGAACAAGATGTCGTCCTTGCCGTCGCCATTGAAGTCCTTGTCGGTCGACACGACCGCCCAGGCGCTGGACAGCGGAATGCCCGGATGGAAGGTGGCTCCGTCGGTGCCGACCCCGGTCCAGATGGCGGCGGTGCCGGACACGTCGTTACGCCACAGGATGTCCTGCCCGCCATCGCCGTCGAAATCACCCAGGCCCTGTTTGGACCAACTGCCGGCGAGCGCGATTTGCGCGCCGGTGATCGCGGTGCCGTCATTACCGAAGTCCCACACCGTCGTCTGTTGACTCACGCTGTTTCGCCACAGCACTTCATCGGACCCATTGCCATCGAAATCGGCCACCGCCTCGATCGTCCAATCCGACACGACCCCGATCGACGAGGCCGACGGCGTGCCGTCAATCCAGGTGGTGGCGGCGCCGGTAACCGAGTTGCGCCAGAGAATGTCCGCCTGACCGCCGCCGTTGAAGTCGCCGGTGGCCAGGACCACCCAATCCGGGTGGACCGCGACGGCAGACTCCGGCGTAAACCCATTAACGTCGTCAAGCGTCCAGCGCGAGATCAGGCCGTTGTCGGCGCGCCAGAACACATCGTCGGTGCCGTCGCCGTTGAAGTCGGGCCGGCCGATGATCGACCACGCCGGCGCGACGTTCAGGGTTTCCAACACTTCCGAGACACCGGCCGAGAACTGCAGGGAGGTGATCTGATTCGCCGAATTCAGGAAGGTGTAGATCGGTCCGGTCGCTTCCAGCGGCGCCGTCAGATCCACGGTCTCGACCACAGCGCCTTGGCCGTCGACCAGCCAAGCGGTCTCGAAACCGGTGTGGTTCAGGCTGTTCAGATCGGTGCCCTGCGCCACCACCAGCACATCGTTTCCGTCGCCGCCATCAAGCTGGCCGTCCAGGGTGTCGGCCCAGATGGTATCGTCACCCAAGCCACCGAACTGCGAATCAGCGCCATCGCCGCCGGACAGAAGGTCGTTGCCGCCGCCGCCCGAGAGCACGTCATCACCCGCCAGGCCGGAGACCTGATCGTCGCCACCGAGCGCATCAATGGTGTCGGCACCCGCCGTGCCCGTGAGAATGTCGGCGCCTTCGGTCGCCTGGACAACGGTTGACAGCGTAAGCAGCGAGCCGCTGCCGCCATCAGCCGCCAAGGCCGCGTCCGGATACTCGCCGTTGACGGTGAAGGTCGCCGCGATGGACGTGCCATTGACCGCCAGCACGGTGATGATGGTCGCCCCACCATCGGCCAGCACACTAACCGTCTGGGTCGGCGCCACGTCGGTCAAGCGGATGCTGTCGCCGCTGTCGAAATCAGTGATGACATCGCCGTCGAGATCGGCGGCCGCGCCCTCGAAGATGTCGTCGCCGGCGCCGCCAGCCAAGCTATCGATGCCCGTGCCGCCGACCAGCGTGTCGTCACCGTCACCACCGGACAGGACATCATCGCCTTGGCCGCCGATGAGAGCATCGGCTCCGGCACCGCCGGACAGCACATCATTGCCCTGGTCACCCCACAAGGTATCGGCACCCAGCGCGCCCAGGATCAGGTCATCGCCGCGGCCGCCGATCAGGGAATCGCCGTCACCCTCGCCCAACAGCGAGTCGTCGCCATTGCCGCCGTACAGCGTGTCGTTACCGTCGCCGCCATAGACCAGATCGGCACCATTCAACGCATCGATCGAGTCGTTACCATCGGTGCCGGTCAAGACATCGTCGTGATTGGTCGCCACCGCCGCATTCGGGTCCGGCAACAACTCACGCACCGGCTCGGTACCCTGGACCAGTTCGACATTGTCGATCAGCGCGCCATAGGTGTCGGAGCTGCCGTCGGCGTCACCGCCGACGAAGGCGATGGTGTGGGTGCCGATCCCAAGGTCGAGGGTCAGCCAGTCGCTGCTCCAGACCAAGCCGGCATCGGTCTTGGTGTAGACGGTCTGCCCGTCGATCTGGATCGAGAACTCGCTGGTCTCACCGATCTGGTCACCGCGCTGGCGCGCCGCGAAATCGAACGACAGGGCGTAGGTATCCGCCTCGAACACGGTGAAGGTTTGGGTGACCTTGGCGTTGGTCTCGCCCGCCACACCGCCGTTATCGGCGTGGCTGTCGAGTTCGAGTACCTGGTTATCAGAGGCCCAACTCTCGGGCGATTCCGGGGCGCCGCCCTGGCGGCCGATCTGAATCTCGATCGGCGCGACGGCCGAAGTCGCCGGGTTCAGATCCTCGGCGACCCAACCCTCGATCTCGGTGAAGGTGCCCCAACTGCCGTGGTTGAAGCCGGAAACATTCTCGAAGTCACCGTTCACCAACAGGTTGGTGCCGGCCGGCGGCGGCGGCGTCACACCGTCGATCTCCAAAGTCTCGATCCCAGTGATCTGTAGGCCGTCGAGATCCTCCGCCGAGCCGACGCGCAGGGTGTCCTGGCCCGCGCCGCCATCGATCACGCTGTCGTCGCCGTCGGCGATCAGCAGATCGTTGCCGTCACCACCGAATAGGACATCGGTCCCCGCACCACCCGACAGCACATCATCACCCCCGAGGCCGGAGAGGGTGTCGTTGTTGGCGGTGCCGGTCAGGCTATCGGCGCCGTCGGTTCCCGTCAGGGCCTCGCCGGCGAACGGATTCTCGAAGCCCTCGCTCTCGAGATACGCCAGGTCAGCGGCGTTCGGATTGGACGCCTTGGTTTCCTGGGCCGGTGCATCGTTGAGGGTATAGGAGACAACCATCGTGCCCTGGCCGGCCTCGCTCCAGAAGAAGCTGTCGCCCGGCGGGACGGTGACCGGTCCATCTTGCGGATCGTCGGCGCCGTACAGATCGGCGGTCGCCTCGATCGTCTCGTCGTTCGGGTTGCGCAGGCGCCAAATCTGTTCCAGATCGCCGTCGCCATCGAGATCGACGGTGCCCATGGCGGTCAAGGTCAGCTTGGCCAGCTGCGGCACCGCCTCCAAGACGATATCAGCGCTGCGATCACC
The DNA here is from genome assembly GCA_013203465.1 of Alphaproteobacteria bacterium. Classification (GTDB taxonomy): domain Bacteria; phylum Pseudomonadota; class Alphaproteobacteria; order Thalassobaculales; family Thalassobaculaceae; genus JABMNR01. The sequence goes on from JABMNR010000154.1 coordinate 14,028, forward strand.
CGCGTCGGTAATGGTGGCGTTGTTGAAGGTTCCGTCGACCGTCAGGGTTGTCTCGGCCGTGCCGTCACCGTTCCGGTCGATCCCGACCGTGGTGACCCCATCCTCGCTCGACAGCAGAATTTGCGCGCGATCGGCGTTCAGGCCGCGTACGCGGATAACGTCGCCATCGTCGTAATCGGCGATCCGATCACCATCGAGACGGGCGCGCGTGCCATAGAACACGTCATTGCCGGTACCACCGGACAGGGTGTCCGCCCCGGCCCCGCCCGACAACGTATCGTCACCGGCGCCACCCTTGAGCAGATCGTCGCCCTTGCCGCCGTTCAGGATGTCGGCGTCATTGCCACCCGCCAACACATCGTCACCGCCAAGGCCTAGCAGCGTGTCGGCGCCATCACCGCCGGACAGGGTGTCGAGCTCGTTGCCGCCACGCAATGAATCCGCGCCGGCCCCGCCGGACAGCACGTCGTTGCCGCCGCCGCCTCGAAGCGTGTCATCGCCGTCGCCGCCAAACAGGGAATCGGACTGCTTGCCGCCGCGCACCGAATCATTGCCGGCACCGCCGGATAGCGTGTCGCCACCGCCGCCGCCGATCAGCGTGTCGTTACCGTCACCGCCGGATAGTGCATCGGCGCCCCGTCCGCCATTCAGCAGGTCGTTTCCGGACGCACCGAGCAGCGTATCGGCGTCGTTGCCGCCGGCCAGGGTGTCGTCACCCTCACCACCCGACAGCCGATCCTCGCCATTGCCCGCGTTGAGGTAATCGTTGCCGACGCCGGCCGAGATCGTGTCGTTGCCGTTGCCGCCAACCAGCGTGTCGTCACCGGTGGCGCCGTACAGCGCATCGTTTCCGTTGTCGCCGCGCACCACGTCGGAGCCATCGCCGCCATACAGCAAATCGGCATCGTCGCCACCGCGCAGGCTGTCGCCTCCGACACCGCCGGACAGCGTATCCGTGCCCGTGCCACCGACCAGAGTGTCATCGCCGTCGCCGCCGTACAGCAGGTCCACCCCCTTGCCGCCGTTGAGGTTGTCGCTCCCAGCACCGCCGCTCAACAGGTCGTCGCCGTTGTCGCCACGCAGCGTGTCGTCGTCCTCGCCGCCGATCAGGGCATCGTCGTCGTCGCCGCCGCGCAAGGAATCGCGGCCGGCCCCACCCGACAACGTGTCGTCGCCATCATCGCCACGCACGGTGTCATTGCCCGCACCGCCGTACACCACATCCGCCGCCGATTTGGCGCGAACGTAATCGTCACCGCCCAGCGCCGAGATCGTGTCGCTATCGGGTGTGCCGATCAGGGTGTCGTTGCCTTCGGTGGCGCCGAACGGATCAATCTCCGGTACTTGATCCGACAGGCCGAGCGTCACCCCGCCACTACCATTGTCCGTAAGGTCAGCGCTTGGGAATTCGCCAACCACCGTGAAGGTCGCGTCGGGATTGCCGTCGCCATTGGTGTCCAGCGACACCGTGGTCACGCCACCCTCGACCGTCGTCGTCACCTGGGCCGTGGCCGCGTCCACGCCGTTGATCTGGATGCTGTCGCCGTCGGCGTAGTCGGCGATGGTGTCGCCGTTCAGATCGCTGGCCGATCCGGCGAAGATGTCGTTACCGGCGCCACCGCTCAGCGTGTCGGCTCCGTCACCGCCGGACAGAA
>JABMNR010000155.1 GCA_013203465.1 Alphaproteobacteria bacterium
CTTGGCATAGGCCTCGACCAGCTTCACCCGGTCCTCGTCGCGCCCCGTGAAGCGCAGATAGGCCAGGGTCTCCTTGTCGATCGGGAAGAACCCGCAGGTGGCACCATATTCCGGCGCCATGTTGGCGATGGTGGCGCGGTCGGCCAGCGGCAACTCGTCCAGGCCCGGGCCGTAGAACTCGACGAACTTGCCGACCACGCCCTTGGCCCGCAGCATCTGCGTGACGGTCAGCACCAGATCGGTGGCGGTCGCCCCCTCCGGCAGCGAGCCGGTCAGCTTGAAGCCGACCACGTCCGGCACCAGCATGGAGATCGGCTGGCCCAGCATCGAGCTTTCGGCCTCAATGCCACCGACGCCCCAGCCCAGCACCGCCAGGCCGTTGACCATGGTGGTATGGCTGTCGGTGCCGACCAGGGTGTCCGGATAGGCGACGGTCTCGCCGTCCACGTCCTTGGTCCAGACGGTCTGCGCCAGGTATTCCAGGTTCACCTGATGGCAGATGCCGGTGCCCGGCGGGACGACCCGGAAATTGTCGAACGCTTCCTGGCCCCATTTCAGGAATTCGTAGCGCTCCTTGTTGCGCTTGAACTCCAGGGCGACGTTCTTCTTGAAGGAGTCCGGGCCGCCGAACTCATCCACCATCACCGAGTGGTCGATCACCAGATCAACCGGCGACAGCGGGTTGATCTTGGTCGGGTCGCCGCCCAAAGCCCGCATGGCGTCGCGCATGGCGGCGAGGTCGACCACCGCCGGCACGCCGGTGAAATCCTGCATCAGCACCCGCGCCGGGCGATAGGCGATCTCCCGCGCCGGGCCGCTGGCGCTGGCCCAACCGGCGAGCGCCGCGACGTCCTCCTTCGACACCGTGACCCCATCCTCGTAGCGCAGCAGGTTTTCCAGCAGCACCTTGAGCGAGTAGGGCAGCCGCGCGACCGCCGGATGCTGTTGGGCCAGGGTGTCCAGGCTGTAATAGGTGTAGGTCTTGCCCGCGACGTCGAGCGTCGACTTGGTCTTGAAGCTGTCCAGGCCAGCAGTCATGGCTGTCTCCTCTTGCGGTTGACTGCGCGGCCGTCCGAGGAGCGCCTCGGCCCGGTCGGCTCCGATGGGGTGATCCGGCACCCGTTATAGTGACGGCGGCATCGATTCGGAAGAGGGGAGCGTTCTGATCGCCGCTACATCGACGCTTCGGCCAGTTGCTCCAGGGTCTTGCCGTCCTTGAGCTCGCGTAGGCGGATGTAGATCAGGGCGATGCCGACGAACGGAACGCCGGCGCTGACCGCCGAGACAAACCCTTGCAAGAGGGCGTTAGCGACGGGGTCGACTATGAAGAACATTGTCTCCACGACGCCTTGGAGAAGGGCAGTGATGACGACCAGGCACAGATGCAGCAGCACCAGTAAGACAAGAATTTGCCAGCGATAACCGAGCGTTAGCTCGTCGCTGCGCCACACGCCGCCGAATCCAACCTGATCAATCACCATCGACGGCACAATGACCGCGAGAACCGTGGCGATCCAAATGCTGGGGATGAGGCAAAGAAAAATGACGATCCATGCGGCGATGGATGACGTGTCCAAAGCCGTCCCGATGCCAAATAGTGCAGCCGCTATCAATATTAAGAAAAAGAAGCTGGCCGCGGAGAAGATCGCGATGATGAGGGCGCTCACCGTCAGCGGGATGATTTGGCGGAACGATTTGGCGACATAGTGCCCTAATCGTAATGGTTTACCGAGCTTGGCGTCATAGGCCGCGTGGACGACGAAGCCGGCGGCGATGAAATTGGCCGTGAATAAAATGATCACGGGCATCGCAATCCCGGCGACCATTAGGAGCTGAAAACTTCCAATGGCCATCAGTAGCGAGGACATGCTTCCGATAAGGAGCGATCCTAAGAGCAAGTTGAGGATCACGAGCGGCACGAAGCCAAGCAGCACGAAGATATGGATGTGTCGGAAGAAGATCGAGAACGTGTCCATGAAAATCTGTCCGATGCCGAGTTCACGGTCGCGAACAGCCACGTTTGACGTGTCGTGTTGAGTCATCGCAACGGCCCCCCGTTTTGGCGAATACCATAAGAGTAATCGCGTGGGTTGTGATGGTCTACCCTGAGGTTATGAAGGCCTTGGCGCGTTTTCCCGCACAGTTGCCAAAAAGTCTCGCATCGCCGCGATCACGGTGTCTTCGGCTTCGAGATGCGGGGCGTGGCCGCAGCCCTCGATCAGCAGCGGCCGCGCCGGGCCGCTCACCCCGCGCGTGATGGCGTCGACCTGGGCCGGGGTGCCGTAGGCGTCGTCGGCGCCTTGGATCACCAGCGCCGGACAGGCGATCGTCGGAAGCCGGCCCGCGATGATCCAGTTTCGGAACGCCGGATCGCGCCAGGTGTCGGCCCAGGCGTAGAATATCCGCTCGGCCCGATCGATGCCGTGATGCCGCACCAGGGCGGCGCGCAGGCGGCTGTCCGGCGCCTCGAAGGTCGTGGCCGCGTCCTCGATGCCGGCGATCGACACGTCCTCGACGAACACGTGGGCCGCCAGGGTGACGATGGCGGCCACCCGCTCCGGCATCAACGCGGCGGCCAGCAGGGCGATGGTGCCGCCGTCGGAATGGCCGAACAGCACCGCCCGCTCGATCCCCTCGGCGTCCAGCAAGTCGCGCAACGCCGCCACCTCGGTGGTGTGATAGCCGTGCGGCCGGCTGCCGCGCGCTGGGCCGCCCAAGGGCTCGGACCGGCCGTGGCCCCAGCGGTCGTAGACCACGCCGCCGCGTCCGAGGGCGGCGCACAGCCGGGAAGGAAAATCCTTCCACAGGGTGATCGCCCCCAACCCCTCGTGCAGGAACACAATCGGGGGTTCCGCCGGCCCTGGCGCAACCGAGGCGTCCGGGTCGGTCAGGGTCAGCCGTTGCAGGAACAACCGACGGCCGTTGGCGGTGATCGAGTGCTCGGCCGTGTCGAGGCGCGCGGATGTCATCATGGCCGGCTGCGATAGCCCGAACCGAATGCGGCGACAAGCGTGCCAAATTGACGTGACGTCGGCCCGTGCGACCCTCGGTGGCCGCTTGCGATGGCGCGCGAATTGGCGTAATCGAATGCCCTGCGACGGTCGGAGGATCGTCGTTGACGGTCGAGACCGTCCGGCCCAACCGCGAATAACGCGGGGGTGACAGGGCGGTCCGTGAGACAGGGATGGACGCTTTGGACGACCACATCCTCGCCGCTGTGCGACGTGTGACCGCTGTGTCTGCCGCCGTCCCGCTGGACGCAACGGACGGGACGCGGAGGGCGCGACGCCGATGAGCTATCCGGATCCAGCAGTGTACAACACGCTGCCGAAGCTTTTGAAATACAACGCCGAACATCATCCGACGGAGGTCGCTCTCCGGGAGAAGGATTTCGGCATCTGGCACGAAACCACCTGGGCCGACTACCACGCCAAGGTGCGCAGCATCGCGTTGAGTTTTCGCGATCTGGGCATTGGCAAGGGCGATGTGGTCTGCCTGATCGGCGACAACGACGCCAGGTGGGTGGCGTGCGAACTCGCCGCCCAGGCTGTCGGAGCCATGACCCTGGGCATCTACCGCGACGGGTTGGACGAGGAGGTCGCCTACCTCGCCGATTACGCCGGCGCGAAATTGGCCTACGCCGAAGATCAGGAACAGGTCGACAAATTCCTGCACCTGGGCGACCGGTTGCCGAAGCTGGAGCATATCGTCTACGCCGACACACGCGGCATGCGCAAACGCGATGACCCGCGGTTGCGCGAGTTGGCCAGTTTGATGGCGCGGGGCGAGGACATTCACGCCCATGATCCCGCGGCCTACGACGCCCTGGTCGAGCAGATCGACCCCGAAGACGTGGCGATCCTCTGCACCACCTCGGGCACCACCTCGAATCCGAAGCTGGCGATGCTGAGCCACGGCCGGTTCGTCCGGCACATCCACTCCTACCTGAAGACCGATCCCAAGGATCAGACCGATGAATACGTCTCGGTGTTGCCGCTGCCATGGATCATGGAGCAAGTCTACACCTTCGGCTTCGGGCTGGTGGCGCGGATGACCGTGAACTTCCCGGAGAGCGAGGAGACCAGCTTCGCCGACCTGCGCGAGATCGGGCCGACCTTCCTGCTGCTGGCCCCCCGGGTGCTGGAGCAGATCGCGGCCGATATGCGGGCGCGGATGATGGACGCGTCGTCGTTGAACCAGTGGATCTTCGAGAAGGGACTGGAGACCGCCATCAAGTCGGTCGAGAATGGCAAACGCTCCGGCTTGGCCGATGTGATGGTGATGAGCGCGCTGCGCGACCGGCTGGGGTTGTCCAATGTGCGCTCGGCGGCGACCGGCGGGGCGGCGATGGGGCCGGATACCTTCAAGCTGTTCCTGGCCATGGGCGTTCCGCTGAAACAGCTGTACGGCCAGACCGAGACTTTGGGCGCCTACACCCTGCAGGTCGGCGAGGATTTGGATGTCGACACCGTCGGCGTGCCGTTCGAGGGCTGCGAGGTCAAGATCGAGGCTCCGGATCCCGACGGGGTGGGCGAAATTCTCACCCGGCATCCGAACATGTTCCTCGGCTATTACCAGAACGAGAAGGCGACCGCCGAGGAAGTGCGCGACGGTTGGATGCACACCGGTGACGCCGGGTTCTTCGACTCCAAGGGCCGGCTGACGGTGATCGACCGGGTGAAGGACATCGCCCAGACCACGGCCGGGGTGAAGTTCTCGCCGCAATACATCGAGAACAAGCTGAAATTCTCGCCCTATATCGGCGAGGCGGTGATTCTCGGCGCGGGCCGGGACTATCTGACCGCGATCATCTGCGTGCGGTTCTCGATCGTCTCGAAATGGGCGGAGAAAAATCGCATCGGCTTCACCTCCTATACCGGGTTGTCGGCCGAGCCGCGGGTGTACGAGCTGATCCGAAGCGAGGTCGAGCGGGTCAATACCAGTCTGCCGGCCAACCAACGGATCAAGCGTTTTCTGCTGCTGTACAAGGAACTGGATGCCGACGACGGTGAGTTGACGCGCACGCTCAAGGTACGGCGCGGTGTCATCTCGGATCGTTATGGCCAACTGGTTGATGCGCTGTATTCCGACGTGGCGACGGCGCATCTCGACACCGAGGTGATGTTCGAGGATGGCCGCAAGAGCCTGGTGCAGGCGGACATGGTCATCATGGCGGTCGATGGCGCGCCGGCGGCCGATCTCAGGAAGGCGAGTTGATCGTGATGGATCAGATGGTTCGCACGGCGGAAACGGAACATCGCCGGTTGTTCGACGAGACCGTGCTGAAGATGGAAAACATCGAGCTTGGCTTCGGTGGGGTCAAGGCGATCGACGACGTCAGCTTCGAGGTGCGGCGCGGCGAGATCCTGGCGATCATCGGGCCCAACGGGGCGGGCAAGTCGTCGATGCTCAACTGCATCAACGGCTTCTACAAACCGCAGTCGGGCCAGATCACCTTCAAGGGCCAGCGAATGAAGGCCATGGACCCGCATTTCGCGGCGTCCAACGGCATCGCCCGGACCTTTCAGAACATCGCGTTGTTCCGGGGAATGTCGACGCTCGACAATCTGATGACCGGGCGCATTCTCAAAATGCATCGCGGGTTCTTCTGGCAGGCGCTCTATTGGGGCCCGGCGAAGAAGGAAGAGCTGGAGAACCGGGCCTTCGTCGAGAACGTGATCGACTTTCTGGAAATCCAGGCGATCCGCCGCACACCGGTCGGCCGCTTGCCCTATGGCCTGCAGAAGCGGGTCGAGCTGGGCCGGGCGCTGGCGATGGAGCCCGACCTGCTGCTGCTGGACGAGCCCATGGCGGGCATGAATCTCGAGGAGAAGGAGGACATGTGCCGCTTCGTGCTCGACGTCGCCGAAGAGTTCGGCACCACAATCGCCCTGATCGAGCACGACATGAGCGTGGTGATGGAC
>JABMNR010000013.1 GCA_013203465.1 Alphaproteobacteria bacterium
CATAACCTGAAGGTCGCAGGTTCAAATCCTGCCCCCGCAACCACCTTTGCCGAACTCGCGAACGATCCAAGAACGCCCGCCCCTCCACAGGCGGGCGTCTTGCTGTGCGCAGCCTCGATCATCCCGGCGATCGCGCCGATCAGTTCGACCGGGCGCGAGCCGTCCTCCGCCTTGGGGCCGATATCGACCCGCTCGATCAGGCCGCGCAGGATATCCAGCGCTTCTGTGCGCAGGCCCTCGGTCTGCAGGGCGGCTTGCAGGTCGGCGATCCGGGCTGCGTAGAGCCTCGCCAGGTTCGGGTGCAGGACCGGGGTGGGAGCAGGGGCGGTTGCGATTACCTTCTCCAGCCTGGCCTTCTCCAGTTCCAGGGCCTCGACCTTGGCCTTGAGGCCGGTCGTCCGCAGGCCGTCGGCGATCGCGTCGTAGAGCCCGTCGAGCTTGCGCTCGACGGCGGCGAGGTCCTTGTGGTGCGCGGTGTGAGCTACGACATCGACGCGGCGCTGACGTTCCACCTCGGCGTGGAACTCGGCGATGAACACCTCGACCTGTCCCGGTGCCATCAGGTTGCACTTCAGGGCATCGAGGATCCGGCCCTCGAGTTCGGATCGCCGGATCGATTGGGTGTTCGCGCAGCTCTTGGAACTGCGCGCCCTGGAGCAGCCCAGATAGTCCTGGCCGAGCGAGGCGAAGGCGTCGCCGCAGGAAGCGCAGAACACCATCCCGGTGAGCAGGTGCTTTGCCCGGCGTCGCTCCCAGAACCGGCTCTCCCGGAGCTTCTTGACCGGCTCCGACGTCCGGATGCCGGCCTGGCGCGCCTTGACGCGATCCCAGAGCGCGTCGTCGACGATCCGCAGTTCGGGCACGTCCTTCACGATCAGTTCGCCGGGGTCGTTGATCCGGGATACCCGGCGCCCCGACGTCGGGTCCTTGATGTAGCGTTGGCGGTTCCAGACGAGGCGACCGACATAGAGCTCGTTGTTCAGCAGCCCGGTACCCCGCGTAATGTGGCCTCGGATTGTGGTATCCCGCCAGAGGCCGCCGCTTGGGCCGGGGACCCCTTCGTTGTTCAGGACTTGGGCAATGCTGCGCGGTGAATGGCCGACGGCGAAAAGCTCGAAGACCCGTTGGATGACGGCCGCCTGTCCGGGGTTGATGGTTCGCTGGCCCCGGTCGGGCTCGCCGTTGGCGTCGACAGCCTTTACGACGTCGTAGCCGTAGGAGTTGCCGCCACCGGAGCAGCCCTCCTCGACGCGACCGCGCAGTCCGCGCCGGGTCTTATCGGCGAGGTCCTTCAGGAATAGGGCGTTCATCGTGCCCTTGAGGCCGACATGCAGTTCGCTGACCGGTCCCTCCGACAGGGTGACGATCGCGACGCCGTCGAACTTGAGCTGCTTGTAGATCTGCGCGACATCGGCCTGGTCGCGGCTGAGGCGATCCAGTGCCTCGCACACCACGACATCGAAGCACCCGGCGCGGGCGCGCTCCAGGAGTTGCTGCAGGCCGGGCCTGACCATCGATGCGCCCGAGATGGCGCGGTCGAAAAACTCGCCCGCCGGCTCCCAGCCCTCACGCTCGAGACGCAGCCGGCACAGCCGCAACTGATCCTCGATCGAGGCATCGCGCTGGTTGTCGGAGGAGTATCGGGCGTAGATCACAGCCCGGGTCGTCACGGCACGGCTGCTCGTGGGGCTCATGGGTCAGTTCCCTCCGTCGCCGTGGCGCCGTGCGAGGACCGAGTCCTGGTACTCGCGCACCGCATGGTTCGCACGGGCATGATTGTAGTGGGCTTCGATGGTTCGGCCATCGGCGTGGTGCAGCAACGTGGTCGCGAGCCGCACCAGTTCGGGGTTCTCCTCGCCGAGGAAGGTGGCGGCGGCATCGCGGAACAGGTGCGGCGACAACGGCTTGCCGAACGCGGCGCGGGTGTGCTGGACGATTTTGCCGTAGAGCGAGGCGTCATCGAGCGGGAGGCCGTGCGCAGATATCCAGAGGTGGTCGCACTTGCGATGGCGCAGCAGAATCGGACGATACGCGTCGATGTAGCGGCGGATGAACGGGGTCAGGAACGCCGGCAGGTCGGCCGCGTAGGCGCGCCGGTTCTTGGTGACGGTCGCGTCGAGGGCGATCCGGAACACATCGGGGCCCTCAAGGACAGTGTGCCCGAGCACGAGATCGCTGAGGTTGCCGCGGCGCAGCGGCCGGAACACCAGCACCAGCAGGATGACGGCATCGCGGAAGTCGCAGGCGCGCCAGCCGAGGCGCCTATCCGCACGCCCGTCGGCACGCTCCTCGGCCGTATCCTCGGCCCGCCGGATCAGGTCGCCGGCCAGGGCGAGCAGTTCCGCGGGACCGACCAGCAGGGCGCGCTTGTCGCGTTCCGGGCGGGCCCGGACCTTGAGGCGCTGGCGTGCGCGCAGCAGCGAGGTAAGGTCGTGATCGGGTGCGAGGACCGACAGGGCCACACTGAGGTCGCGGATGCGGCCGGCCACCGTGGTCGAGGCGACCTGTCCGGATAGCTCGGCAATATAGACGCGCAGCCGGTCTTCGGTTGCCCGTTCGCCGGCGTCCTCATCCGGATCCAGATCATCCTGCAGATCGAGGAAGTTGAGCCAGCGGCCGTAGGCGTTCTCGATTGACCGCCGCGTGGTCGACCGCCAATGGGCTGCGGCACCGTCGGCCGACAACACGTCCGGCGCCGGGGTGAGCGCGCGGTCCCATGCCCGTCGTTCGCGCGCCGGCCAGTTGTCGACCGGCAGGCAGCGCCGCGCCGGATCGTCGCGCGGGCGGGTCATCGGGTCGCCGCCGGCTCGAGCTGCCCGCGCCTCGCCAGGACCAGCGCGTCGTAGCGCGCGATCGCCGCGGCGTTCTGCAGGCCGACATAGGAACGGGCGGTGGTATCCGCGGACTTGTGGGAGAGCACCTGGCGCATTGTCTCCAGGCCCTCGGGCACGGCGGTCATGTACAGCTTGGCGCCGACGTGGCGCATCAGGTGTGGGCTGACGGCGAGGCCGGTGTGCCGGCGCACCAGCCGGGATGTCTGCTTGCCCAGGTTCTCCTGGGCCTTGGGGCGTCCGGCGATGGCGCCGGGGAACAGGTGGCCTGACGGGTCGCTGCTCAGCACCGGCAAGACCTTGTCCAGGTAGCGTTCCAGCATCGCCACACTCTCTCGCGGCAGGACGTGCTCGATGGCGACGCCGTTCTTGACCTGGTCGGCCGGGATCACGATCCGCACGCCGCCGGCGTCGCGCCGGACATGCTCCCCGATACGCAGGCCGGCGAGGTTCTTCAGCCGGATCGGCCGCATGATCAGCAGTTCGAGAGCCACCGCCGCCTGGTAGTCGAGGGCATCGCGCCGGGTGAGCCGGTCCTTGGCATCGAGGCGGGTGGTGATCGCGGGCGGCAGCCGGAGCAGGCTGTCGAAGGCAGCCGGGTCGTCGAACTGCCGCAATGCCGCTGCCGGGCGCCGGCCCATGCTGCGCGGCCCGGAACTGGTCCGGCCGTGGGCCTTCTTGAGCCGGGTGTGCAGGGCATCGTCGTCCGGCCGCACATGGCGGGCGATCATCCGCAGCACATGCAGGATGCCGCCGTCTGCGATCTTGCCGGCCATCGTCGCGCCGGACAGGGCGCTGCGCTCCTGGAAGAAAGCGACGATCGCGCGCACCCGGTCGAGGTCGACCAGGTCGGCGAGGGTGAGGAGCCTGGCGATGTCCTGGCCCTGTTCGCAGAGCGCTCCGACCATCTGCCGTAGCTTGAAGCGTTATGCCTCGACCGACACCGGCTTGAGCGGCCGGGTCGGGGCGTCGACGTCGAACAGGTCGGCATCGCGCGACAGTGAGCGCAGCCAGCGTTCGGCCCCGGCCCGGAACCCGGCCGGCAGATCGTCCCAGGCGACGGCATAGGTGGTCCGGCCCGCCGGCAGCGTGACCGTCGTCAGCCCGAGCGGCAACTGCGAGGTGCGGTCGGCCGCGGCGAGCTTGTTCCACTGGCCGCAGAGCTCGCGGACGTGGCGCTGCGGTGAGGTCTTGAAGGTCTGCTGCTCGACGAAGGACCGGTAGCCCTCGATCACCAGGTCGTCGACCTCAACCGGCACGATGCCGCGCGCGCTGCAGTAGTGGGCGAGCCGGCCGATCTTGAGCGTCTGCCACGGGCTGTCGACCTTCCCCTTGAGATCCTCCCACGCACGGGAGAGCCTCTGTCGCGGCCGCGCGACCGGCGCCGACACCCGCTTGAGGGCGAAGCTGACATCCGACTTGATGGTCTGGAACCGCCGGACTGTCATACCAGCCGCCACCGGCTCGAAACCGGCGAGGCGCTCGCGGAACGCCCAAAACGCCGCCGGCAACTGGCCCGGATCCAGGCCAAGCAGGGCGCACAGGCGGCGGATCGCGCTGGCGACGTTGCGCCGCCGCGGCGTCGTCAGGGTCGGATCGCCGGCGATGTGGAGGATCAGGTCGGCCATGGTCATGCCGTCCGGGACAGGCGGTTCGGCGAGGCCTGGCAGGGGGTGCTGAGCGGTCATCGTGAACTCCTCGTGGTGGACATGGGTGGAATCAGGATGAATACAATAGAAGTTCGGCAACAATCATGAGAACGCACCATCATATACTCCCGTCATGAGAGGTTGGACGTTGTCATGATCGGCAGTTATTGTTACGAATACTGTGGAGCCGAGTGGACAGGCCCGGACAGAGACAGAGACGGCTACCGGCCGGTCGACCGGCAGGCCGCGACGTAGCGCGCGAGGTCGTCGGGGAGGATCCTGATGTGCCGGCCGCGGCGGACATGCGGCAGCTCGCCCGCCCGGACCAGGCGCCGCACGGTCTTGGTGCAGCACTGCAGGTGGTCGGCGGTCTGCTGGACGGTCAGCAGGCGGTTGGTCAGCAGCTGTGCGGGAAGATCAGTGCGGGAGGTCGTCATGCTCGGTCACCTCGGCCATATAGGTGTTGAAGAAGTCCCGGGCGGCCTGGCGGGCGAGCAGACGGATCAGCGGATGCAGGGCGACGAGCGGCCGTTCGTCGGATGCCGAGGCACCCGCGCGGTCGGCACGGTCATCGTTCTTGCGGGAGCGCGGAGCGCGCATCGGACATCCTCGTGCCGCCTGAAGGCCGGCCGCACCACCCGGGATGCGGACACGCGAGGAAACTGAGGGACACCGGGAAATCGGTCAGGCTGTCACAAATCGGTGTTCTGAATATCGGAATAACAATGGGTTACATGGCATCAGGCGGGCGTGGCCCGAGCCTGCTCCTTGGCACGGCGCCAGCGGTTGGACAGGGCGTCCGCGCTGCCCTCGGTCGCCGCGAGGTAGGGGCGCAGTGCCGCCCCGGCGAAGCGGATGAACACGCTCTTCGGCGAATGCGGCAGGTCGAGCGGGTGCGCGTGCGAGCCCGTGAGATCGATGTAGATGCCGGCGAGGCCCCAAAGTGCCGCCTCCTGGTCGCCCTTGAACGGGTGGCCGGGTTGCGCTTGGCCGCGTTCGTAGGATGCCAGGTCGCGGATGGCGGCGCGGATATCGTCCTTGGCCGAGCGCGAGCGGGTGCGGGGCGGCAGCTGGTCCCAGGCGACCTCGCGGAGGTCGGCGGGCAGGTGACTGAACGCAGGGCGGCGGTGCCGGCTCCGCCACCAGCCGTCCAGGCGTCCGAAGATGCGCTGCCGGATCAGGGACGGGGCGAGACGCGCCGTCGTCAGCGGGTCGCCTGCCTCGGCGATTGCGGTGAAGAGGCGAGCGTCGGCGGAATGCGGATCCGGGACGTCGGCGTAATCCGACCACGCCCTGCCGTAAGAACCCCTCGTCCGATGGCCGGTGGCCGAGAGCAGGCTTACGAGGTCGTGCGCGAGGGCGCGGCGGCCGACCGGGCGGCCGGAACGACGGCGCAGGATGTCCAGCAGGGTGACGAGGTAGCCGCCGGCGGTCATTGCCGGCGCGGGTCGGGCTTGGGGCTGGCCTGCCGGAGCAGGAACGCCGGAATCACGACGGAGTCGCCCGTTACGGGGGCACTTGTGGAAGGCGGCGAGCAGTGCAGGCATCTGACGGCGGGCCGGGGGCCGGCGGGGAGCCGGTCGGAGTGACCGGCCGGCGCGCTGTCGCCGGACCCGAAGCACCGGGCGTGCAGCCACATGAAAGGGATCGCCGCAAGGATCGGCGGCATCAGCACGACCACGACAGCGACAAATATCGTGTTGAACAGCAGGCCGTCGAAACGCGTGATCAGCGGGTGGTCGTCGCGGGCGAAGATCCAGCTGAAGAACAGTAGCCCGAGCGTGCCGACCCCGAGATAGCCGGCGACGACGACCGCGATCGGGTGCGCCTCGATCATCGCGGGCGACCGGCCGAGAAGGCGAACAGGCCCCCGTCGTCGATCAGGCCGGGCAGGCAGGGCTGCTGCGGCCGCGCCGGCCGGGGGCGCGTGGCCAGCATCGGCCGGCTGAGGTCGATCGCCGGGATCCGGGTCCGGTTGATGGCGATGGTTCCCTCGAAATAGGTCAGCCTGACCGGGTCGTCGCCGTAGGACGACAGGATGCGCGACAGGCAAGCGTGGCTGACGGCGATCCGCCGCGACCAGCGGCCGCCGCAGGCCAGCTCGGTCGTGCCGCTGGCGAGCGCGCTGTCGATGGTGACCCGGATGCCCGACCCGGCCGGGGACAGCAACGCGACCGCGTCCCGGGCGCGCTTGACATCGAGGGCGCGAAGCACGCCGCGCAGGGCGCTGGCGTGGATATCGATGGAGCACGACGCGAGCATCACGGCCTCCTGCACAGCGAACGGCGATAAACGTATGCATTTATGGCATCGTATTCAAGGGACGCCGAATCGCCTAGGATCGCGGCATGCCGAGACCGAAGCTGCCCGCCGACCAGCGCATGGAAACCGTCAGCGCCCGGGTGACCCGGGAGATGGCCGATGGCATCGACGCCTATCTGGAGACCATGCGCGCCGAGACCCCGCTGCTCATCCTCAACCGCGCCGACGCGATACGCCAGATCCTGGCGATCGGACTGCAGAAGATCTCGGCGGATGGCAGGAGGAAGGGCGGGGGGAAGCAGTGAAGATAGACGCGGGTGGGATTGCTGAGTGGCTCGACGGCCGTCCAGGTCACTCTCTGTCATTCGAAGTAGAGTTCTGTCGCCGATCGACAAACTCGGGGATCCAATGCACGGCGCCGCCGGTTCGCGGTCGTTGTGAAAGCCGGTATCTATTACCCTGGGTCGTCTAGGACGGGTCTCAGTGCAAGTCGGCCTGCGCGATACGATGCGCGCAATCGGACCGCCTTTGTTGGGACGGCGTATCCGGAGACGCTGGCTGCAGTGCAGGCGCGTACGGACTTTGAGATCGGGGGACTGTCGTAGATTTCATCGATCTTGCACGATCGCCATACGCGAGGATCTCAGGGCGAACCGGGTATGGCGGAGACGAGCGTGCGATGACCGGTTGGGGAGGCAGATTGTCATCAGGCCCTCCGGCACGGTGCCGACGATCGCGGGGCCGAGGCGTTTTCATGTGGCGGCCGCTCTGGGAAGTCCAAATTCGGTTGCTCTGAGCAGGAACGGTATCGTGCTCGGCGTCGGCGACGAAGATGGTCAGGTGCTGCTGTACGATCTGCCCTCGGGTTACCTGCTGCGGCGGATAGTGGCCCACATGGGCTCCACGCAATCCATCGCCCTCGGTCGCCAGTACGTGGCGTCGGGCGGTCGCGATGGCCGGGTGCTGCTCACTCTGCTCGATGGCGGCGAGCCTGCCGAGGTGGTGAGGCACGACAGCTCGGTGACCAGCATCGCGCTCGGCGGCCGCCACATGGCGTCGGGTAGCCACGACGGCCGGGTGCTGCTCACACCGCTGGACGACGGCGTACCGGAAGCCCTGCCGGTGGTGATTGCGGGCGACTACAGCATCCGACTGACGATAAACCGATACCTGCTGATGATCCACACGCCAAGCGAGACCCTGTTCTGGCATGTCCATCGCCGTGCGCACCTTGCAAGCTTGCTTCATCTGCGCGAGGGCTGACTGTGGACGACGCCGTCGATGCCGGAGGATCCGGGGTACTTCTGGCCAAGCAACCCGGCATTGCGGCAACGCGTGAGCGTCGTCGAGACCGGCCCCGGTGGTGGCTGGCGCGTGGTGACGGACGCCGGGGAGCGCCGCCTCTACTTCGACGCCCACGAGAGCTGGTCGCAGATCCGCGACCGCCTCCAAGACCCGGACTTCGGTCAACGCCGCCAGCGGTGTCGCGAGCTCACTTCGCCGCGTCCCACCGGCTACCTGCCGCTGTCGAGATGAGGGCGGCGACGCTGCCGGCATCGCGGGAATGCGCTACTAATTTTCGTTGTGTGCCTGGCTGAGGCGCCAACGTTGGGCATGATCGAGATTAAGGAAGCCGCGAGGCGGCAGGCCGAGTTCGGGGAAAGGGTATGCGATGGCTGAGAGCAGGCGGAACATCGTCGTCCGGCCTGACCCGGCAGTGCCGACGACTACGGTTCCGCGGCGCTTTCATGTCGCGGCGGTCATGGGACCACCGAATTCGGTGGCGCTGAGCCGGGATGGCACCCTGCTCGCGGTTGGTGACGAATACGGACAGGTGCTGCTTTACGATCTTCTGTCCAGGCAGATGCTTCGACGCATTCCTGCGCACTTTGGCAGAGTGTTGAGCGTCGCGCTCGGCGATCGCCACGTGGCATCGGGCGGCAGCGACGAGCGGGTGATGCTCACGCCGCTCAGCGGCAGCATTCCGGCCGAGGTTGCGAGGCACGACCGCGGAGTGGACAGCGTCGCACTTGGCGACCGCTACGTTGCGTCGGGCGGCCGCGACGGCCGGGTGCTGCTCACGCCGCTCGGCGGCGGCGTGCCGGCCGAGGTTGCGAGGCACGACGACGGGGTGTGGAGCGTCGCGATCGGCGACCGCCACGTGGCGTCGGGTGGCACCGACGGCCGGGTGCTTCTCACCCCGCTCGACGGCGGCGTGCCGGCCGAGGTTGCGAGGCACGACGACGACGTATGGAGCGTCGCGATCGGCGACCGACACGTGGCATCAGGTGGCGACGACGGCCGGGTACTACTCACGCCGCTCGACGGCGGCGCGCCAGCCGAGG
Source organism: Alphaproteobacteria bacterium (assembly GCA_013203465.1). Lineage (GTDB taxonomy): Bacteria > Pseudomonadota > Alphaproteobacteria > Thalassobaculales > Thalassobaculaceae > JABMNR01. The sequence goes on from JABMNR010000013.1 coordinate 9,088, forward strand.
TTGCCAGGCACGGTCGCGGGGTGCGGAGCGTCGCGCTCGGCGACCGCCACGTGGCGTCTGGCGGCCGCGACGGCCGCGTGCTGCTCACGCCGCTCGACGGCGATGTAGCGACCGAGGTGGCGAGGCACGACCAGGTGCGGAGCGTCGCGCTCGGCGACCGCCACGTGGCCTCGGGCGGCGATGACGGCCGGGTGCTGCTCACCCCGCTCGGCGGCGGCGCACCGGCCGAGGTGGCGAGGCACGATCGCTGGGTGAATAGCGTCGCGCTCGGCGACCGCCACGTGGCCTCGGGCGGCCTCGACGGCCGTGTGTTGCTCACCCCGCTCGACGGCGGCGAGCCGGCAGAGGTGGCGAGGCACGACGGCTGGGTGACCAGCGTCGCGCTCGGCGACCGCCACGTAGCCTCGGGCGGCGGCGACGGCCGTGTGCTGCTCACCCCGCTCGGCGGCGGCGCACCGGCCGAGGTGGCGAGGCACGACCAGGTGCGGAGCGTCGCGCTCGGCGACCGCCACGTGGCGTCTGGCGGCCGCGACGGGCGAGGTTGATGAGGACACGGAAGCCGACGACGGCAAGGACAAGGCCGCCCAGGCACTCGGCAAGAAGGGTGGCGCGGCGCGGGCGAAGAAGCTCACGCCGGAGCAGCGAAGCGAAATTGCCAAGAAGGCGGCGGCGAAGCGGTGGCAAAAGTAGTTCTTGACCATGTTCATTTTTTGTTGCACAAATGAGGGGTGCAAAATGAACATGGGGGCTTTCCATGGCCACGCCGACTATCTTCCGCCAGTACATTGATGTCCTGAATAGGTTGGACGAACTTGGAACCCACATCGACTTTCTGATTGAAGCGGCTCACGCGGGAGTGGCGGCTGCCAACGAATGTACCGACAACGACCCTCTGGGTGCCCGGGGGTGGCGCCGATGGCAAATGGCTACGAGGCGACTTCGCGAAACCCATATTGGCTATGAGGACTGGCGAGCCGATAATACAAACCAAATTCCTTCTGTTGTAGAGATATCCAGAAATGTTAGGATTATTGTTTATAATACCGATGAAGGCACCTGCACTATCGGAAAAGAACCAAAGAATAAATTAAAAAAAGGTTCCGGAACCGATCAAATTGTTGAAATAAATCAATACAATCTATTTCCAGAACCGGAAAAATTTATCCGGGTTGTAGATTTTTCATTACGAGGAAAATACATAGCCCCACTCATAACTTATGCCCTGTGTGTTTTCCATGAAGACGACGATGTTCGCGCTGAACTTTCTTGTGTGATCGAAACGGCGGATGGGTTTTTTGAAGGCTTCTCAGAGCGCATCTTTCTCTTCGGTGGTGATTTTGGCGGTGGTGTTCCTGTCAAGAAGAAGCATTCGGGCAACGAATCTGAATTCGACATCCCTGTTGTTCGAAAGAAATAACAATGGCCTTTAATCCGCTTAGGCTCAGCATTGCCCGTCAGCGGCGAATGCTGACAAAGAAGCTGCTTGCGGAAAAAGTGGGCGTGGCAGTGCATACTATTACGCGTATTGAACAGGGGGGGAGTGATCCTAAGAACGAGACTGTTTCAAAGATAGCTGAGGTTCTGGACTATCCGCGTGAATTTTTCTTTGGATCAGATTTGGAAATTCCAAGCGCTGATTTAGTTAGTTTCCGGAGTCAACGTGCTATGTCTGCTGCAGAGCGAGATGCGGCGTTGGCTGCAGGCGCTATTGGTTTTGAGGTTTCGGATTGGATTGAAGGATTATTTGATTTACCTCGCGTAGATATCCCTGATCTTAATCTATTCGATCCAGAAACAGCAGCAGTTGTCCTGCGTCAGGACTGGGGCATTGGCGAAGAGCCCATTTCAAATTTAGTGCACTTGCTGGAGTCTAAAGGTGTTCGAGTATTTTCTTTAGCTGAAAATTCCTTAAGAGTAAATGCTTTTTCGTTGTGGAAAAATGATAAACCGTTTGTTTTTTTAAATACAAAGAAGACATCGGAAAGCAGTCGTTTTGATGCTTCCCATGAATTAGGACACCTCATATTGCATCAAGATGGTGGTGTTACTGGGCGTGAAGCAGAGGATCAGGCAAATAGATTTGCCTCTGCTTTTCTTATGCCTAAATCAAGTGTTATTTCAAAGATAAGTTCGATTAATTCTCTAAATCAAATTATACAGTATAAAAAATTATGGAAAGTTTCACTTTTAGCACTCGTTGTTCGTTTACATAGGCTTAATAGAATATCAGACTGGCAGTATAGAGATTTTTGTATACAGATTAGGGTTAGATATAAGAATAAAGAACCTAATGGAATTGAACGAGAGAAGTCAGTTGTGTGGGATAAGGTAATGAAATCCTTGTGGGCTGATCGTACTACATTCCGGGATATTGCTACACAACTACACTTGCCTGATCAGGAGGTGTCTACTCTTATTTTTGGAATGCTTCACGATTTCCCGGACACTCCGCCGGTGCGGGGGCACAGTTTGGCTCTCGTGAAAAATGATCTTATAGCTTAATGGCATTTTTCGCAAAACAGGACAGCGCTAGCCCGGATAATTCACCACGTGTACCGATTTAGGCGGCGGACACGATATAACGCGCTGATATCGTGTATGATTCTGGTGTCGACGCAGTCTCACCACGGATCAACGGAGTTCGCGCCCGCCATGAACCATCGTAGCGAGTTTTTGCCGGGATTGTCACCGGTCGGCGGCAAGCCGGTTCAGGCTGCTTTCGACGGCGGTCGGTTGACCTCGGATGCGGGAATCCTGTTGCTGGCCGGGATCGAACGCCGGCTTGGCATTGCCGAGCGCTTGACCGGGTGCTTGACGGACCCGCGTGATCGCGGGCGTATCCAACACACGCTGGCCGAGATGATCCGTTTTCGGATGCTGATGATCGCTGGCGGCTATCCTGATGCCAATGACAGCGAGACCCTGCGCGTCGACCCGGCCTTCAAGATGGCGGTCGGTCGGCTGCCCGAAAGCGGCGGTGCGCTGTGCTCGCAACCGACCATCAGCCGGCTGGAGAACCTGCCCGGCCGGACCGCGTTGATCCGCATGATGGCGGCGATGATCGAGCTGTTTTGCGATAGCTTCCAAACCGTGCCACGGCGCATCGTGCTGGATATCGACGACACCGAGGATCGGGTCCATGGCGGCCAGCAATTGGCGCTGTTCAACGCCTATCACGACAGCCGCTGCTTTAAGCCGATCCACATTTACGAAGCCGCCACCGGCAAACCGGTCGCCGTGATCCTGCGTCCAGGCAAGACCCCGGGCGGCACCGAGGTGGCGCTGGTGTTGCGCCATGTGGTGCGCGCCATCCGGGCCCGCCGGCCGCGCGTCGACATCGTGGTACGCGGCGACAGCCACTACGCCCGCCATCAGGCCATGGACTGGCTGGAGCGCAACCGCGTCGCCTACATCTTCGGCTTGGCCACCAACCCGGTGTTGCGCGCCCGCGTCACCGATCTGACCGACGACGCCGCGCTGGCGCGCCTCGACGGCGGCGATGACAAAGTCCGCCGTTTCGCGGCCTTCACGTATGCCGCCAAGTCCTGGAAGGTCGAGCGTCCCGTCGTCGCCCGCGTCGAGGCTTCGGCCCAAGGGACCGACGGCCGGTTTATCGTCACCAACCTGAAAGGTACGCCGCAAGCGCTCTACGAGAAAATCTACTGCGCGCGCGGCCAGATGGAAAACCTGATCAAGGCGCACAAGCGGCATCTCGCCTCCGACCGAACGTCATGCTGCAGCGCCACCGCCAACCAGTTCCGCCTGCTGATCCACACCGCCGCCTATTGGCTGATCCACAGCCTGCGCGGCCTGGCGCCGAAAACCTCGTTCTGGCGCGACGCCCAATTCGACACCATCCGCCTCGCCCTGATCAAGATCGCCGGCCGGGTCACCGAGAAGGTCACCCGGATCAAGCTCTCGCTGCCCACCGGCTGCCCGTATCAGGCCGATATGATCATGCTGGCCACGCGCCTCGCCAAGCTACCGCCCTGAGCGGCGGGGCGGCGTGCCCCAGACCGAGCCCATCCCTGCAAGCCGACAAAACCGACGTCCAGCGCCCAAGGCGCCACACAATACCGCGACCAAAATCGCCCGCGCCGCTAACGTCATGAATTATCCGGGTTAGCGTTCTGCCTTCAGATCGTTGATTGCCTTGCAGAGCTTTTCGAAACGCTCAAGCGTCGCCAGAATGGCCGGTGTCTCTTCCTGCAAAATCTGAGGATTTTGAATTAACCAGGAAGAAGGGTAAAAATGATCAAATGTCGGGAATTCATTTGGAAGCAAATTGAAATACGCTTCCGCTTTCTTTACTAACCGAACAGTGTTTTGGTCGGCTGCGTCCAGAATATCCATCGTCAATGCGTGGTTATTTGGCAGGCCGTATGCGTTATTTATAATATCAACAAAACACTCGGGCTCGAACATATCCTCGACATCCGCTTCCTCCTTAGATACAAAATCGGCAATAGTAAATAAGCCTCCCGTTTTCAATATCTCGCTCTGCCGAATCGCTTCAAGTTTTGTTCTTCCTTTTTTAGCGTAGTCTGTCAGAGCTACCACATCCAGCTCATTTCCGGCAAAAAGTGAAACAAACGCCTGAATTTTATCTAGTCCTCCAGTGGGGCATATGACCCATTCAGGGTCAAGCCCTATGCGCCCTCTTCTCAACAACTCCCCAGACACTGCCTTGATGTAGAGAATGTCGGACGGCCCCTCTACTAGCAATGTATGCTTTCCCACAAACAACGTCTGCGTAATCTCGTAGCCCAGAGCACCCTGCAACGGAAAAATCGAATCTTTATCCATACTGAGCCCGGATTTCCCATGTGCACCGTTCATTTGACGCCAGCACTGTGCGATTGTGGTATACATATCAGTATGTTGGGTTGGTTGGAGGGCGGGTAAGATGCGGAACCCAGAGGGTGAA
>JABMNR010000156.1 GCA_013203465.1 Alphaproteobacteria bacterium
ACACGCGGTCAAACACCTCCAGCTTGCGCCGGCCGACCTCCAGGTTGACATCCTCGGAGGACACCAACAGCAGCCAGGTGTCGCGAACCGGCGCACCGGCGGTGCGAATGCGCATGCCAAGATCAATCCCCGTTTAAAGGCCATCAAGAAGACTGTCCTGTCAGGCGGTGCGGCGGCGGCGTTGGTGTTCCTGCCGGGGCTGACGCTGACGTCGATTTTCGACATCGCCACCCGGCGGTTTCTGCAATTGGGGTCGACGCCGTTGCAGGAGCTGACGTGGCATTTCTTTTTCGCCTGCGTGATGTTCGGCATTGGTTATGCCCATCTCAAGGATCGCCATGTGCGGGTGGACATCCTGCGCGAGCGCCTGCCGGACCGAACGAAACGCCTGATCGAACGGGTTCTGTTGATCGCCTTGCTGATCCCGTTATCTCTGGTGCTTTTGTGGTTCGGCGCCCGCATGACCTGGCTGTCCTATGTGCAAGATGAAGGCTCGCGCGCCGCCCTTGGCTTGTCTTCTCGCTGGATCGTCAAGTCGGCGCTGCCGATCGGCGCGATCCTGCTTTTTCTCGCCGCGTGCTACCGCTTGGCCCGCCCAGCTCAGTCCGACGATCGCGATCCCTGATGCTGGTCGACTATTTTCCTATCTTGATGCTGCTCTCCTTGGCGGCCTTGCTGTTCACCGGCTTTCCGGTCGGCAGCATCCTGGCCGGGGTCAGCATCGGCTTTGCCTTCATCGGCATGGCGGTGGATGAGTTCCCGATCGCCTCGTTGTTTTTGATTCCGTACCGCATCTACAGCGCGGTTGGCGAAAACCTGATCTACCCCGCCGTGCCGATGCTCCTGTTCATGGGGGTGGCGCTTGAAATCAGCGGCGCCGCGCGTGAGCTGTTGCTCTTCCTGCAAAGGATACTGTCACGAGTTCCGGGCAGCATGTGTGTGTCGGTGATCTTGATCGGCCTGCTTCTGGCGCCGATGGCGGGCGTGATCGGCGCGTCGGTGGCGACCATCGCCCTGGCCGCGCTGCCGACCATGCTGGAGCAGCGTTATCGGCCGGAAATCGCGACCGGCGCCATTGCCGCGGCGGGTACGTTGGGGGTGATCGCGCCACCCGCGATCATGCTGTTTTTTCTATCCGACGCCCTGGAGCTGACCATTGGGGCCATGTTTCTGGCGCCCCTCATTCCCATCCTTGGGCTGGCACTGGCGTTCAGCGTGTATTTTATCACCGCCGATGCCATCTGGCGCCGCCCCGTCGATGACGTTGTCTTGAAGAGCGACGGGCATTCCTTGCTGGGTCAATGCCTGCGAAGTTTCGTGCTGCCCGTGGGTCTGATCGTGTTTGTGCTCGGCTCCATCGTCGCCGGGTGGGTGGCTCCGTCGGAATCCGCTGCCGTCGGAGCCGTTGGGGCGGCATGTCTCATTTTTGTCTATCGCGGGTTTGATCCGTCCCTGTTGCGGCGAGCGCTGTTCCGCACCATGACCATCACCGCGATGGTGTTCTTCGTGGTCATGGGAGCAAGCGTGTTCTCGCTTGTCTTCCGCTTCTACGGCGGCGACGACATCGCCATCGGCTTGTTCGACGGTCTGGCACTCTCTGATTTCGGGGTGCTCGCGGTTGTTCTTCTGATCCTGTTTGTGCTTGGTTTTTTCATTGACTGGATCGAAATAACCTTGGTCTCATTGCCGATTCTATACCCCGCCATTCGCACTCTCGACTTCTCCCAGTACGTAGGCGGCGATCAACTTTCCAGGCTCTGGATCGGCGCGTTGATCGCCTTGGTATTGCAAACCTCGTTCTTGACGCCGCCCTTTGGCTTCGCGCTTTTTTTCCTGAAAGGCTCGGCGCCTCCGCACATCCGGATGCTCGCCATATACAAGGGTGTCGTGCCGCTTGTAGCGATCCAATTGCTGATGATCGCGCTGGTGTTGACCTTGCCGGCTATCGTCACCTGGCTTCCGACCGCCGCGCTCGGCCTACACTGACGCCCGGCATGGGATTGGAAGAGGATGCTCGCGGCAACACAGCGCCCGCCCCTATCCCCCGTCCGTCGCCATCACGCCGGCGAACCACCCCATCATCGGCGCCAGCCCGTCGCGCCAGGTCGGCCATTGGTGCGGGCCGTTGACGATGCGCAACTCGGCCGGAATCGCGCGATCCCGCAGCTCGCGGTACAGCTCGACGGTCGACAGATGCGCGCCGAAGCGGTCGTCGTCACCGGCCATCAGGTAGATGCCGAGCGGGCCGTCGAACGCCTTGAGGCGGTCGAGATAGGCGCGCGGGTGCAGGGCGACGAAGCGGCTCGGATCGAACGGCTCGCCGAACGAGCCGTCGAAAATCCGCTTCAGGCGTTCCGGGCGGCTCGGTACCCAGTCGGGGGTGACCCGGAGCCACAGGGCCGAGCTCATCGCCCCGATCGCGCGGTAGATGTCCGGCCGCTCGAAGCCGAGCCGCAGCGCGCCGTACCCGCCCATCGACAGCCCGGCGACGAAGCGGCCGCGCCGCTCCGGGATCACCCGATAGGCCGCCTCCACATGGGCGCGCAAATCGTCGCGCACGGCGGTGGCGTAGTCGCCGACGCCGTTGATATCGGCGGAATCGACGAACCAGCTTTTCTTGCCCGCCGGCATGACGATGACGAAGGGAGGGATCTCATCCGAGGCGATCAGCCGATCCATGGTTGCCTCGACCTGGCCGAAGGCGGCCCAGGCGCGTTCGTTGTCGCCGACCCCGTGCAGCAGATAGACCGTGGGGAACAGTTCCTTGTCCCGGCGCGGATCGTGATAGCCGCTGGGCAGATAGACCGAGTACTTCATTGGCCCGCCCAGCGCCGCGCTCTCGAACGACCGGGACCACAACAGCTCGGCCCGCGCGCCGCTTGGCACCAGGGCCAGTAGCAACACCAGGGCGGCCAGAACCCGCGTGATCATGGGGCGGCCTCTCCCATCAACGCGCGGGCCTTGCCGGCGATCGGGTCCGGAATGGCGGACGGACGGCGGGCGTCCATGTCCAGGTGCACGCCGAACTGCGACAGCTCGGCCACCAGATCGCCGGTGTCGGCGCGGACCATCCGGTGCACCATGCGCATCGACGACCGGCCGATCGAGCCGACGGTGGATTCGGTATCCAATGGCACCCCGATCCACGGCAGATCGCGCAGCGTCATCTGGAACTCGAAGGTCGAGTAGCCGATCCGGTTCTTGCGCATGTGGCTCGGCGTCCAGCCGACGGCGGCCAGCAGATGCCCCCCGGCGGCGGTGAAGCGGTGCACCAAGGCGTCGAGCGACAGCCGGCCCGCCGCGTCGACCTCGCGCGGCAGCACCACGTCGGTCGCCGCCGGAACCCAGGTATGGCCGTCGCCGACGGCCGGGCGCTCCTCGCGCGGATCGCCGTCCCAGGGTGCCAGGTCGTGGATGATCGGCGCGGCCAGGGTCATGGTCTGCTCGGTGGTCGCGGCCACCGCATCGGCGTTGGTGTCGATCAGCCTGTGGCCGAAGGTCACGCTGGCGCCGTCGATGGCGATCGGCGCCGAGACGATGCGGTAGACGTCGCCCGCCCGCAGCTCCTTCTTGTAGCGGGTATGGCAGGCGGTGGTTCGTGCCGTCGCCGGGTCGGCGCCGAGGCCAAGCAGCGCCCGGTCGCCGGCGGCCCGGAACTTCTCGTAGTAATAGGCCACGGTGAAATGCTCGACGATGTCGCATTCCCACGGCGGCACGGCGGAGCGGAAGGTTTCGAGGTAGTCGGCCAAGGTTAGTCCTCCAGACGATAGAACCAGGTGGCGTTGTCGTGGAACACCGCCACCAACTCGGACCGGCTCAGCCCGGACAGAATATCGAGGAAGCCGAGCAGCTGATCGCGGAAGCCGATACGCAGGCTGGCCGGCGGGAAGTTCGACGCCCACATGCAACGCTCGACGCCGAAAATCTCCAGCGCCTCCAGCACCACGCGCCGGTTGCTCTCGACGGTCCACGGCGCGTCCTTCAGGCCCAGCTCCGACAGTTTCAGATGCACCCAAGGCAGCCGGGCGATCGCGAGCATCTCGGCCCGCCACGCCGCCAGTCCCTCATCCGAGCGGTCCCAGGGAAAGCCGGTATGGTTGATCACCACCGGGGTCTCCGGATGGGCCTCGATCACCCGCGCCGCCTCGCCCAGATGCCAGAACGGCACCCGCAGATCATAGGACAGCCCGTGTCGGCTCAACCCCGCGTAGCCGCGCCGCCACGCCGGATCGCTCAAGCTGCGCGGGCCGTCCGGGCGCGGCGCGTCGGCGGTGGCGGCGGTCACCGGTTTGGAGCGGATGCCGCGCATCAATGGCGAGCGGCAATGCCCGGCCAGCTTTTCCTCCACCACCGGATCGTCGAGCCAGACATGGCCGACGACGGCGTGCGGCATGCCGTGCTCGGCGGCGATCGCGGTCAGCCACTCGGTCTCGCCCACTTGGTCGTCACGGTCCCACTCGGCCTCGCAATGCACCGTCTTGACGATGCGGAAGCCCTCGGCGTCGTGACGGTAGTCGGCGGGCAGGTAGTTGCGCTTCAACGCCGTGTAATCGCCAAGAAAGAAATTCGGCTCCGGATGGTCGGCCAGCCACGGGTAGTGGTTGCGCTCCAGGTCCCACAGGTGGTGGTGGGCGTCGACGATGGCGAGGTCGGTCATGGGCTGTCCAACGGGGCGGTTTCCGGCACACGGCGCCGAGCATGGCACACGGCGCGTAACGCGCGCTACACTTGGTCATCGGATGAAGCGGAGGGGAGCCATGGCGCGGATCAATCCATTGAAGGCGCGGATCGAGGCCGGCAAGGCCGGGGTCGGGGTGCTGATCACCATGCCGAGCGTGAACGTGGCGCAAATCCTCGCCGCCGCCGGCTACGACTATCTGTTCATCGATATGGAGCACGGGCCGATCGACCTGGGCTCGGCGCACCACCTGATCCAGGCGACGGCGGGCACCAAATGCGCGCCGCTGGTGCGGGTATCGACGCCGGATGTCGCGTTGTGCAAGCCGCTGCTGGACAGCGGGGCCATGGGCATGATCTTCCCGATGATCAACACCGCCGAGCTGGCGGCGGCGACGGTCCAGGCCGTGCGCTATCCGCCGGTGGGAGTGCGCGGCTGGGGACCGTTCTACGCCCCGGCCCGATGGGGGCTGCCGGACGCCAACGCCTATTTCGATGTCGCCAACGACGAGATCCTGAACGTCATCCTGATCGAGCACATCGACGCGGTCCACAACATCGAGGAGATCGTCGCGGTGCCGGGTATCGACATCGCCAACATCGCGCCGATGGACCTCTCGGTCAGCATGGGCTTTCCCGGCCAGCGCGATCACCCGGAGGTGCTGGAGGCGATCGCGGTGGCCGAGGCGGCGATCAAGGCGAGCCCGATCGCGCTCGGCGGCATGGCGCTGTCGGCCGAGGAAGCCAACGCCAAGATCGAACGCGGCTACCAATTCTTCGTCATGGGCACCGACACCTCGCTGCTGCAGGGCGCGTCGGCGCGGTTGCTGGACGGGCTGGTGCGCTAAAGGGCGGGCGCCGCCGCTCGGCGTTGCTGTCTCGACGCGCGCAGGCTCAACGCCGAATGCAGGAGCAGGGCGGCCAGCACCACCCCGCCGCCGATCAGGGTGCGCGGCCCCGGGTCCTCGGCGAGCGCCAGCCATACCCACAGCGGCCCCAGCACGGTCTCCAGCAACAGCACCAGACTGACCTCGGCGGCGGGGATGTAAAGCGGCGCCAGCGTGATCATGGCGAACGACAGGGGCAGGATGAGGATTCCGAGCCCCGCCATCATCAGGACGCCCTCCGGCGGCAGGGCCAGGCTGTGCGCGCCCACCAGGCCGGCCAAGGCGGTGGTGATCCCCGACAGGCCGACCGCCGGGGTCATGTCGACCGGCCGGGCGGCGCGCACCAGCACGAAATGCGCGGCGAGCCCGACCGCCGTGCCGACGGCGGCCAGATCGCCGACCAGGGCGCCGGTCCGCCAACCGTCGGCGAAGATCACGGCGATGCCGGCGAAAGCGACGGCGATCGCCAGCCAGGTGCGCGGCCGAACCGGCTCGCCCAGGGCGGCGATCCCAATCACCGCCGCGAACAACGGCGCCAAGGCGACGATGATCAGGGTGTTGGCGACCGAGGTCAGGCTGATCGAGACCACGAAGAACACGGTGTTGCAGGTCCAGATGACCGAGATCAACAGCCCCAGCCCACCGATCGCCCGAATGGCGGCCACGGTGCGGCCGCGATACCAGACCAGCGCCAGCAGGACAAAACCCACCGTCATCATCGCGCCGCGCCAGAACAGCGTGGTCCACGGCTCGGCCCCGACCAGACGCATGATCAATGTGTCGGGCGTCAGAATCAGCACGCCAAGCACCGCCAGGACCAGGCCCTTGGCCTGATCGCGGGGAGATGGATGGGTCATGGAAACGCGCTCCCAGGAACGAGATTGACGCTCGCCCCGGCCGGTTGCGCTGTCAACGGTTTGTTCACTATGTGCAAAAACGATTTGTTTACAGTTTGAGGGTAAATCTGACTCCCATGAGATTCCTCTGACGGCGTGATGGCGGTTTCCATGAGTGTTGCGACGATGAATTCAAACTTGAGTGCTTCGCCCTGGCGGCTCCGGTTGGAGGCGTGGTGGAACGGCTACGACGCCGAAGAGTACTCGATGTGGCGTGCCGGCAGGGGCGCCGCGAACGATGGCTCGCCCGCGCTGTCATTCGACCTGCCCACGCTTCCGAGCCTGGATGCCGATGACTTGACGCCGCAGGATTCGGTGTGGCCGACCGCCCGGGTCGAGGTGGCCGAGCGTCTGTTCGGTGCGGGCTACACGGTACCCGGCGGGGCCGCGGAGGCGATCGAGTTGGTCAACCCCTTGGGGCTGACGTCGGCGCATTCCTTTCTTGATCTCTCCGCCGGCATGGGCGGACCGAGCGCCGCGTTGGTTGAGCGCTATGGCATCTGGGTTACCGGCTACGAGCCGAACGAGGCGCTGGCGTCGTTGGCGAAGGCGCGGCTGCCAAGCCTGCAGGGCGGCGATCAGGTGTCGGTCCGGCAGTACGACCCGGAAACCGTGACGCTGCGATCGAAAAGCTTCGATGCGGTCTTGAGCCGGGAATCCATGCACCGGGTTGAGAACAAAAGCCGGATGCTGACCCACGTGCATAGCATTCTCAAGGACTGGGGCCAGTTCGTCATGACCGACTATGTGCTGACCAGCGACGATGGCCCGTCGGATGACGTGCGGCGCTGGTTTGAAACGCAGCCAACCCCCGTCGAGTTGTGGACCAAGGACGCCTACGAGACCGCGCTGTCGGATCTTGGTTTCGACATTCGTATCATGGAGGATCGCTCGGCCGCCCATGTCGAGTTGATCCGCCGGGACTTCGCGCGGTTTCTCAAGGAAGCCAACCGTGATGATTTGGCGTCGCAGCCGATCATCGTCGCGGAGACCTTGATGCAAGAGACCGAGGATTGGGCCCGGCGGGTGGCGTTGCTCACCAGCGGCGAAATCGCGCTGTGCCGGTTCTTCGCCATCAAGCCGGGTGATAATTCCGATGGTTGACAGAGGTCCGAGCGCCTCGTAGGTTCCGCGCTCTTCGAAAACCGGGAGACGAGCGATGCGTGTCGCCAACTCGCTGAAGACCCTGAAGCTGCGCCACAAGGACTGCCGGATCGTCCGCCGCAAGGGTCGTGTGTACGTCATCAACAAGACCAACCCGCGCTTCAAGGCGCGCCAGGGCTGACGCTTGGCGTCTGCGTCCCCAATCCCGAACGGGGGGGACGGATGGCGCGTGATCGAGCGGCCGGCGGAGACGCCGTGCCGCTCTTCGTGTGTCGGAAACAATTCAATCGTCATTGGATCCGTGGCAAAACGGTGCCGCGCTTGAATTGCGCGCGCGCTCGGGCGATCTCCATGGGTCTCTATCCGTGAACCTTGGTATATGTCCGCCACGGGCAACACCCGAGCGCCGCCGCGCTAAGATGGCGGATCGCGAGAGGCAACCGACGGGGAGGCGGCCATGAAGATGCCGGAGCCGGACCAAGCGGTCCTGGGGCGCCGTGGCGACATCGTCCGCGACCTGATGGCGATCGTGCCGGGCGAGGGCGTGATCGCCGACCAGCGCGAGATGAAGCCCTACGAGAGCGATGGGCTGACCGCTTACGCTCAGGTGCCGATGATCGTGGTGTTGCCGGAAACCACCGCGCAGGTGGCCGAGGTTCTGAGCTACTGTCACGCGAACGGCATCAAGGTGGTGCCGCGCGGCTCCGGGACCTCGCTGTCGGGCGGGGCGTTGCCGCTGGCCGACGGGGTGCTGCTCGGCCTGGGCAAGTTCAACCGCATCCTCGACATCGATTACGCGAATCGTACCGTCACCGCCCAGCCGGGGGTGACCAACCTCGGCATCACCCACGCGGTGCAGGAGAACGGCTTCTACTACGCCCCCGACCCGTCGTCGCAGATCGCCTGCTCGATCGGTGGCAACGTGGCGGAGAACTCCGGCGGCGTGCACTGCCTGAAATACGGCCTGACCACCAACAACCTGCTGGGCTGCGAACTGGTGCTGATGAGCGGTGAAATCGTGCGCCTGGGCGGCAAGGCGATGGACGCCGACGGCTATGACCTATTGGGGCTCGTCACGGGCTCGGAGGGTCTGCTGGGCATTGTGACCGAGGTGACGGTGCGCATCCTGCCGAAGCCCGCAACCGCCAAGGCGATGCTGCTGGGGTTTCATTCCGTCGAGGAAGCTGGTGCGCTGGTGGGAGACATCATCGCGGCCGGCGTGATCCCGGCTGGCCTGGAAATGATGGATAGTCCCGCGATCAGGGCGGCCGAAGCGTTCGTGGGTGTGGGATACCCGGTCGACTGCGCAGCCCTGTTGATCGTCGAACTGGATGGACCGGAAGCCGAGTGCGATGAACTTGTCGATCTTATCCGGATAATGGCGGCGGCCCGCGGCGTCACCTTCGAGCGCGTGTCACAGTCGGAGGCGGAACGTCAGGCATTCTGGGCCGGTCGCAAGGCCGCGTTCCCGGCGGTGGGCCGGATCGCGCCGGACTATTTCTGCATGGACGGCACCATCCCGCGCGGAAAGCTGCCACAGGTGCTTGGCCGGATCTCCGAGCTCGGCACGCAGTACGGACTGGGCGTCGCCAATGTCTTCCACGCTGGCGACGGCAATCTGCACCCCCTGATCCTGTATGACGCTGACATTCCCGGCGACCTGGAAAAGGCCGAGGCCTTCGGGGCCGATATCCTGAAGCTGTGCGTGGCGGTAGGCGGCGTGCTGACCGGCGAGCACGGCGTCGGTGTCGAGAAGCGCGATCTGATGGGCGAGATGTTCGACGAGACCGATCTGGCCTGCCAGCAGCGAGTCAAATGCGCCTTCGATCCCGGCCTGCTGCTCAATCCGGGCAAGGTTTTCCCGGTGTTGCATCGCTGCGCTGAGCTAGGGCGCGTGCACGTCCATCGCGGGAAGCTGGCCTTCCCTGACTTGCCGCGCTTCTGATGCGAAACGTACCGATCCGTACTATTTCGCCAGCAACGCCTGACGCGGTGGTGCATGCCGTCGCCGAAGCCGGGGCAAAGGGTCGGCATATCGAAGTAATTGGCGGCGGCACCAAACGCGCGATCGGTGTCCTTGGCGCGGCCGATCTGGTGGTGTCGACGGCGGGCTTGAACAGGGTGATCGACTACGCACCGGACGAACTTGTGCTGACCGCACAGCCCGGCGTTCGCATCGCCGATCTTGAGACACTGGTCGCCGGG
>JABMNR010000157.1 GCA_013203465.1 Alphaproteobacteria bacterium
CCACAATCGCACAGTGCTGGCGTCAAATGAACGGTGCACATGTGAAATCCGGGCTGGGAGGAACCCATGTCCACGCTTCGCAAAACCGCCGTCTCGGCGGCTGTTGGTATCGCCATGGCGGCATCGGCCGGACTGGCTTTTGCCGCCGAACCGATCAAGATCGCCTTCATCGACCCGTTGTCCGGGCCGTTCGCCACCACCGGCGAGTCCGGGCTTCGCAGTTTCGAGTTCGCCGTCGACGAGCTGGTGAACAAGAACGGCGGGGTCCTGGGCGGCCGGATGATGGAGATCGTGCCGCTCGACAACAAGATCAGCCCGAAGGAAAGCCTGATCCAGCTCAAACGCGCGATCAGTGACGGTATTCAGTTCATCGCCCAGGGCAACTCGTCCGGCGTGGCCAACGCGCTGACCGATGCGGTTGAAAAGCACAACAAGCGCAACCCGGATCAGCGGGTGCTGTTCCTGAACTACTCGGCGGTCGATCCGGCGTTGACCAACGACAAGTGCAACTTCTGGCACTTCCGCTTCGACGCCAACGCTGACATCAAGATGGACGCCTTGACCGACGTGATCGCCAAGAACGCGAACATCAAGAAAGTCTACATCATCGGCCAGGACTACAGCTTCGGGAAGGCCGTGGCCGCCGCCGCCGTGAGCGATCTGGGAAAGAAACGCCCGGATGTGGAGATCGTCGGCAACGAGCTGCACCCGATCGGCAAGGTCAAGGACTTCACCCCCTATGCCACCAAGATCAAGGCCTCGGGCGCCGACGCGGTGATCACCGGCAACTGGGGCGCGGACATGGTTGGCCTGGGCAAGGCAATCATCGAAAGCGGCGTTGATTCACCGATCTACACCTACTACGCGGCCCATGACGGCATCACCGCCACGTTCGGGCCGTTGGGCGAGGGCATCATCCGCTCGGTCCGCGAGGGCGCGCTGAACCCGCCGGCACCGGCGTTCAAGATGCTGAACGATAAGTTCAAGGCCAAGTACCCGAACAACGACCTCAATCAGGCCCGGATTTTCAATGTGGTCGAGATGCTGGCCAAGGCGATCGAGAAGGCCGGCTCGACCGATCCGGTCAAGGTTGGTCTCGCGCTCGAAGGCATGGAGTACGACAGCATCATGGGCGGCAAGGTGATCATGCGGGCCAAGGATCACCAGGCGATCCAGGACATCTACATCACCGTCCACACCAACAAGGGCGTGGTGATCGACGCCGACAATTCAGGCTATGGCCTGGTGACGGAGTCGTCCGTGCCGATGGCCGGCTTGAACAGCGCCACCAGCTGCAAGATGGAGCGGCCGAGCTGACGCTGGTTCGCCTCGCCTAGCACGACAACCCACGCCCGGCCGGAAACCCGGCCGGGCGTGATCATCCGCGACATCATGATCGAGGAACGGATCAACCATGGTCGAGTTGGTGATCTTCTCGCTGCTGAACGGCCTCGTCACCGGTCTGCTGCTGTTCATGCTGTCGAGCGGTTTGACCCTTATTTTCAGCATGATGGGCGTGTTGAACTTTGCGCACGCCAGCTTCTACATGCTGGGGGCGTATTTCGCCTACACCATCTCCCAATATGTCGGCTTCTGGCCGGGGCTGATCATCGCCCCGCTGTTGGTCGGCTTGGTCGGCGCGTTGATCGAGCGTTACGGGCTGCGTTATGTCCACCGCTGGGGCCATGTGGCGGAGCTGATCTTCACCTTTGGGCTCGCCTTCCTGATCGAGGAGATTGTCCAGTTCTTCTGGGGCAAGGCGACCAAGGATTACAGCGAGCCGGAGCTGCTGCATTTCCCGCTGTTCACGCTCTACGGCCAGAATTTCCCAGCCTACAAGGTGTTCATGATCCTGATTTCGGTGGCGATCTTTGTTGGCTTGTTCACGGTGCTGAGCCGCAGCCGTGTGGGCTTGATCATCCAGGCCGCCATCACCCACCCGCATACCGTCGCCAATCTCGGCCACAACGTGCCGTTGGTGTTCATGGGTGTGTTCGGCGTCGGCTCGGCGTTGGCCGGGCTGGCGGGGGTGATCGCCGGGCCGGCGCTCGGCACCTTCCCGGGTATGGCGTTCGTGCTCGGCTCGATCGTCTTCGTGGTGGTGGTGGTCGGCGGGCTCGGCTCGCTGACTGGCGCGTTCGTCGCCTCGTTGCTGATCGGCTGGCTGCAGACCTTCGCGATCTCGCTTGACTGGTCGGTCTCCGACCTGCTGCTGGCGATCGGGGTGTCGTTCGACGCCGATCATGCGCTGCGCGATCTGTGGACCCTGTCGTTGCCGCAGATCGCCCCGATCCTGCCGTACATCCTGCTGATTCTGATCCTGATCTTCCGCCCGACCGGCCTGATGGGGAAACGCGAGACATGAGCACCGCCACCCCTCTCGGCCTTGCACTCGCCGATCGCCGCCTGCCGGGTGGCCAGATCGGCCTGTGGCTCGGTGCGTTGGTCATCGTGCTGTTGCTGCCGCTGCTGTTCAACAGCCCGGTCGCGGTGACCATCATGAACCAGATGGGCATCTCGATCGTGTTCGCGCTCAGCTACAACATGCTGCTGGGCCAGGGCGGGATGCTGTCCTTCGGCCATGCCGTGTTTTTCGGGCTTGGCGGGTTCATGGCGATGCATGTGATCAACATCATCGAGTTCGAGGAACTCTATATTCCGCTCCCGGTCGTGCCGTTCATCGGTGGGCTGTTCGGCATGGGTTTCGCGATCATCGTCGGCAGCTTCTCGACCCGGCGGGCCGGCACCGTGTTCGCCATGATCAGCCTCGGCGTGGGTGAGTTGGTGGCCGCGTGCTCGATCATCTTCGTCGCCTTCTTCGGCGGCGAGGAGGGGATCAGCGGCGACCGCACCATGGGCCCGCCGGTGTTCGGCTACGAATTCCTGACCGAGATCGAGGTCTATTACCTGACCGCCGTCGTGGTGTTCGTCACCGCGCTCCTGATGTACCTGTTCTCGCGGACCCCGGCCGGGCGCATGGCCAACGCGGTGCGCGACAACGACGAGCGGGCGGAGTTCGTCGGCTACAGCCAGCGGATGGTGCGTTTCATCTCATTCGTGGCGTCGGGCTTCTTCGCCGGCGCCGCCGGCGGGCTGTTCGCCATCAACTACGAAATCCTGACCGAGGAAAACCTGAACCTGGTGACCTCCGGCGGGGTGCTGCTGATGGCGTATATCGGCGGCATCGGGTTCTTCATTGGACCGATCGTCGGCGCCATCCTGTTGACCCTGCTGCAGACCGTTCTGTCGAACCATACCGAGCTGTGGCAGCTCTATGTCGGCATTCTTTTCGTGCTGACGGTGATGTATGTCCCGCGCGGGTTGACCGGCCTGATCATGATGCACGGGATTGCCTTCAAAACCCGGCGGCTGGGGCTGTTGATCGTGCCCTATCTGAAGGTGGGAATGCCATTGGCGGTGGCGCTGTTCGGCTTCGTGACGTTGCTGGAGGCCGGGCATGTGGCCAACGCCGGCATCGTCGGCCATACCGAGTTCCATTGGCTCGGCACGGTATTCGACATTGGCAATATGGGCATCTGGGCGCTGGGGCTGGTCTGCCTGCTGGCCGGTGGTTACGGCACGTGGCACCAGTCCTCGCAAGTTCGGGAAGCGTGGCATGCGGCGAACGACATGACCGCTGGGGAAGGAACGTCATGACGGTGGCCGCGCTTGAGTTGGACGGCGTGCGCAAGAATTTCGGGCTGACCGAGATCATCCGAGGCGTCGATCTGGCGATCGAAAAGGGTGAACGGCACGCCATCATCGGGCCGAACGGCGCCGGCAAGTCGACCCTGTTCCACCTGATCAGCGGTAAATACGACAAGACCGAGGGGCGCATCCGGTTGAACGGCGAGGACGTGACCGACCTCCCGCCCTATGAGATCAACCGCCGGGGGCTCAGCCGCTCGTTCCAAATCACCAACATCTTCCCGCGCCTGTCGGTGTTTGAGAACATCCGCTGCGGCCTGTTGTGGTCGCAGCAGTATCGCTACTGCTTCTGGAAGCTGGTGGACAATCAGCGCGACCTCAACGACCGCGCCATGGCGGTGCTGGAGGAAATCGGCCTCGCCGACCGCGCTGAAACCCCAGCCGGCGTGCTGACCTATGCCGAGCAGCGGGGTCTGGAGATCGGCATCACCATCGCCGGTGGTGCCGGGGTCATCATGCTGGACGAACCGACGGCGGGGATGAGCCATTCCGAGACCGAACAAGCGGTCGAGCTGATCCGCCGAGTGACCGTGGGCAAGACCCTGGTGATGGTCGAGCATGACATGGGCGTGGTGTTCAACCTGGCCGATCGGATTAGTGTGCTGGTCTATGGCGAGATCATCGCCACCGATACCCCGGCCAATATCCGCGCCAACAAGGCGGTGCAGGAAGCCTATCTCGGCGTAACCGACGATGCCGTGGAGGGCGTGGCCTGATGCTGAGCGTCCACGATCTGCATGCCTATTACGGCAAGAGCCACATCCTGCAGGGCGTCTCGTTCGAGGTGGGCGAAGGCGAGATCGTCAGCCTGCTCGGCCGCAACGGGGTGGGCCGCACCACCACCTGCAAGGCGGTGATCGGCGAGGTGCCGCCGGTCGGCTCCATCGTCTTCAAGGGTCAGGAAATCGCCGGGCTCAAAGCGCATCAGATCGCCCGGCTTGGCATCGGTTACGTGCCGGAGAATCGCGACATCTTCCCGACCCTCACGGTGCGGCAGAACCTGGCGCTTGGTATGAAACGGGCCAAGCCTAGCGGCGATGACCGCTGGGCGATGGAGGATATGTTCACGCTGTTCCCCAACCTGGGGGAGCGCGTCGACGTGTTGGCGGGCGTGCTCTCCGGCGGCGAGCAGCAGATGCTGACCATGTGCCGTACCCTGATGGGCGACCCCGACCTGATCATGGTCGACGAGCCGACCGAGGGCTTGAGCCCGCAGATGGTCGAGCGGGTCGCCGAGCTGCTGCGCGAGATCGCCCGGCGCGGGGTCGCCATCCTGTTGGTCGAGCAGAAACTGACCATCGCGCTCGAAATCTCCCACCGCATCCTGGTGATGGGCCACGGCCAGCTTGTGTTCGAGGGCACGCCCGACGCGTTCCGTACCAACGAGCACATCCGGCGGGAATGGCTGGAGGTTTAGCGAGGCCGCTTGAGCACGGGCCAGCTCTTGTGCATCCAACACCGGCGTCACAGCACCCGTTCGTCGGCCACGCCACGGCAGTCCATTTCGAATTCCAAGTCCACCACCGGCGGCCGGTCGAAATGCCAGGTCAGGCCGTCGGGTGCCGCGCCGCGTGTGACGATCTCGTCACGCAGAAACGGGTGGAAGTCGTGCACGGTGTAGACCTGGGTGGCGGTGACATCGCGCCAACTGGCGCCGAGAAGCCCGAGACGCCGCTCCATCTCGGCGAGCACGAACCGCGCCTTTTCCCGCAAACCCTCGGCGCCGATGTCGCCGAGTCGCACAATGTGGTCGCGGTAGTTGTTCTTGCCCTCGGGCGCCTCTCCACTGCCGGCGACGACGAAGGACGGCGCTACGTCCGTGGTCTCCGATGGGTCGGTCTTCACGGTGAAGCAGAAGGCGTGGAACGACGGCTCGGCCGGCGCGCCGATCTCCGGACAGACGTTGCTGCGCGCCACCGGATTCGTGGCGCCGTCGTACAGGCCCCACCGCGCGAGCGTCTCGACATAGGTTTCATTGAACCGTCGAAACCCGTCCTCGGAGAATTGCCCGGGTGACCGCATCTCACAGGCGCAAAAGGCGGTTCGCGGTCGTTCGAGCGCCGTAAGCAGTGCTTCGATGCGTTGGAAACCCTCGCGCATCGGTATCGGCCGGCGAAACCGCACGCGCCGGATGTGGTGCCCTTCCATCGCGACCACCCCGGCGGAATACTGAAAAACCCCCGGCGCGAAGCGGTATCCCCCGAGCTGAAAATCGACGGTATGCATGTCTTGTGACGCCTCTCGTGCTGTTTCGGCAGCTTACCCATTCCAAGTCGGCGTCGGCAAGGCGGCGCTTTCTCCGGCAGTGATAAGTAACAAAAAGTTACAGTTTTTTATATTTTACTTAATATATAAAATATTATCTTTGTTGCAGTGATTTAATGAAGTAATACTATGATATTATTGTTGTTTATATTTAAATTTTATTTTTTCTTAGTCGAGGCTTGACTCTTGAGCCGGTGGCTCCCGACACTTGCCGTCCCTACAAGAGCCGGGACTGCCGGCCAATCAACGCTCAAGGAGCTGGAGGAAACGTCATGACGTTCACGACATCCGTGCGTCGGGCCGCCGCCACCGTGCTGGGCACGGCGGTCTTAGTGCTGCCGCTTGCCACGGCCCAGGCCGCGGAGCCGATCCGCATTGGGGTTATTTACGACTTCACCGGTCCGTTCGCGGCGGGTGGTTCGACCGCCGCCGCCGTCGGCACCGAGATCGCCGTCGAGCTGATCAACGAGCGCGGCGGGGTCGGCGGGCACAAGATCGTGACCATCGTCGCCGACGCTCAGTCCAAGGCCGAGGTCGCGATCAACGAAGCCACCCGTCTGCTCGACCAGGAAAAGGTCGATCTTCTGATGGGGGTGTATTCATCGGCCCATTGCGTGCCGATGGCCCAGAAGGTCGACGCGCAGAAGAAGTTCCTGTGGGCGAACGTCTGCGTGTCGTCCGCCGTCTTCAAGGACAAGAACCTGAAATACGTGTTCCGTGGGCAGGTGCATTCCGATCAGTTCGGCTGGGCGTCCTGCACCTTCCTGAACGAGTATTCCAAGGCCAAGCTGGGCATCGAGCCGAAGGACCTCAAGGTCGCGATCATCCATGAGGATGGCCCGTATGGCTCCGGCGTTGCCTCGGGCAACGAGGAGAACTGCAAGAAGTACGGCATGCAGATCGTCCAGAATGAAGGCTATTCCGCCACCGCGCCGGACCTGTCGAGCCTGGTGACCAAACTGCGCCGGGCACAGCCCGACGTCATTCTGCACACCGGCTACAACCCCGACATCACCCTGTTCCTGCGGCAGGCCAAGGAGCAGGGCCTGAAGTGGCGCGCGCTGATCGGTCATGGCGCCGGTTACGGCCAGATCGACAAGCTGAAGGCGGCCTTCGGCAAGGACAGCGATTACATCTTCAACGTCGACCCGGTGGCGGCCCAATTGCTCGACCCGAAGACGTTGGCGTCGGGTCTTGGCGATCTGACCGCCGAGATGGTGAAACGCTACAAGGCAAAGACCGGTGCGACCGAGGTGCCGCCGCACACCTCGATGGGCTTCAATCAGTCCTGGATCTTCTTCACCGACGTCCTGCCCCGCGCCATCGCCAAGCATGGCGGATACTCACCGGACGCCTTGCGGTTGTCGGCGCTGGAAACCGACATTCCGGTTGGCGGCACGATCCAGGGCTATGGTGTGAAGTTCGATCCGCCGGGCAGCAAGATGGCCGGCCAGAACAGCCGTTCCTCGCCCGTGGTGATGCAGTACGTCGATGGCCAGACCAAGATCGTTTGGCCGACGGCGATCCAAACCATGGATCCGGTGATGCCGTTGCCGGCGGGTAACAGCTACGCCCGTTGAGTACACGTCGACGAGCACAAACGGAGAGCGGCGATGAGCGCTATGTTGCAGGTCCGCGACCTGACCAAGAAGTTCGGCGGCTTCACGGCTGTCGATCGGATCGAGTTCGATCTGAACGAGGGTGAAATCCTCGGCCTGATCGGCCCGAACGGGTCGGGGAAAAGCACCACCTTCAACCTCATCGCCGGCGCCCTCACGCCGACGGCAGGCAGCATAACCCTGGAGGGGCGGGACATCACGGGTCTCGCCCCCACCCAGGTCTGCCATAAGGGAATCGCGCGAACCTACCAGATTCCGCGACCGTTTCGAAAACTGACCGTCTTGGAGAATGTGGCGGTGGCCGCCTATTACGGCGCCAACCAGTTGATCTCCCGCGATGAGGCATGGCGCCTCGCCGAGGACGCGCTGGAGCTCACGCAGCTTTCGTCCGATCCCCGCGCGCGGGTCGACGGGTTGGGCGCCGCCGGGTTGAAAAAATTGGAACTGGCTCGGGCGCTGGCCACGCAGCCGCGCTTGCTTCTCGCCGACGAAAGCCTCGGTGGTCTCGACGAGAAGGAAATGGATCAGGCCGCCGACATGCTCAGCGATATCCGCCGCGAGCGCGGCATCACCATCATCTGGGTCGAGCACATCATGGGGGTGCTGATGCGGGTGGTCGACCGCTGTGTGGTGCTCGATCATGGCGAGATCATCGCCGCGGGCCTGCCGCAGGATGTGGCGCACGACCCCAAGGTGATCGAGGTCTACCTTGGCAGCGACGCCGAAGCCTTGCAGACCCAGGTCGCGGGCCGCGTGGCCGGTAGCGCTTGAGCAAGGACGCGATCATGCTGGAACTCAGGGATGTCGCCACCGGTTACGGTAGCTTCCAAGCGCTGTTCGGGGTCAGCCTGGAGGTTAAGGCTGGCGAGGCGGTGGCGGTGATCGGCCCGAACGGTGCCGGCAAGACCTCGCTGTTGCGGGTGATTTCCAAGGTCATCGAGCTGAAGGGCGGTCACATCTCGATGGAGGGTGTGTCGCTCGACGATGTGCCCGCGCATCAGGTGATCGAGTTGGGCATCGCCCATGTGCCGGAACATCGCCGCCTGTTTCCCCGCCTGACGGTGGAGGAGAATTTAAAGATGGGGGCCTACATGCAGGCCGCCCGGGAGCGGTATCGCGAGCGGCTCGATTTCGTCTATGAGCTGTTTCCGCGCCTGAAGGAACGACGTCACCAATTGGCCGGCACCATGTCCGGCGGCGAGCAGCAAATGTGCGCGCTTGGGCGTGGCCTGATGTCGGGGCCGAAACTATTGCTGCTGGACGAGCCGTCGGCGGGCCTCGCGCCGGTCATCGTGCAACAGGTTTTCGACCTCGTTCGGCGCATCCGCCAGGAAGGCTACACCGTGCTGATCGTCGAACAGAACATCCAGCAGGTGCTGAAGGTGGTCGACCGCGCCTATCTGCTCGAAGTCGGGCGTATCAAGATGAGCGGCGCGGCCCAGGAACTCCTGGAGAACGATGAAGTCCGCCGCGCCTACATCGGACTCTGAGGGGGAATGCTGACATGGAATTCTCGATCACCGATCCCTTCCTGTGGGAGACCGTCATCCAGGGCCTGCTGTTCGGCGGCGTGTTGGCGTTGCTGTCGCTTGGGCTCAACATCATCTTCGGCGTGATCGACGTGGTGTGGATCTGTTACGCCGAGCTGATCATGATCGGCATGTACGCCATCTACTTCCTGTACGCCGACTATGGCGTCCCGCTGCCGCTGGCGTTCATTGCTGGAATCCTGACGGTGGCGCTGCTGGGCGCGGCCCTGCATCACTTCATAATCCGGCCGATCCTGCATACCGAGCCGATCAACCAGCTGCTGGTGACGGGCGGGGTGCTGTTCTTCCTGCAGGGCTTCGCCACGCTGGTGTTCTCGGTCGAGTTCCGCAACCTCGGCGTCTCGTTCGGCAGTTTCGCGGCCGGCGACATGTTCTTTCCGATCTCCCGCATGTTGGCGTTCGCCGTATCGCTGGTCGCGGTGGTCGTCCTGTGGCTGTTTCTCAAGCGCACCTTTCTCGGCACCGCGATCCGCGCCATCAGCCAGGATCGCGAGATCATGCCCCTGATGGGGGTCAGCCCGCAGAAGATCTACCTGGTGACCTCGGCGCTAGGGGGCGGGTTGGCGGGGCTTGGCGCCTGCTTGCTGGTGCTGCTGTACGACATCCACCCGGCGATCGGACTGACCTTCGGGCCGATCACCTTCATGGTTTGCGTGCTGGGCGGGCTCGGCAACATGATCGGCGGTTTCATCGCCGCCTTCATCTTCGCCGAGTTCATCGCGCTCGGCGGGTTCTACGCCGAGGTCGAATGGGGCTACGTCATGGCTTTCGTGTTCTTCATCGTGATGATGTTCATCCGCCCGCAGGGCATCATGGGCTCGAAGAGCTAGGGGGCAGGTGATGAACGTTCCGATGATCCTGAAGGGCGTGGGTCTGCTCGCGGTTCTGATCTTCCCGGCGCTGGGTTTCAGCGACTACGTCCTGCACATCGCCATCTCGATCCTGATCTGGGGGTTCATCTACACCGGCTGGTCGATCATGGGCCGGTTTGGCCTGGTGTCGCTCGGCCATGGGGCGTTCATGGGGATCGGCGCCTATGTGGTGACCATGCTGTGGAACCACGCCGGCATCACACCGTGGATCGGCATCCCGGTTGCCGTGGTGGTGTCGGGCGCGGTGGCGATCTTCATCGGCTTTCCGTGTTTTCGGTTTCGCATCACCGGCCATTACTTCGCGCTGGTGACGCTGGCCTTGTCCGAGGTCGTGCGCCTGCTGATCGTCGCGTTGCGCGACACCACCGGCGGCTCGCTCGGCGTGACCCCGCGCAGCGAGCTGACACCGGAGGTCGCGGTGTCGTTCTACGCCATGCAGTTCGCCGACAAGACCGTCTGGTTCTATCTTATCGTCGTGATCTGGCTGGGTGGCCTGCTGATCTGGCGGGCGGTCGACCGCTCGATGTTGCGCTACGCCATGGAGGCGATCAGCCAGGAGGACGATGCCGCCGCCTCGCTGGGTGTCCATGTCACGCGCGCCAAGCTGACGGTGACGGTGATTTCCGCCGCGATGACCGCGGTGGGTGGGGCGGTATACGGCCAGTACCAACTTTACATCAATCCGGAGACCACATCCGGCATCGCCATCTCGCTGCAGATCGTGTTCGCGGTGATCGCCGGCGGCATGTTCGTGCAACTCGGACCGACCATGGGGGCTGTCATCACCCTGTTGTTGACCGAAACCCTGCGCCAGACCGTCGGTCATGACGTCTATGGTCTCGACGTCATGGTCTATGGGGCGATGCTGGTGCTGTTCATCATCTACATGCCGCGCGGCGTGCTGGGCTGGATTACCGAAGTCTGGAGCCGCCGCCAGGAACCGAGGCCAACCGGGACCGTTAAGCCGCAACCCGGCGAATGACAGCCCCGCCGAACTCGCTGTGGGCGGCGACGGCACCGCCGCCGCCACCAACCGCACCGCTTCAGGAAAGCCTGCGCACCGACGTTGTCGTCATCGGCGCCGGGGTAACCGGTCTGTCGACCGCGATCCATCTAGCCGAGCGCGGCATCGGCTGTGTCGTGCTGGAAGCCGAGGCGGCGGGCTTTGGCGGGTCTGGCCGCAACAGCGGTCATATCATTCCCACCCTCGGCGCCGGCGATCCCGACGCCCTGGTCGCCCGCCTTGGTGCCGAGCGCGGCGAGCGCATGGTCGCGTTCCTGCGCGACAGCGCCGATCTGGTCTTCGAGCTGATCCGGCGTTACCAGATCGAGTGCGAGGCGGTGCAGAACGGCTGGGCGATGCCGGCGCACCGGCCGTCCCGCCTCAAGGATATCGAACGCCGGTACGAGGAATGGACCCGACGGCAAGCGCGGGCCCGTTTGCTGGACGCCGCCGAGACCGAGGCGTTGCTGGGCACACGGACGTATCACGGGGCCCTGATGCTGCCGTCGGGCGGTCATGTGAACCCGTTGGCGTTGGCTCATGGCTTGGCGCACGCGGCGGTCGGGCTTGGCGTGCGGCTATACACCGGCGCGCCGGCATTGTCCCTCGATCGTGGCGCCGATGGTGGCTGGCGGGTGCGCACGCCGTCCGGCGAGGTCATCGCCGACAAGCTGGTGGTCGCGACCAACGCCTACACCGGCGCCCTGGTGCCCAAGCTCGCGCGCTCGCTGGTGCGGATCATCAACTATCAGGTGTCCACCCACCCGCTGCCGGCCGGGGAACGGGAGAGCGTGCTGCCGAGCGATGTCTCCTCCTCGGACACCCGCCGCGACCTGCGCCCGTTCCGCAAGGATCGCGCCGGCCGCCTGGTCACCGGTGCCACGCTGGCCCTGCCGATCGCCATGGATCGCCGTATCCGGCCATGGATCGAGCGGCGGATCGGTCAGGTTTTCCCGCAGATTTCCGACCGACGGCTGGAATACGTGTGGAACGGCCGCATCGCCATGACGCCGAACCGGCTGCCCCGGGTGCACGAGATCGGCCCGGGCGCGATCACCGCCATCGCCTATAACGGCCGGGGCATGGCGATCGGCATGGCGATGGGCGCGGCCTTGGCGGATTGGGCGGCGGGCACGCCGGCCGATCAGCTGCCGTTGCCGAAGCTGGAGATCGAGCCGCTGCCCTTGGCCTCCGCGCTCGGCCGCTGGGCCCAGGTCGCGTTGCTCTGGTATCGCCGGCTGGACACGCGGGATTAGCCGGCGTCCTCACGGATCATCGCCGCGGCCTTCTCGGCGATCATGATGGTCGGTGCGTTGGTGTTGCCGGTGCTGATCACCGGCATGATCGAGGCGTCGGCGACGCGCAACCCATCGATA
The DNA here is from genome assembly GCA_013203465.1 of Alphaproteobacteria bacterium. Lineage (GTDB taxonomy): Bacteria > Pseudomonadota > Alphaproteobacteria > Thalassobaculales > Thalassobaculaceae > JABMNR01. The sequence continues at coordinate 12,394 of JABMNR010000157.1, forward strand.
CCGTGAACCCGCAGGCGCGAGTCGACCACCGCCATCGGGTCCTCGCCCATCCGACAGGTGCCGACCGGATGATAGAGCGTGGTGCCGTTGGCGCGCGCGAAGGCGTCGATCGTGCCGTCGTCCCCGACCCCGCCGCCGGGCGCGGTTTCCCCGGCGCTGTGATCGGCCAGCGCGGGGGCCGCGAAGACGCGGCGGGCATGGTGGAGGCCCGCCCGCATCACGCGCAGGTCATCCGGGTCACCGAGATAGTTCGGCCGGATCGCCGGTTTCGCCAACGGGTCGGCGGCGGTCGCCATGACCCGGCCACGGCTGCTCGGCCGTGCCGGGCAGACGACGATCGTGGCGCCCGGTTCATGCTCCAGGCTGCCGAACCGGGCGCCGTCGTAGCTCGACGGGGTGAACAGCAGTTGGATGTCCGGGCTCTCCAGCCCCTCGCGGCTGCGGCAGAACACCTGGGCGCTGGTGATCCCGAAGGTCAAGGCGCCGGTGCCGAACAGCGTCCATTTCACCACCTCGCGCGCCACCCGCGGCATCCGCGAGAGCTGGTTGATCGACACCTGATTGCGCACCCGGTGCGACACCCGGACGACATAGTGGTCATGCAGGTTCTCGCCGACGCCGGGCAGGTCGTGCACCACATCGACCCCGAGAGAGCTTAGGTGCGCTGCCGGTCCGATTCCCGAGATGTGCAGCAGATGCGGGGAATTTATCGCACCGCCGGCGACGATGACCTCGCGCGCCGCCCGAACCTGATGTTCTTCGGTTCCTCGGCGAAAGGCGACACCGACACAGCGGCGGCCATCCATGATCAGCCGGGTGACCTGGGCCTCGGTCTCGACCCGCAGATTGGCGCGCCGGCGCGCGGGCTTGAGATAGGTGCGCGCGGTGGAGCCGCGCAGCCGGCCGAGGCGGGTCATCTGCGAATAACCGACGCCTTCCTGCGACACGCCGTTCAGATCGGGGTTGAAGGCGAAGCCCGCCTGTTGTGCCGCCTGCACGAAGAAGTGGGTGAGGGGCAGGATGGTGTTGTAGTCCCGCACCTCCAGCGGGCCGTCACGGCCGCGAACGCTGTCGTCTCCTTGGCCGCGATAGCGTTCGGATGTTTTGAAGAACGGCAGGACGTCGTCGTAACTCCAGCCCCGGCAGCCCATTTGCGCCCAGCCGTCGTAGTCGGCGCGGTTGCCACGGACATAGAGCATGCCGTTGATCGCCCCGCTGCCGCCGAGCACCCGGCCGCGCGGCCAGAAGATCGGCCGCCGGTCGGACGCAGCTTCCGGTTCGGTGTGGTAGCCCCAATTCAGGTCGGGCCGCTGAAACACCCGGGAGACGCCGGCCGGGATGTGGATGAACGGGTTTCGGTCCTTCGGGCCGGCTTCGAGCAGCACGACACGGGCGCCGTCCTCGCTCAACCTCGCGGCCAGGACACACCCCGCCGACCCGGCGCCAACCACTACGTAATCCGCATCCATGCGCGGTTCCGTATCCCGATCACGCGGCGACACGCAACCCGTTACTGGTCCAGACCGTCGATAGTGAGGCGATCAGATGCTCGATGTCGGCGTCCGAATGCACCGGCGACGGGGTAATGCGGAGCCGTTCGGTGCCACGCGGAACCGTCGGGTAATTGATTGGCTGCACATAGATGCCGTGATCGTCGAGCAACTGGTCGCTGATCCGTTTGCAGAGGACGGCATCGCCAACCATGACCGGCACGATGTGGCTGGGATTACTCAGGTGCGGGATGCCGGCCCGGTCCAGCCCACGGCGGACGGCGGCGACCACCTGTTGCTGCCGCGTCCGCTCCTCGGAGCTGGTCTTCAGGTGCTTGATGCTGGCCACGGCGCCCGCCGCGACAGCCGGCGGCAGGGCGGTGGTGAAGATAAACCCCGAGGCGTAGCTGCGCACGAAATCGCACAGATTGGCCGAGGCCGCGATGTAGCCGCCCATCACCCCGAACGCCTTGCCAAGCGTGCCTTCGATCACCGTGAGCCGGTGCGCCACGCCGTCGCGTTCGGCGATGCCGCCGCCACGCGGGCCATAGAGGCCGACCGCGTGCACCTCGTCGAGATAGGTCATCGCCCCGTGCTTATCGGCGACGTCGCAGATCTCGGCGATGGGGGATATGTCACCGTCCATGGAATAGACCGATTCGAAGGCGACCAGTTTCGGGGTGTCCGGCGGCAGCTTTGCCAGTTGACGGTCCAGATCTTCCACGTCGTTGTGGGCGAAAATCCGTTTCTCGGCCCGGCTGTGGCGGATGCCCTCGATCATCGAGGCGTGATTGCCGGCATCGGACACCACAACACAGTCCGGTAGGCGGGATGCCAAGGTTCCCAACGCCGCCCAGTTCGACACATAGCCCGAGGTGAACAACAGTGCCGCCTCGCTGCCGTGCAGATCGGCCAGTTCCTGTTCGAGCAGCACATGGTGGTGGTTGGTGCCGGAAATGTTGCGGGTACCGCCGGCACCGGCGCCGCACTGGTCGAGCGCGTCGTGCATCGCCGCGATCACCGGCGGGAATTGGCCCATGCCGAGATAGTCGTTGGAGCACCACACGGTCACGTCGGAAGTACCGCCATCGCCGTGGCGCCGCGCCCTCGGGAAATCGCCGGCATGCCGTTCGATGTCGGTGAACACCCGGTACCGCCCCTCATGGCGCAGCGCCTGAATTTGTTGGCGGAAAAAACCTTCGTAGTCCATGGCGGTCTCCCGGATGCTCGTCTTAACCTTACTGTGCTGAGCGGGATTTAGGGAGACTTAACATGGACGGGAAAGCGTCGGATTGATTGTCATCAATCCAACCCATGGCTGGATTAACGATGCCGTAGGCGTTCTAGGTGTTCTAGGCGCCGGACGCCTTGAGGTAGGCGATCAGATTCTGGATATCCTCCGGTTTCTTGAGGCCGCGGAACGTCATCTTCGTGCCTTTGACGTAAGTCTGCGGCTTGACGATGTACTCGGCCAGTATCTCTTCACTCCAGACCAACCCTTCCTCGCCCTTGGCCTTCATCGCCTTCGAGTACTTGTACTTCTCCACGGTGCCGGCGGTACGGCCGAACAAGCCGTTCAAGGTCGGGCCAACCCCGTTCTTCGGTTTGTCGACCTTATGGCACGCCCGGCACTTGGCGAACACCTTCTTGCCTTTGGCCGCGTCACCAGCGGCAAGCGCCGGGCCGACGCTCAAGAGCGATACGGCAAGCGCGGCGCCGACTAACAGGATGCGAGCAGTCATGGTGTTCTCCTTTGAAGCGCGAACAGTTCTGGATATGTGTTTAGCGTGTCGGTCGGATCATCGAAAACGTAATTTCGCCGCATCACGTCATTGCTATCATCTGAGCCGGTCGACACGTCACCGGCTTCCCATGACGGGCTGCGTGGTGTTTGATCAGGAACTTCGATCCGCCGCCATATGTAGATTACGGACCCATGCACATTTTCGATTACGTCATCATCGGCGCCGGCTCGGCCGGCTCGGTTCTGGCCAACCGACTGACCGAGGACGGCACGGCGAGCGTCTGTGTGTTGGAGGCGGGACCGCGCGACTGGCATCCCTACATCCATATTCCGGCCGGATTCATGAAGACCATGATCGATCCGTCGGTGAACTGGCTCTACGACATGGAGCCGAGCCACTGGACCGCCGGGCGGCGGATCAACGCGCCGCGCGGCAAGACCTTGGGCGGTTCCAGTTCGATCAACGGACATATCTACAACCGTGGTCAGCGTCTCGATTTCAATACCTGGGCTCAACGCGGCAATCGCGGCTGGGGTTACACCGACGTGCTGCCTTATTTTCAACGCAGCGAAAATCGGATTGGTGGTGGCGAAGACACGTTTCGCGGCCGCGACGGCTCGCTGACGGTGACCGACATCGACTGGTCGCACCCGCTGACCGAAGCGTTTATCGCGGGCTGTATCGCCGAGGGCATTCCGCGCAACCCGGATTACAACGGTGCCAAGCAGGAAGGGGTGGCCTACGCCCAGCGCACCATCGCGGGCGGCCGCCGGATGAGCGCCGCCCGCGCCTTCCTGCATCCGGCCATGAAGCGGCCCAATCTGAACGTTGTCACCAACGCCCACGCCACCGAGATCGTTCTTGAGGGCAAACGCGCGACCGGCGTCCGCTACAACCACGGAGGGCGCCACGGCATCCCGAGCGAGGTGCAGGCCCGGCGCGAGGTCATCCTGTCCGGCGGCACCTATAACTCGCCGCAGCTCCTTCAGCTGTCGGGCATCGGTCCGGCGGAATTGCTCAACGAGCTCGGCATTCCGGTCCGCCATGCCTTGGCCGGCGTCGGCGAGAACCTGCGCGACCACTACGCCCCGCGCTTCGTCGCTCGGGTCAAGGGCACCGACAGCATCAACGAACGGGTCCGTGGTGTCCGGTTGGTCGGCGAGGTGTTGAAATATCTAACCACCCGCAAGGGTGTGCTCAGTCTCAGCCCGACCCTGGTGTACGGTTTCTGGCGTTCCGACCCGAGCCTGGATCTGGGGGATGTGCAGTTCACCTTCACCCCCGCCAGCTACAAGGAAGGGGTGCAGTCCCAGCTCGACGATTATCCGGGCATGACCATCGCGTCCTGGCAGCAGCGGCCGGAAAGCCTCGGCTATGTGCGTCTGCGCAACGCCGATCCGTTCGAGGCGCCGATGATCCAGCCGAATTACCTGGCCGCCGAGGAGGACCGGCGCGTGTTGTTGGCGGCGATGAAGCTGGCGCGCCGGTTGCTCGCCTCGAAGCCGCTTGAGCCGTATTACGAACGCGAGGATTTCCCCGGCACGCAGGTGCAATCCGATGACGAGTTGCTGGACGCCGCCCGGGCGCGCGGCACGACGACGTTCCATCCCATGGGCACCTGCCGGATGGGCCCGGCGGACGACCGGACCGCGGTGGTCGACGATCAACTCCGCGTGCACGGCCTCGAAGGCTTGCGGGTGGTCGACGCCTCGATCATGCCGACCATGCCGTCGGCCAATCTCAACGCGTCGACCATGATGATCGCCGAGAAGGCATCCGACCTGATCCGGGGGCGGGAGCCCCTGCAAGCGGCGGCACTGACTGATTAACGGGGAGAGCCACGTGGCCAAAACGATCGACTATTACTATTCGACCCGGTCCAACTTCACCTATCTGGGCGCGGCGCGGTTGAACGCCCTGGCCAAGACCCATGGCCGGACGATCGTGCATCGGCCGATCCTGCTGTCGGTGACCATGCCGCCGATCGGCGGCCTGCCGTTTGGCGAGCGACCGACGATGCTGCGCCACTACGCCATGAACGACGCGCTTCGTTGCGCGGCGCATCTGGGTGTCCCCGTGCTGCGGGAGCCGATCCATCACGAGGGTCCGGTCGAGCTGCCTTCGGGCATCGTGATCGCCGGCCAGCGGGCGGTTGGGCGCGGCGAGGCCGGAGACATCGATCTGCTTAGCCTGTTGGTGTTGCAGGCGCTGTGGCGCGACGACCGGGACATCGCCGACGCGGCGGTGGTCGCCGAGCTATGCGCCGAAGCCGGTTACGCCGACCCCAAGGCGCTGCTAGCCGAAGCGTTGAGCACGGCCGTGCAGGCCGAACTCGCCCGCAACTGCCGCGAGGCGATCATGCGCGGCGTGATCGGGGCGCCGAGCTATTTCGTCGACGGCGAGAATTTCTACGGCCAGGACCGGTTGGACTATGTCGAGCGGGCGCTGGCCCGCGACACCGGTTAGCACGGCGTGACCCGGGACGAGTTCAACAGGTTCTGCGGTTCCTTGAAGGCGGCCACGAATGTTGTCCAGTGGGGCAACGCGTCGGTATGGAAGGTCGGCGGCAAGATCTTCGCCGTCTGCTCCCATTGGGGCGAGGGCGACCACCAAAAGATCAGCTTCAAATGCGGTGACACCGCCTACGACTTGCTGCGGGAGGTTGAGGGGATCGTTCCCGCTCCCTACCTTGCCCGAGCCAAGTGGGTGCAGGTTGTGTCGGAGGCGGCGATGCCCGACGAGGATTTGACGCTCTACCTGCAAGAAGCACACGCGGTCGTGGCTCGCAAGTTGACGCGTGTTCAGCGTCGGGCTCTCGGCCTCGACGGAGATTAATGGCCGTCGAGGCCGATGGCCGGCGCTTCGTCCAACAAGACCTCGGTCTCGAAATGGGCCGGCAGAACCACCTCCAGGAGTTCCAGATCGTCCGAGCACGCGGTCAAGCCGTGCGTCAGCCCGGCCGGAATTGTGACCGAGAGTCCGTTTGGAAATTCAGGGGTGAGCGTTTCTGCGTAGGAGATTGCCGCCCATTGCGGCGAGGATCATCGCCTCGGAGACGTCGATGCGGCTCTCGTAGTCGCGCACGAGGCGCCGCCATCGGATCATCCATCCGAA
>JABMNR010000158.1 GCA_013203465.1 Alphaproteobacteria bacterium
AAGGAGCAGGACGTCTACATTGGCGACATGCCCTTGATGACGGCTAACGGCACGTTCGTGATCAACGGCACCGAGCGGGTGATCGTCTCCCAGATGCACCGCTCGCCGGGCGTGTTCTTCGATCACGACAAAGGCAAGACTCACAGCTCGGGCAAGTATTTATTCGCGGCCCGCGTGATTCCCTATCGCGGCTCCTGGCTCGACTTTGAATTCGATGCCAAGGACAATGTCTATGTCCGCATCGATCGACGCCGCAAGTTGCCGGCGACGACGTTGCTGCTGGCCCTGATGTCGGATGCCTCGGTGGCGTACCTTAAAGAGTGTCACGCGAACGGTGACGATCCTCGACGCGACCGTGTGGTGGGTATGAGCGCGGAAGAAATCCTCGGCACCTTCTACGACACGGTGACGTACACGCGGGCCGGCAACGGTTGGCGGACGACCTTTGATCTGGAGCGGATGAAGGGCAGCAAGCTGATCCGCGATCTGATCGACGCCGACACCGGCGAGGTCGTGGCCAAGGTCGGTGACAAGATCACGCCGCGCAGCGCGCGCAAAATGACCGACGCTGGCCTGAAGGACATCTTCGTCGCCGATGAGGAACTGATCGGCCACTATGTCGGTGTTGATATCGTCGACGAGTCGACTGGTTTGGTACGCTGCGATGCTGGCGAAGAGATCACCCAAGAGCTGATCGACGGTCTGGTCGAGGCCGCGGTTACCGAGTTACCGGTGCTGGCGATCGACCATATGACGGTCGGCAGCTACATGCGGAACACGTTGGCGCTGGATAAGAATGCCACGCGTGAGGAAGCGCTGGTCGACATTTATCGGGTCATGCGCCCGGGCGAACCGCCGACCCTGGAGACCGCCGAGACGCTGTTCAACGGCCTGTTCTTCGATTCCGAGCGCTATGATCTTTCGGCCGTTGGCCGGGTGAAGATGAACGCCCGCCTGGGCATGGAGACCGATGATCAGGTGCGGGTCCTGCGCAAGGAGGACGTCCTGTCGATCCTTAAGGTTCTGGTCGGTCTTAAGGACGGTAAGGGCGAGATCGACGACATCGACCATCTCGGCAATCGACGGGTGCGTTCGGTCGGCGAGTTGATGGAGAACCAATACCGGGTCGGCCTGCTGCGCATGGAGCGCGCGATCCGGGAGCGGATGAGCTCGGTCGAGATCGACACGGTCATGCCGCATGATCTGATCAACGCCAAACCGGCGGCGGCGGCGGTGCGAGAGTTCTTTGGCTCCTCGCAGCTGTCGCAGTTCATGGACCAGACCAACCCGCTGTCGGAAATTACCCACAAGCGGCGTCTGTCGGCGCTTGGCCCGGGTGGTCTGACCCGCGAGCGGGCCGGTTTCGAGGTGCGCGACGTGCATCCTACCCATTATGGCCGGATCTGCCCGATCGAGACGCCGGAAGGCCCGAACATCGGATTGATCAACTCCCTGGCGACCTACGCTCGGGTGAACCAGTACGGTTTCATCGAGACGCCGTATCGCGCTGTTGTGGGCGGTATCGTCACCAACGATGTGCGGTACATCTCCGCCATGGAGGAAGGCCGCTACACGGTCGCCGAAGCGAACACGCCGGTCGACGCCGCGGGTGGCTTCATCGAGGAGCTGGTGCCGGTGCGTCGGCGCGGCGATTTCGGCCTGGCTCGGCCCGAGGACATCGATTTGATCGACGTCTCGCCGAAGCAGTTGGTCTCGGTCGCGGCGGCGTTGATCCCGTTCCTAGAAAACGACGACGCCAACCGCGCGCTGATGGGGTCGAACATGCAGCGTCAGGCGGTGCCGCTGATCCAGGCCGAGGCGCCGTTTGTCGGCACCGGCATGGAAGATCGGGTGGCCCGTGATTCCGGCGTGGCGATCGTCGCCAAGCGGTCCGGGGTTATCGATCAGGTCGACGGTCAGCGCATCGTGGTGCGGGCCAACGAGGACCTGGAGGGCTCGGCGTCCAACGTCGATATCTACCGTCTGTTGAAGTTCCAACGATCCAACCAAAACACCTGCATCACCCAGCGGCCGCTCGTGAAGGTGGGCGATCAGGTGGCGCGGGGCGACATCATCGCCGACGGTCCGTCGACGGAACTCGGCGAACTGGCGTTGGGGCGCAACGTGCTCGTCGCGTTCATGCCATGGAACGGCTACAACTTTGAAGATTCCATCCTGATCTCGGAGCGGATCGCGCGTGACGATGTGTTCACCTCGATCCACATCGAGGAATTCGAGATCATGGCCCGCGACACCAAGCTGGGTCAGGAAGAAATCACCCGGGATATCCCGAACGTCGGCGAGGAAGCGCTCAAGAACCTCGACGAGGCCGGCATCGTGTACGTCGGTGCCGAGGTGAACCCGAGCGATATCTTGGTTGGCAAGGTGACGCCGAAGGGCGAGTCGCCGATGACCCCGGAAGAGAAGCTGCTGCGGGCGATCTTCGGCGAGAAGGCGTCTGATGTGCGCGACACCTCACTCAAGGTGCCGCCGGGGGTGACCGGCACGATCGTTGAGGTGCGGGTGTTCTCGCGCCGTGGCGTCGACAAGGACGAACGGTCGCAGGCGATCGAGCGGTCCGAAATCGAGCGGCTGGCGAAGGACCGCGACGATGAGCGCGCGATCCTGGAGCGTGGCTTCTTCGATCGCTTGAAGGAACTTCTGAGCGGCAAGAAGGCGACCGCCGGACCGAAGGGTTTCAAAGAGGGCCAGACACTGAACGAGTCGGTGTTCGAGCAATACACCGCGGGCCAGTGGCGGCAGTTTGTTGTCGATGACGACAAGCTGATGGATTACCTCGAGGGCCTGAAGGAGCATTTCGACAAGTCGATCGATCAGCTCAAGGCGCGGTTCGAGAACAAGGTCGAAAAGCTGCAGCGCGGCGACGAGCTGCCGCCGGGCGTGATGAAGATGGTTAAGGTGTTCGTCGCGGTGAAGCGCAAGCTTCAACCGGGTGATAAGATGGCCGGCCGACACGGCAACAAGGGTGTGATCTCGAAGATCAACCCGATGG
>JABMNR010000159.1 GCA_013203465.1 Alphaproteobacteria bacterium
AGCGTGCGCAAGGTCATCATCTCGTCGGTCATCGGTCGTCCTTCCGGTTCAGGTTGGTGTCAACAACCAGACCCTACCGAAAAGCGCCGATGACCACCGCGCCGTCCAGCTACACCACGCGGGGGGACGCGACAAAGGGGAGAGCCGAGAAGGTAGTCGGATGTCGAGTGAACTGCTTCGTCGCGTGCGGTTGAACGTGCCACCTCGAATGTTTCGGCGTCGAATGTGCCGCGTCCGATCCACATCAGGGCCACCAAGTCGATCATGAGATCCACGGGCCCAAACTCCTTCATCAACGCCACGGCTGCATCTCATCGCAGCGACCCATACGACAAACCATGATGCTCAAGCATAGCGGCGCTGAACCAAGCCAAATTGTCACAGGTCAACATCGATGCGGTGCTACGTCGCGTGAGGAAACCGACGCGGCCCAATGCCGAGAACACCCGCCGGGCCTACGAAGCGGCCTAGCGTACCTACATCTATCTAGATTCATGAAACAGCGTCAGCTCAAACGCCGAATGCGTGAATCGCGGCGAGCGCTTCGTCGATGTCGGACGGCATATGGTCTGCAGAAATCTGGAAACGGATCTCCTCATCGCCTTGCGGCACTACCGGATAGCCGAGTCCGGTCGCGAGAACACCGCACTCGAACAGATGCGCGACCAGTTTTACCGTGCGTGGTGTATCGCGAACCATCAGTGGCACGACGGGATGTTCGCCTGTAATCGTTTCGAGACCGAGATCCACGAGGCCCTGTCGGAACAGTTTCGTCATGCGGCGCAGGTGCGCCAATAGTTCCGCACCACGTGGTCCGTCTAGAACGTCGAGCGCCGTCAGGGCGGCGGCGGCCTCGCCGGGTGTGATCGGGTTCGAATAAATGTAGAAAGGCGAGGTTTCGCGCAGATAATCGATGAAGGCGCGGTCGCCGGTCACATAGCCACCATTCACGCCGAACGCCTTGCCGAGTGTCGCAACCAACAGGTCGGTGGCGCCGGAGGCCGTGTACTCTTCCGTGCCGCGACCGGCCATGCCGAATGCCCCAACGCCATGGGAATCGTCGACCACGACCAGCACGTTCTCCGGGAATTGCGGATCGTACGCTCGGGCCAGCTCCATGATCCGATCGAGCGGTGCATGGTCACCGCGCATGCTGAAGATGCCATCGGTGACAATGACGGCGCGTCGGCAGGTCTCGCTCGCGGCCTGGAGGTGCCTCTCCAGATCATCCATTTCCAGATGGCGATAGATCTGCTTCTCGGCGGGTTCCGCCAACCGGATCGCGTTGATGATGCAATTGTGATTGAGTGCGTCGCTGATCACGGCGGTTTCTTTCGTGATCAGTTGCGGCAGCAGGCCCATCATCGTCGCATAGGCTGACGAAAAGATCATCGCGGCCTCGCGCCCGTGGAAGGCTGCAAGCCGCTTCTCGAGTTCGACATGCGGCGCCCAGGTGCCGCTGATGAAACGTACAGCCCCAGGCCCAGTCCCGAAGGCACGCACGGCCGCTTCTTCGGCGGCGATCATCTCGGCCTTGAACGACAGACCGAGATAGCTGTTGGCGTTCATGCGCAGATAGGGTTTGTCGCCGTGCCCCTCGAGCAGAAATCGCGGGCCTTTGCCGTCCGCTGCGGGCAGGACGGCACGGATGACTCGTTCATGGCCCTTCCTGGCGCGGGCCCCTTCCAACTCGTCGAGTTTGGCCGTTAGCAGCGTCGCCAATCGATCATGGGGCATTTTGGACTTCCTTCCGACGGATCAGGATTGCCTAGCCTGTTTCAGCCGAGCGCCAAGCTTGTCGATCATGTCCACGCACATGGCATCAAGATCATACCTTGGTGCCCACCCCCAATCGGCCCGCGCCGAGCTGTCGTCGAGCGAGCGCGGCCAGGACTCAGCGATAGCCTGACGGACCGGGTCAATCTCGTAGTCAATCTCGAAGCTCGGAATCCGCTTTCGGATTGCCGCCGCCAGTTCTTCCGGTGTGATGCTCATCGCGGTGACGTTGTAGGCGTTGCGGTGGTTGAGCGCTGGGGGATCGATCTCCATCAACTCGACCATCGCCCGGATCGCGTCCGGCATGTACATCATGTCGAGCCGTGTATCGGCGGCGAGGAAGCAGGTGTAATGACGATAGCGGATCGCCTGATGGAAGATCTCCACCGCGTAATCAGTCGTGCCGCCACCGGGCGGTGCAGCATAGGAGACCAATCCCGGCAGCCGCAATCCGCGTGTATCCACCCCGAAGCGTAGGGCATAGTAGTCGCACAGCAACTCACCCGAGACCTTGGTCACCCCGTACATGGTCGTTGGGCGCTGGATTGTCGTCTGGGGCGTGCTGTCATGCGGTGTCGTCGGGCCGAAAGCACCGATCGAACTTGGGAAGAAGACGGCACACTCATACTGCCGTGCTACTTCGAGCATGTTGTAGAGGCCACCCATGTTCACGGTCCAGGCAATCTGCGGCTTATCCTCGGCGACTGCCGATAGCAGGGCAGCTAAGTGATAGATTCTGCCGATGTCGAAGCGCCGCACCACCTCGTGAAGCTGATGCGGCCGGGTGCAGTCGACGTGTTCATACGGCCCTTCGACGGCGGCGCTATCCGCTTGCAGCATGCGGATATCGGTGGCGACAACGCGATCGGCCCCATAGTGCGCGCGTAGCGTGGGAACAAGTTCGCTGCCGATCTGGCCGAGGGCGCCTGTGACGAGAATATTGCGCAATTTCGCCTCGCTCGCATCACTGCACGATGTCCAAGAATTGCACGAAATCATGTGGGCGCGTTTGATTCATGTCTATGCGGCCCGACACGGAACATGATTGAAATTCAACAATGCGCATTGGTTTTCTCATCAATCCGATCGCCGGCATGGGTGGCCGGGTCGGCCTCAAAGGGACCGACAATGTGGTCGAGGAGGCCCTTCGTCGCGGTGCCGTGCCGGTGGCGTCCGGCCGGGCCGCCGAGACCTTGTATCTGTTACGCTCCGCCTTGGATCACAAATCCCAAGAAAAGAGCGTCGAGTGGCTGACCTGTTCGGGCGCGATGGGCGAAGAGGCCTTGCACGAGGCTGGATTCGGCGCGATCTCGATTGTTCATGAGGTCATCGGAACGCCGACGGCGTGTGACACCCTCGCCGCGACCCGGGCATTCATAAAAACCGGCGTCGACCTGATTCTGTTCTGCGGTGGCGATGGAACCGCACGGGACATCGCGAGCCTTACCAAGGAGGCGACACCCATCCTCGGCATCCCGTCCGGCGTCAAGATGTTCTCCGGAGTGTTCGGTGTCACGCCGGCGCGAACGGCGGAAATCTTCATCGGATTTCTCGCGGGCGATCTGCCGCTTGCGAGGGTGGATGTCCTTGATCTTGATGAAGAGCGGTATCGTGAGGGCGAGTGGGCGGTTCGGCTCTGCTGTTCGGCGCACACGCCCTACGAGCCGACCTATACGCAATCCGCCAAGGCGCTCATCGCCGAAAGCACGGACGCCGCCGTGAAGGCGGACATCGCCGAGTACCTGCAAGAAGAAATATGGGCGCGACCGCAGACGCTGTTCCTGTTCGGCCCCGGCAGCTCGGTGCAGGCCGTCGTCGAATCTCTCGGTTGCGACAAGACGCTTCTAGGGGTGGACGCGCTGTTCGCTGGCGAGATCGTCGGGCGGGATCTTAACGAGAAAGGAATCCTCCAACTCCTTGAGCGCCATCCGTCTGCCGAGTTGATCCTCAGCCCCATCGGTGCGCAGGGCTTTGTGCTCGGCCGCGGTAATCTCCAGATCAGCCCGGATGTCATCCGGCAGATCGGACCGGAAAATCTCACCGTGATCGCGACGCCGGCTAAGCTGAAACGCACACCCGTTCTCAGGTTTGACACCGGTGATCGCGCGCTGGATGCCGAATTGACCAACCGCCGATACATCTCCGTAGTCACCGGCTATCGTCGCCGTCGGCTGACGTCGGTCATGCAGTGATTTTGATGCATCGCAAAGCATGAGCCGGGCCGCCGCTGTTTCATTGGCAGTCCGGCACATCCGCAGGGTCGACGATGATCTATACACCGCACACCGATGAAGAACGACGCCAGATGCTCGACGCGATCGGTGTCGGGACGCTGGAAGGGCTGTTCGACGACGTGCCCGAGCGCGTTCGCTTCCCACACCTCGACCTGCCTGCACCGCTGTCAGAAATGGCGCTTTCCACCGAGCTTCGGCGCCTGGCGGCACGCAATGTTAACCTCGAGGACACCCCTTGTTTCCTCGGCGCCGGCGCCTACCGCCACTTCATCCCGGCGACGGTCGACTATGTCTTGCAGCGCGGCGAGTTCTACACCGCCTACACGCCCTACCAGCCCGAGATGAGCCAGGGGATGCTGCAGGCTATGTTCGAGTACCAGACCATGATCTGCCGGCTCACCGGCATGGAGGTCTCGAACGCCAGCCACTATGACGGTGCGACGTCACTGGCCGAGGCGGTGCTTCTGGCGATCGACGCGGCGAAGGGCGGACGCAGGCGCATCGTCATGTCGCCATCCGTGCACCCGCATCATCGGGGCGTTGTCGAGACTTATCTGCAAGGCACCGATGCGACACTCCACGGGCCCGACGATCCGGCCGTTTCCGCCGCGGATTTGATCCCACTCGTCGACACCGAGACCGCCGCGTTGGTAGTCCAGACGCCGAATGTCCTTGGCCGCCTGGAAGATCTCGACGGACTCGCCGATGTTGTGCACGAGCATGGTGCCCTGCTGATCGTGGCGGTCGACCCGATCTCACTCGGCTTGTTCAAACCCCCAGGTGCCTTCGGCGCTGATGTGGTGGTCGCCGACGGCCAACCGCTCGGTATCGCGCCGTCTTTTGGCGGACCGTCGCTTGGCATATTCGCCACGCGGCGGGCGTATATTCGGCGGCTGGTCGGCCGGCTGGTTGGCGAGACCGTCGATACGGAAGGTCGCCGTGGCTATGTGCTCACGCTCGCCACGCGTGAGCAGCACATCCGCCGCGCCAGGGCGACAAGCAACATCTGCACGAACGCCGCACTTGGTGCCCTGGCGGCGGCGACTTACCTCGCGACGGTCGGCAAGCAGGGATTCAGGCGTATCGCGGAGCTCTGCTGGCACAAGAGCCACTACGCGGCGGCGCGGATCAGCAATGTTGCCGGGTTGACCGTGAATTCCGATGCGCCCAATGCTCCATTCTTCAAGGAATTCGTCGTCGATCTGCCGCGCCCGGTCCGAGAGGTAAACGCCATCCTGCGTGAGGAACATGGCCTCATTGGCGGATATGACCTCGGCCGCTTCTTCGTCGGACAAGAGAACCGGATGCTGATCGCCGTCACCGAAATGAATACCCGGGCGGAAATCGACCATCTTGCCGGTGCGCTGGGTCGGTTGGTGTCATGATGGAGGAGCCGACCCTCTACGAACTCAGCGTTCCCGGCCGACTGGGAGTCGCCCCGCCGGAGTGCGACGTACCCGAAACAGTAATGCCAAGCGAACTGATACGAGCGGACAACGGGCTACCGGAGCTGTCGCAGCCGGAAGTGGTACGTCATTACCTCAACCTCTCGCAACGCAATTTTGGTGTCGATACGGGCTTCTATCCACTCGGCTCTTGCACCATGAAACACAATCCGAAGATCAACGAACAGCTTGCCCGACTCCCTGGCTTCGCGGCGATCCATCCACTGCAGGATGACGAAACGGTCCAGGGTGCGCTCGCGTTGATGCACGATCTGCAGGAATGGCTGAAGGAGATCGGCGGCTTTGCTGGTGTCTCGCTGCAGCCCGCCGCTGGTGCGCAGGGTGAGCTGACGGCGCTTCTGATGATGCGGGCTTATCACGCCGGCCATGGCGAGGCTGGCCGCAACGTGGTGCTGATCCCCGATTCCGCACACGGCACCAACCCGGCTTCGGCCACCATGGCCGGGTTCATTGCCGTCGAGGTTCCGTCGGATCGGCGCGGCAATGTCGATATCGAAGCGGTTCGCGCCGCCTGTGATGATAGGTTGGCCGGCGTCATGCTTACCAATCCGAACACACTCGGCCTGTTCGAGGAGCGGATCGAGGAACTGGTCGATCTTGTCCACGGCTCGGGCGGCCTCGTCTATGGCGATGGCGCCAACATGAATGCGCTGACCGGGGTCGCCCGACCGGGCGATCTCGGCATCGATCTCATGCATTTCAACCTGCACAAGACCTTCGCAACACCACATGGTGGCGGCGGGCCGGGCTCCGGGCCGGTTGGGGCGAGCACGACACTCGCGCCTTATCTGCCAGGCCCAGTAGTCGTGTCGGTAGGTAAACGAGAGTACGCACTCGGGGCGCCGGAGAAAACGATCGGGCGCATGTGCGCCTTCCACGGCAATTTCGGCATGCTGGTCCGGGCCTACGCCTATATCCGCGCTCACGGCGAGGCGGGGCTTAGGGGCAACGCGATACATGCGGTGCTGAACGCGAACTACGTGCGAGTGGGACTCAGCGATCGCTATCCGGTCCCGTTTGACCGGATGTGCATGCATGAATTCGTCTGCGAAGGGCGGCCCGACGGCGGCTCGGTTCGCGCGCTGGATGTCTGTAAGCGCTTGATGGATTTCGGCTTCCACCCACCGACCAATTATTTTCCGCTGATCGTCCCGGAGGCGCTGATGATCGAGCCGACCGAGACGGAGACCAAAGCGACGCTTGATGCTTTCCTGGAAGCAATGCTGCAGATTGCCGACGAGGCACGCGATGCCCCGGAGTTGCTGCGCGAAGCCCCGCACCAAACGCCGGTGCGCCGCCTCGACGAGGTCAGAGCGGCGCGAGAACTGATCGTCCAGGAGCCGAAGGCGTCCTCGCTAGGTGTTTGATCCCGGATTTTGATGGTGCGATTGTAACAAGACCACGCCGCCGCCCTGGCCGAATGGCGTCAGCTCGCGGCTTGAGAAATCCCGCTGCCATAAACCCTCTCCCCCCTGATATACGTCGCTTCGACCGCCCGGTCGTCGCCGAGCATCATCAGGGCGAAGAGCACGTCCTCCAAGGTTTCCGACAACTCATCGCGGGCCGCCAGCACCGGGGTCGCCGTCGGGTCGAGGACGACGATATCGGCCCAGGCGCCGGGGTCCAGCGTGCCGATTTCCGAAGCCAGGCCGAGGCCGCGGGCGTTGCCCAGCGTGGCGAGGTAGAAACCGTCGAACGCGTTAAAGGAGCGGCCGCCCAACATCGCCACCTTGTACGCCTCGGCCAGGGTCTGCAGCATCGAATAGCTGGTGCCTCCGGCGACATCGGTCGCGACGCCGATGTTGACCGGGCGCTTGGCGGCGCCCAGGTGGTCGATATCGAACAGGCCGGAACCGAGGAAATTGTTCGAGGTCGGACAATGCACGACCATGGACCCGGCCTCGTGCAGCGCCTGGCATTCCCGCTCCGAGAGGTGGATGCCATGGGCGAAGACCGCGGTGCCGCCCAGCAGCCCGAACCGCTCGTAGACGTCGGTGTAGTCCTTCGACCACGGGAACAGCTGCTTGACGAATGCGATCTCGCCGGCGCTCTCGGACAGGTGCGTGTGCATCAGACAGCTCGGATTGTCGGCATAAAGCTCGCCGGCCGCCCGTAGCTGGGCCTCGCTCGAGGTCACGGCGAAGCGCACGGTGATCGCATAGCGCAAGCGCTCGACCCCATGCCATCTGGCGATCAGCTCGGCGCTGTCGCGCGCGCCGGTCTCGGCGGTATCCAAGACGTTTTCGGGCGCGTTCCTGTCCATCATGGTCTTGCCGGTAACGAGGCAGAGCCCGCGCCGCTCGGCCGCCCGGAACAGGCAATCGGCCGCTTGGCCGTGGACCGAGGAAAACGCCAGCGCCGAGGTGGTTCCGTGAGTGATCAGCCGGTCGAGAAAGCTCTCCGCCGCCTCCTCGGCATGGTCGCGCGAGGCATAAAGCGCTTCCTCGTGGAAGGCGAACCGATCCAACCACTCGAGCAGGTCCTTCGCCGGTGCCGCGATCATGCGGTGCTGGGGAAAGTGCACATGGGCGTCGATCAATCCCGGCAGAATAATCCGATCGCCGAAATTCTCGATCGGAGCGTCGGCGTATCGCTCGGGCCGATCGGCGAAATCGCCATGCCAGAGAATGTGGCCATCGTCGGACAGAATTACCGCGCCGTCATCATGCGTGGTAACCGCGTCCGTAACGCCGACGAGCCGCGGATTGTCGGTGAAACTGACCGTGCGGCCGCGCAGAACGCGCGATACGATTTCGCTGGTTAGCGTCATCCCTCGATCCGATCCTCAAGCCGAAACCGCAAGATGCGGCAAACATTGTCGATCGCAATCTCGATCTCGCGGGCCCGGTCGTTACCGACCCGTTCTTCGAACGACGCTAGGATCAAGTCCTTTGTGGCGCCCTTGACCGCGAAAATGAACGGTATGCCGAAACGCTCTTTGTAGGTCTGGTTGAGGTGGGTGAAGCGCTCGAATTCCTCGCCGCTCAGTTGGTCGAGCCCGGCGCCAGCCTGTTCGCGCTTGGAATCCTCGGTCAACTCGCCGGCGACGACGGCCTTCCCGGCCAGGTCCGGATGCGCGCGCAGGACCGCGAGTTGTTCCGCTTGCGAAGCCCGTCGCAGGGCACCCGTGAAGGCATCGACGACATTCTCGCGACCGGCGAACGGGCGGGCCGTTGCCGCCCGTTCCGCCACCCAGGGCGAATGCTCCGCAATGTCGCCGAATGCCGCGACGAAATCGCCGGCCGTCATCCGGTTCAACGCGTCGATGGTTCTGATCACGCGCGCGGCCCTATTGGTCGTCGATCCAGGCGCCGAGGCGGCGGCGTTCTTCGTCGGTCATCCCGGTCTCGTTGCCGAGCGGCATGGCGCGGGTCAGCACGGAGAACTGCGCCACCTGTTTTGAATGGCGCCGCAATTGGTCGATGTTCTCGAGCACCATGTTCTTCGGTGGCGCCTCGAAAGCGTCGTTCTTCGGCTTCGTCGCATGGCAGGCGATGCAGTGTTTTTGCACGATCGTCATGACCTGAACGTCCGACACGTCAAGATCCGAGGTATCGCGCTGTTGTGGCGAGGTCATCCAGATGGCCGCGAAGAGCGCCACCAGAATGACCGGCAGGGTCCAGCGGTAGCCGGAAAACGGCTCACCCACCTCGTGGCTGACCAGGGCATGACGCATACAGGCGCCGGCGATGATGATGAAAGCAACGATCAGCCAGGCCTGGGGGTGCGCCGACAGCATCGGGTAGTGGCCGCCGACCATGGTCACCAGGACCGGCAGGGTCAGATAGGTGTTGTGGGTTGAGCGCTGCTTGCCGATTTCGCCGTATTTCGGATCGGGCGGTTGCCCGGCCAACAGCGCCTCGGTGATCTTGCGCTGGTTCGGAATGATCACGGCGAACACATTGGCTGCCATGATCGTACCGATGAAGGCGCCGACATGGATCAGCGCGGACCGGCCGGAGAAGACCTGGGTGTAGAAATAGGTCGCCGCCAGGATCCAGATGAAACCGATCACCACCAGCAGTGTCGTGCGTTCACCGATCAGTGACCGGCAGATCCCGTCATAAACGAACCAGCCGACCGCCAAGCTCGCGACCGAGATCGCGACCGCCTGCCAGGCTTCCAGCCGCATGACCATCGGATCGATCATCCAGGCGTCCGCGTCGAGGTAAAATTGTACGACCAGGAGCAGGAAGCCGGTCAGCCAAGTGAGATAGGCCTCCCACTTGAACCATATCAGGTCGTCGGGCAGTTCCTTCGGTGCGACCGTGAACTTCTCGACATGATAGAAACCGCCGCCGTGAACCTCCCACGCGCTGCCCATCACGCCGTCCTTCATCTTCTCGCGCCGCTTCAGCGACAGGTCGAGAGCGATGAAATAGAACGACGTGCCGATCCAGCCGATGCCGGCGATCATATGTCCCCAGCGGATCAGGAGATTGAGCCAGTCGGCAAGGAACGCGCTCATTTAAGGACTCTCCATATGCCCGTGCCAGCCGGCGCGCGGACCCGGTGTGTCGTGGGGTCCGCGCGCCGATAAACTGTGTCGTCGTCGGAGCGCTACTGCGGCAGCTTTCCATCAACACCCTTAACGTAGAAGTTCATGCTGGCGAGTGTGCCATCATCAACGACTTTGCCAGCCGCCAGGAACTCGGTTCCATCCTGTTTTTGCAGCGGGCCCGTGAAGGGATGCAACGCACCTGACCTGATCTTGGCTTCCGTCTCCTTCGCGGCCTTGACGATATCGTCGGCGACATTGGCGTAAGGGGCCATTTCCACGGTGCCGGCGGACAGCCCGCCCCATGTGTCCTCTGATTTCCAGGTTCCGTTCAGGACCTCCTTGGTGCGTGCGACGTAGTATGGCGCCCAATTGTCGACGATCGACGTCAGCTGCGCTTTCGGAGCGAACTTGATCATATCGGAGGCCTGACCGAATCCGTGGACGCCCTTTTCGCCCGCGATCTGCAAGGGTGCGGTCGAGTCCGTGTGCTGAGTGATGATGTCGGCGCCCTGGCCGATCAACACCTTGGCCGCGTCCGCTTCCTTACCCGGGTCGAACCACGAGTTCACCCAGACCACCTTCAGTTTGAAGTCGGGGTTGACCGTCTGTGCACCCAGGATGAAGGCGTTGATGCCCATCACCACTTCCGGAATTGGGAAGGACGCGATGTAACCGGCGACACCCGACTTCGAGACCTTGGCCGCGGCCTGGCCGATGATGTAGCGGCCCTCATAGAAGCGCGCATTATAGGTCGCGACGTTCTTCGAGCGCTTGAAGCCGGTCGCGTGCTCGAACTTCACATTCGGGAAGCGTTCGGCGACCTTGAGCGTCGGGTTCATGAAACCGAATGAGGTGGTGAAGATGAGCCCAGCACCTTGGCGCGCGAGCCGCTCGATGGCGCGTTCCGCATCCGGGCCCTCGGACACCTTCTCCACATAGACGGTCTCGACCTTGTCGCCGAGCTCTTTCTCAATCGCAAGCCGGCCCTGGTCATGCTGGTAGGACCAGCCGTGGTCGCCGATAGGGCCGACATAGATGAAGCCGACCTTCAACTTTTCGGCGGCGTGCGGAACACCGATGGCGAGAACCATCGCCAGGGCGACGGCGGTCAAACCAATAAGTCTTTTCATGTTTGCTCCTCTCTCTTCTCTCTTCAAACGTTGTCTTTGCGGTATTTGCTTGGATGCCTGCATCGTCGAGCACGAACGCTGGCGGCAATTTCTCATCTACCTCTCCGGCGCGAACGGCTGGCCGATACAGGCCGGGGTGTTGATCCTGGTCAGGGTCTTGTTGCCGGAAATCATGACCAGCGCGACGATCGTCACCAAATACGGCAGCGACGACAGCAACTGCGCCGGGATCGCGACGCCCATAGCCTGCACGTAGAGCCCCATGATCCAGACCGTGCCGAACAGATAGGCGCCGATCAAAACCCGCCGAGGCAACCAGCTGGAAAACACCACGAGCGCCAGCGCGATCCAGCCGCGGCCCGAGCTCATGTTTTCGATCCACTGCGGCGTATAGGCGAGCGACAGATAAGCCCCCGCCAGGCCGGAACACGCACCACCGAACGCGATGCAGGCATAACGCACCTTGACCACGTCGTAGCCCAATGCATGAGCCGAGTGATGATTGCCGCCGACCGCGTTGATGATCAGTCCGGTTCGGGTCCGGAACAGCACGTAGGTCACGATCGCGACCAGCGCGAAGGAGAAGTAGACCAGGATGTCCTGGCCGAACAGAATCGGCCCGATGAACGGAATGTCGGTCAGGAACGGGATGTCGATTGCGTTCAGTTTGATCCCCGGCAGACCGGTAAAGCTCTCGCCGATCAGTCCGGACAGGCCGAGACCCAACAAGGTCAGGGAGAGACCGGTCGCGACCTGGGAAGTCATCAGCGTCTGGGTCAGAAAGGCGAAGAGCAGGGACATGCCGACACCGCCCAACAGCCCGGCACCGACGCCGAGAAGCGGCGAGCCCGTGGTGTAGGCGATGGCGAACCCGCAGACCGCGCCCATGATCATCATACCCTCGACGCCCAGGTTCAGAACCCCCGAACGCTCGGTGACGAGCTCGCCGATCGCCGCCAAGAGCAGGGGCGTCGAGGCGGTGATGATGGTCAGTATGACAGCTTCCAAGGCGCCCATCGTTCCCTCCTCAGACCTTTGCCGTCGCGGGCCGCCCGGAGACGATCTTGACGCGGTACAGGATCAACGTATCGCAGGCGAGAATGAAGAACAGCAGCATCCCCTGGAAGACTTGCGCGGTCTTGTCCGAAATTCCCAACTCCACCTGCGCCGCCTCGCCGCCGAGGTAGCTGATCGCCAACAGGATGCCGGCGAAGAGCACGCCGATCGGGTTCAGGCGGCCGAGGAAGGCGACGATGATCGCGGTAAAACCGTAACCGGGCGAAATATTCGGCTGCAATTCGCCGCTCGGGCCGGCGACTTCGCAGATGCCGGCCAATCCGGCCAACGCGCCCGACAGCAGGAATGAGAACCAGACCACGCGTTTCTGGTCGAAACCGGCGAACGCGCCGGCGCGCGGCGAATTGCCGATCACGCGGATTTCGAATCCGCGCAGCGAACGCCCCATCATAATCGCCAATGCGATCACCGCGATGACGGCGAAGATGGCGCCTATATGAACCCTGCCCTCGCCAAGCAAAGGCAGCAGCTGCCAGCCTTCGAACGGGACCGATTGCGGAAAATTGTAGCCCTTGGGATCGCGCCATGGCCCGCGCACCAGCCAATCGAGCAGAAGCTGCGCCACATAGACCAGCATCAGGCTGGTCAGGATCTCGTTGGCACCGAAGCGGTTCTTCAGGGCGGCGGGAATGGCCGCGAACAAAGCCCCGCCGACACCACCGAGCACCAGCATCAGAACAAGCGTCAGGGGCGATTGCCAGGTGGTGAAATAGACCGGGATCGCCGAGCCGAACAGCGCACCGATCGTCAGCTGCCCCTCGGCACCGATGTTCCAGACATTGGCGGAATAGCAGATCGCCAGACCGGCGCCGATCAGGACCAGGGGCGCCGCCTTGACGATCAGTTCCTCGATCGACCAAAGGGAGGTCACCGGTTCGACGAAATAGACGTGGAGCGCCTTGAAGGGATCGAGGCCGAGGCTGGCGAATATGATCCCACCGATCACAACGGTGATCGCGATCGCCAGCAACGGCGACAACAAGGCCATCGCCCGAGACTGTTCGCTGCGTTTTTCCAGGATGAGCTTCATGCCGTCGTTGCCGTTTCGCCGACCTGATTGGCCTTTTCGTGCGCGCCCGCCATCAGCAATCCGATCCGCTCCAGGCTCATATCCTCCGCCGGGTCGGCTTCCGACAGCTCGCCCCGGGATATCACCGCGATGCGGTCGGCGATTTCGAAAATCTCATCCAGATCCTGACTGATCACCAGGACGGCGGACCCGCCGCGCACCAGATCGATCAGAGCTTGGCGGATGATCGCGGCGGCACCCGCGTCGACACCCCAGGTCGGCTGATTGACCACCAGGATCTTGGGTTGGAGAACGACTTCCCGGCCAACGACGAACTTCTGCAAGTTACCGCCGGACAGCGCGCGCGCCTCGGGATCGGGCGTGCCTTTGCGCACATCGAACATCTCGGTGATCTTGGCGTTGACGGCATGAGCCGCCAGCCGGTTGATCAAGCCGTTGCGCACCACGCCTTCACCGATCGCGTGATGTGTCAGCACCACGTTTTCCGACAAGGTGAAATTCGGCACCGCGCCGTGGCCGATGCGCTCCTCGGGAACGAAGGCGGCATTGCGCCGGCGACGCATGGTGATGTTTTCCCCGCCGCAAGCCTCGCCGGAAAGCCTCACCGCGCTTACGTCCGCCGTAACGCTCTCGCCCGAGATCGCGGCGAACAACTCACCCTGGCCGTTGCCCGCGACCCCAGCTACCGCGACGATCTCGCCGGCACGAACGGTGAGGTTGATATTTTTCAGCGACATGCCGAACGGATCGTCCGTCGCCATGGAAAAATTAACGAGTTCCAACAACGGCTCGCCCGGTGCCCTGCCCTTGGCCGTCTTGACCGCCGCCACCTCGCTTCCCACCATCAGATTGGCCAATGACGCGGCGGTTTCCTGTTGCGGGTCGACCCGCGCCACAAGCTTTCCGTGGCGTAGAATTGTCGCGTCGTGACAGATCCGCTTCACCTCTTCCAGCCGGTGGGAAATATAGAGGACCCCACAACCTTCGCGGGCCAGACGTCCAAGCGTGACGAACAACTGGTCGGCCTCCTGCGGGGTCAGGACGGCGGTCGGCTCGTCCATGATCAGCAAGCGCGGCTCCTGCAGCAGGCAACGCACGATCTCGATGCGTTGACGCTCGCCAACCGACAGATCGGCGACCAGGGCGTCGGGTCGAAGCGGCAGACCGTAATCCGCCGACACCGTCTGGATCCGCGCGGCCAAATCGGCCATGTCCAGTCCCGGCGGCAGGGCGAGCGCGATATTCTCCGTCACCGTCAGCGCATCGAACAACGAGAAGTGCTGAAACACCATGCCGATGCCCAGATCCCGCGCCGCCGCCGGATTGGCGACCGTCACCGGCTCGCCCTTCCAGTAGAGCTCACCCGAGGTTGGCTGCAGGGAGCCGTAGATGATCTTCACCAGGGTCGACTTGCCGGCTCCGTTCTCCCCCAACAGAGCGTGGATTTCGCCAGGCTTCAGCTTCAGCGTGACGTCGTCATTGGCCCGCAGCTCGCCGAAAATCTTGACGATATGTCGCGCCTCCAGAAGGGTACCGGCGGCGTTTTCGGACCCGGCCGGGCTCAATGCGCTCTCGTTCACTTGCTGGCCATCCCCCTGCCCGGCATCCCCTGCGCGACAATCCTGGGCGCTTTAGTTTTTTGATTTTTTCCGAACGTCAGAGCATCCATCCGAACCAACAAATCCGCAACCACCGACGCGGCGATGGCCGCCGGTTGCTTGGATTTGACGCCCTCGATACCGATCGGGCAGACCAGCTTATCGATATCTGTCTGCTCGACCCCCGCCTGCCGCAAGCGGTTCCGGAACCGGGTCCGTTTCGTCACGGAACCGATCAGGCCGACATAGGCAAAGCGTCTGGCCGACAGCGCCGCATGGACGACGTCGTAGTCCAGGGCGTGACTGTGCGTCATCACCAGCACGAACGCACCCTCCGGCAGCATCGGCAACTCCGCCGCCGGATCTCGGCTCCTGATCATCCGCACGTCACCGGGCATGGCGGGCGGGAAAGCACCATCGCGCGGATCGATCCACGCGGTGCTGAAATCGAGTGGCGCCAAGGCCAGAACCAGTGCCCGCCCGACATGGCCGGCGCCGAACAGCGCGAGCGGTTGCCTTCGGCGGCCAAACCGTTCGCGGAGACGCGAACCGTCGATCAATTCGGTATCGAAGTAACTGGATTCAGCGCCGTCGACGATCGTGCGTGTCACGTACTTGTCTTCGATCCGGCCCTCGGTGGTGAACGGACCCGCTGCCTCGGCCTTCGCCAACGCTTCAACCTCGCTCAGACGAGCCGGCTCGAACACTTCAAGCAGCAGGCGGACCATGCCGCCGCAGCACTGGCCGAGATCGGGCCCGAGCGCCTGTTGGATAATGCGCGGAGACGGAGCGCTTCGGTGCGTGACCGCGCCCGCGATCGCGGCCTGCGCGCCGGCGATGGCCCGCCACTCCAGGGCCCCGCCGCCGATCGTGCCGGTAAAGCCACCGTCGCACAGAACCACCATGCGGGCGCCCGCCTCGCGCGGGGCCGAGCCCTTGGCGTCCGCCACGCTTACAAGGGCGCAATACTCGTCGCGCGCGAGGGCTTTGTGGATCGTGAACCAAACGGGCATCGGGCTACGCTTCCCGCATGGATCGCACGGCGCGGGCGATCGCTTCCGGGGTCGCCGGCGCGTCGAGTTTGGGCACTCGGCCCGGCCGCAGGCTCGCCACCGCGTCGGTGATCGCCGAGAATACGGAGATCGCCAGCATGATGGGCGGCTCGCCGACCGCCTTGGAGCGATAGATCGTCGGCTCGCGATTGCCCTTGGAGTCCCAGAGCGTGACCCGGAAATCTTCCGGCACGTCGCTCGCGGTCGGGATCTTGTAGGTCGAGGGCGCGTGAGTAGCGAGGCGGCCGGACGCGTCATAGACCAGATCTTCGGTCGTCAGCCACCCCATGCCCTGAACGAAGCCACCCTCGATCTGGCCGATATCGATCGCCGGGTTGAGGGACTTGCCGACATCGTGCAACACATCCACCCGGTCGACCCGCATCTCGCCGGTCAGGGTATCGATGGTGACCTCCGAACAGGCGGCGCCATAGGCGAAATAGAGGAACGGTTGCCCGCTCGTCGTTTCCCGGTCCCAGGTGATCTTGGGCGTGGCGAAATACCCGGTCGAGGAGAGCGAAACCCGCTCGAGGAAACAGGTCCTGGCCAGTTCGGCGAACGGAATTTCCCGCTCGCCCACCCGGACCATGTTGCCGGCGAAACCGACGTCGGACGTGGTGGCCTGATGCAGCCGGGCGGCCACCTCCGCCATCCGGTTCCGGATGATCTCGGCGGCGCGCTTGGCCGCCATGCCGTTCAAATCCGAGCCGGACGATGCCGCGGTCGGCGTGGTGTTCGGCACCTTGTCGGTTGTGGTCGCGGTGATCTTCACCCGATCGAAATCGATCCCGAATTCCTCGGCCACGACTTGCGCCACCTTGGTGTGGAGGCCCTGGCCCATTTCGGTGCCGCCGTGGTTCACCTGCACCGAGCCGTCGGTATAGACATGCACCAAGGCGCCGGCCTGGTTCAGGTGTTTGAGGGTGAAGGCGATACCGAATTTGACCGGCGTCAGGGCGAGGCCCTTCTTCAGGAAACGGTTCTGGCGGTTGAACGCCTTGACCGCCTTGCGCCGCTGTCTGTAGTCGCTGGTCTTCTCCAGCTCGCGGATCAGCCGGGGCGCGATGTTGTCCGCCACCTTCATGCCGAACGGCGTCACGTCGCGGCCACGGCCATAGAAATTGCGCTTGCGCACATCCAGCGGATCGATACCGAGCCGAATGGCGATCTCGTCCATCATCCGCTCGGCGAACACCATGCCCTGGGGACCGCCGAACCCACGAAAGGCGGTGTTCGAGACCGTATCGGTCTTCACCCGGCGAGAGTGGATGCGCACGTTCGGATAGTAGTAGGCGTTGTCGGTATGGAACATCGTGCGGTCGCAAACGCCGAGCGACAGATCCGCGGAATAGCCGCACCGCATGTTGAATTCCACGACGACGGCCGCGAGCCGGCCCTTGTCGTCGTGGGCGTAGGTATAGTCGACGCGGACGTCGTGGCGCTTGCCGGTCATGATCATGTCGTCGTCGCGGTCGAGCCGTAGTTTGGCGGCGCGCCCGGTGACGCTGGCCGCCAGAGCCGCGATACAGCCCCATTGCGAAGCCTGGCTTTCCTTGCCGCCGAAACCGCCTCCCATCCGCCGGCATTCACAGACGATCTCGGCTTCCGGCTTGCCCAGCATGTTGGCCACCAGATGCTGGACCTCCGAGGGGTGCTGGGTCGAGGAATAGACATGGATCTCGCCACCCTCGCCCGGCAGGGCCATGGCGACCTGACCCTCCAGATAAAAATGCTCCTGGCCGCCGACCCGGAGCGAGCCAGAGACGACATTCGCCGCGCCGTCCTTGGCCCGCGCCGGGTCGCCGCGCAGAAACTGGTAGTCGGGCAGAACCGTTTCACCTGACGCGAGCCCGTCCTCGACCGTCACCGCCGGGGTTTCCGCCTCCACGTCGATCTTCGCCAATCGAGCGGCCTTGCGCGCCTGCTCGCGGGTTCGCGCGGCGACGGCGAAAACCACCTGGCCGTGAAACTCGACCCGGCCGTCGGCGAAAATGGGATCGCCGCCAAAGGACGGGCTGCAATCGTTCTTGCCCGGAATGTCGGTCGAGGTCAGCACCGCGACGACGCCGGGCGCCGCGCGCACGGCATCAAGGTCGAGCCGGGTGATCCTGCCCTTGGCGGCACCCGTGGCATAACCCGGCGCGACATGCACGAGGTTCGCCGCTTCTGGCATATCGTCGATGTATTGCGCGGAACCCCGGATTTGCCCGGCGGCACTGTCATGGGCGATGGCACTGCCGACGGAAACACCGTCGTCGGCAGGCGGTATCTGGGTGCGTCGACGCGCGCTATGCCACATGGCCGCGCTCCCCCGTCCGTACCCCAACCACGCGGGTAGCGGCGCTGGCCTCGCCTCCCGCCTCGTGCAGGACTTTCTCAAGCAAGGCGCGCGCGGTTTGCAACCGATAGCCGGCGCTGGCGCGCACATCGTCGATCGGCCGGAAATCCTCGCCCAGAGCGGCCAAGGCCGCCGCCCAGTCGCGCTCGTTGGAGAGCTTCCCGCCGATGATCGCGGCTTCCGCTCTCGCTGCCCGCTTCGGTGTCGCCGCCATGCCGCCAAAGGCGATCCGCGCGTCCGCGACCCGTCCGTCCTCGATCGTGAACTTGAAGGCGCCGAGCAAGGCGGAAATATCCTGGTCGAAACGCTTCGAGATCTTGTAGCAGCGAAACACCTCACCGGGCCCAAGGTGCGGAACATCGACGCCGGTGACGAACTCGCCGGGGCCGCGATCTTGGCGGCCGTAGTCGATGAAGAACTCCTCCAGCGGCATTGTCCGCGCGGTAGCACCCCGCCGCAGATGCAACTCGGCGCCAAGCGCGATCAAGGCCGGCGGGGTGTCGCCGATCGGCGAGCCATTGGCGATGTTGCCGCCGACCGTACCGGCGGCCCGCACCTGTTTCGCTCCGATACGGCGCAACAATTCGCCGAGATCGGGGTCGATCCGGGAGAGCGCCGGTTCCGCCTGGGCGTAGGTCGTGCCGGCACCAATATGCACCCCGTTATCGGTCTCCCGGATGTCCGACAACCCGGCGACTCGGCCGAGATGGATGATCTTCGGCAGAACGCGCAATTGCTTGGTGATCCAAAGCCCGACATCGGTCGCGCCGGACACCAGCGTGGCGTCCGGGTGGCGGGCGCAAAGCTCGGCCAGCGCCTCGATCGTGGCCGGTGCCGCGAAGAACGAGGCCTCGTCGCCGATCAGGACATCCTCGCCGTCGACCAAACCCGCCAGAGTGTCGACGGTCGCGGCCATGCCCGCGGAGAACCGGTCATTCGGCGCGCCGGAGCACGCGTCCCGCGCGGCATCGACGATCGGGCGATAGCCGGTGCAGCGGCAGAGGTTTCCGGCCAGGTAATCGTTGACCACGCCCCGATCCGGCGAGGTTTCGCCGTGGTAGAGCGTGAACAAGCTCATCACGATGCCCGGCGTGCAGAACCCGCACTGGCTGCCGTGATGGCGCAGCATCGCGTCCTGAACCGGGTGAAGTCGGGCGTCGTCGGCGCTCAGATCCTCGACGGTGATCAACTCCTTGCCGTCGATCATTCCCAAGAGCTGGATGCAGCTGTTGACCGGCTCGTAGGCGAGCGCGCTGTCGCGCAGGGTTCCGATGGCAACCGTGCAGGCGCCGCAGTCACCCTCGGCGCAACCTTCCTTGGTGCCGCACGCCCCCCGGTCCAGGCGCAACCAATCGAGCAGGGTATCGTTCGGCCCGACATTCGAAAGCTCGACGACGCCGCCACGATACAGAAATTTTATCGATCCCCGCGCCACGGTCTAACTGCCCCGATACGTCGAGTAACCGAACTTCGAGAGCAGCAACGGCACATGATAGTGGCTGTCGGGGTCGGCGATGCCAAAGCGGATCGGTACTACGTCCAGGAACAACGGTTCCGCCAGGCCGCCGTCTTGGTTCTTCAGATAGTCGCCGGCCATGAAGCGGAGCTCATAGACCCCGGCGGCGAATTCCTCGCCCTCCAGCAGGGGCGCGTCGACCCGGCCGTCATCATTGGTCCGGTTGGACTTCAGGCGTTCCGCCGCCTCACCGTCGAGACGCCACAGCTCGATGACCAGCCCCGACGCGGGTATTCCGGCCCCCAAGTCGAGCACATGTGTGGTCAGTCGCCCCATCTACCCCGCTCCGTGCGCCATCGGCTGGTGTTTCTCGTTCGTCCTTTTTGACATGACATCACTATCTTCCAATTCGACAACCCGAAAAAGATTGTTGATCGGCCGAATAGCGCCAGCTTGCGGTTGAGAAACCTCGGTCAATGCCCTTCCGAGACTGCTTCGCATTAGCCTGACTGCACCGTGTGAGCACGAGCGGATGAGTGCAAGCGCCTACCTCTAACCCTCGTTCATCACTTTGTCGGCCCGCTTGGGATAGATGATCGCCTCGGCGTGCTGGTGCATGAGTGCGATCTCCGCGTCGCCTCGATAGAGCGGCGTGGTGCCCTTGATGGCTGCCAGGTGCTCGGCCGCGATGTTGCGACGAACCTCTGAGGTGAATGAGTTTAGGCGATGATAGGCCTCCGAGACGGTCCGGCCGAGTGCGGTGATACCGTGCCCTAAAAGTACAACAAGATTGGTGCCGGCTATGAAGTCTTTGACCGGCCCGACGTCGGCCTCCACGTCTACGTTTGCGGGCAGATAGTATGGGGGCTTACCGAGGATGAAGGGCATGTCGAGGGAGATCACCTTGACCTCACGGAAGGCACCCGACCCGAAAAAGGCGATCGTTGCGTCATCGTGGACATGGATAACCGCGCCGATGTCTGGGCGCAGCCGAAGAATCTCGCGGCTGAGATTATGGCCGACGCTTGTCGTGCGCGAGCCATAGAGCAGCCGGCTGGTGGGAATGTCAGTGATGACGATGTTCTCGATTCCCATCTCCTCGAGTGAAATCTCGGCATGCTTGGTGTAGGCGACGCCATGCGGGTGATCCGGATGGGCTGCCCGTACCACTATGTTGCCCAGCGTATTGTGGATGTAGCCGCGACCGGCGACGAGGCGCGCATAACGTAAGAACTCCGCACCGATCTTGGAGTCGAAATGCATCTGAGCTTCCATGACGCGTCCTCCTCGACAAAAAACACGACGAGCGCATACGAACGACCGTCAACTGGCGGCGGTCAACCAAATACGGCACTATCAAACTAATTCGCATAGGCAAGGGAACCGCTCGAGCTATTGGAATCTCAGGCCGCGAGTTCGCGCCATCGGCCAGGGCGGCGGCGCGGTCCTGTTTGAACACTTCACGGCGGTTGAGGTGGCGTTCGTGATTGAAAAAGTTGTGGATCGAGGCGTGGACGGAGGCGAATTTCTGCAGGGTGCCAGTGTTCCTGAACGTCGACATCGCTTTCTCCCGTCGTCGGAGTGGCTGCTGCGAGTTCTCGGCCCGATTGTTAAGCCGACCGCCGCATTCTTGGTCTGCGGCGTTGCCGATCACACTCATCGCCGCGCGGTATGAACGAAGGCGGTCCGTGACGATGATCTTGGGCTGACCATAGCGTTTCATCGTGCGCTTCAGAAATTTTAGTGCGGCCTTGCGATCACGGCGTTTCGTGACAAAGGCCTCAAGAACCTCGCCTTCGTGGTCGACGGCCCGCCAGAGGTAATGTATCTCGCCATTTATCCGAACGAACACCTCGTCCAGGTGCCAGCGCCAATTCGAATATGACCGGTGACGAGTTCGGCGTTTTCGGATCTCCGCCGCGAACATCGGACCGAACCGGTCCCACCAAAACCTCACCGTTTCGTGGTTGATATCGATGCCGCGTTCGAACAGAAGATCTTCGACCTGACGGAGCGACAGTGGATACCGGACGTACATCATCACAGCCAAGCGGATGATCTCGGGCGAACTGTTGAAATATCGGAAGGGATTTCGCATCCGTCGAATCTATGAACAACGGCCTCCCACCTCAAGTCGATTTGGTCAGGCAGTGCCCCGCCGGGCCGTGCTCCGGATGGCCTTCAAGACCCATC
This sequence comes from Alphaproteobacteria bacterium, assembly GCA_013203465.1. Lineage (GTDB taxonomy): Bacteria > Pseudomonadota > Alphaproteobacteria > Thalassobaculales > Thalassobaculaceae > JABMNR01. The sequence goes on from JABMNR010000159.1 coordinate 21,852, forward strand.
TGCGATACGCCTGAAACCGAGGCTATAGAACGCCAAAAACCACCTTACCCTTCAGGGTGTTAGGTGGTCTCGGCGGCTCAAATGAGAAGATGGTGCGCCCGGCAGGACTCGAACCTGCAACCGTCCGCTTAGAAGGCGGATGCTCTATCCAGTTGAGCTACGGGCGCCCGCTGGTACCGCCACGATGATAACGGATCAGTGGGTCCAGTTCTGCTTGCGAGCGAAGGCGAAGTTATCGGCGTAGGCCTTGGGGGTCGGTCGCCGGTTACGGGTTTCCTGCACGGTGTAGGCGAAGCCGTGTTTTTTGGCGAAGGCGACCGCCTCCTCCCGGCTGTCGAACGGAATCCGCACCTGATTGGTGGTATCGCCCGCCGACACCCAACCCATCAGCGGCTCCGGCACCCGGCGGCTCTCCGCCCGGTATTCCAGTATCCAGTCCTTGATCTTGGCGCGACCCGACTGCATGGCGGTCTTGGTCGGCTGGTAGATACGAACCATCATCGCGCTCGTTCCTTCGTTCGGCCCACGATCCAAGCATGGGTGCAACCCAAGCATGGTCGGCGGTTGGTCGGGGTGGACGGATTCGAACCGCCGGCCCTCTGCTCCCAAAGCAGATGCGCTACCAGGCTGCGCTACACCCCGACACGTCACAACGCCGCAATTTTCTAGGCGTTAAGGCCCAAAGGTTCAAGCGGGGTTCGTGGTACGACGACAAATTGCCACGATGGGCACCCTGTCCAGTAGACTGCGCGCGCCGCCCGAAGGAGTTTCCATGTCGTCTCGCACGCTCACCCTCGACGATCCGCTCTACGCCTATGTCCTCGATCATGGCGGCCGGGAACCGGAGATCGCCCGCCGCTTGCGCGAACGCACGGCGTCGATGCCGGAATCCGGCATGCAGATCTCGCCCGAGCAAGGCAATTTCATGGCGTTGCTGGTGGAATTGCTGGGTGTGCGCCTCGCGGTCGAGGTCGGCACCTTCACCGGCTACTCCGCCCTGCGCACCGCCCTCGCCATGCCGCCGGAGGGGCGCTTGATCTGCTGTGACATCAGCGAAACCTACACCGGCGTCGGCCGCCCGTTCTGGGAGGAAGCCGGCGTCGCCGACCGGATCGAGCTGCAGATCGGCCCGGCGACCGAGACCCTGGACACGCTGATCGCCGAGGGTGCGGCCGGCACGGTCGATTTCGTGTTCATCGACGCCGACAAATCCAACTACGACGCCTATTACGAGAGAGCGCTGACGCTGCTGCGGCCGGGTGGGCTGATCGCGGTCGACAACGTGCTGTGGTCCGGCGCGGTGATCAACCCCGACGACACCAGCGCCGATACCGAGGCGATCCGCGCGCTCAATAGCAAAATCCACGGCGACGAGCGGGTAACCATGGCGCTGCTGCCGATCGGCGACGGCCTGACCCTCGCGCGGAAGCGCTGAGCCAAACCCGCGCTCTCAGGACCCGCTCCCGATCGCGTCTGCTTTGACCCGATCGCCCCGGGCGATGCCCAGCCGGTCGACCGTGCCGCCGACCACCTCCAGCACGAACTTGGCGCGGCGCCGGGCGGCGATGGTGTCGGTCGAAAACGGCACCGCGCGCTCGTACAGATCGACGACGCGGCCGTCGCGGTCGAGAAACAGCATATCCAGCGGCAGCGGAGTGTTCTGCATCCACATGGTGATCCGGCGCGGCCGGTCGAACACGAACAGCATGCCCTCCTCCGGCGCCATGGTCTCGCGGTACATCAGGCCTTGGGCGCGCTCTTGGTCGTCATCGGCGATTTCCACCTGGAAGGCATGGCGCGCGCCAGCCGCCGTCTCGATCACCAGCGGCACCCTTTCCTGTGCCGAAGCAACCGACGCAAAAAACAGACAAGCCAAAAAAATCAACGTTCTCATCATGCCGTCACCGCCTCCACGATCCGGTGAATGTCGTCGCGTACCGGCCCCGGATTGGGCGCGTCGGCCAAGCGGGTGAACCAGTGTTCCGGCGGGTTTCGTCCCCGGCTGTGGTTCCATTCCAGACGCCGCAGCACCGCCTCGGCCTCACCGTCCAGCGGCACGTCCGGGTCGATGCCGTTCAGCACCGCCCAGATCCCGGCCCAGGCGCGGGCCACCGACCAGGGGTTGTAGCCGCCGCCGCCAACCACCAGAACCCGCGGCGCCAAGGGCAGCAAGGCACCTACCGCCGCCCACAACGCCCGATTGGACAACTCCAGTTTGGCCTGGGGATCATCGGCCAAGCCATCGGCGCCGGTCTGGATCACCAACGCGTCGGGAAAGAACCGGTTGACCAGCGGGGTCACGGCGTCCGCGATCAACACCGCCAACTCGCTGTCGTTCAGACCGGCGGGCACCGCCAGATTGCGCGCCATCCCGCCGGCCCGATCCTCGGTCGCCCCGGTGCGCGGCCAGCGGTCGGCCTCGTGGATCGAGATGGTCAGCACCCGGTCGTCGTCGTGAAAGGCATCCTGCACACCGTCGCCGTGATGGGCGTCGAGATCGACATAGGCCACCCGCTCCAACCCATGGTCCAGCATCGCCAGGATGCCCAACACCGGGTCGTTGAAGAAACAAAAGCCCCACGCCTGGTCCCTCCGGCCGTGGTGGGTGCCGCCGGCCAGCGAGTGGATCACCCCGCGCTCGACCGAGGCCAAGGCCGAGCCGGCCAGGATCGACGCGCCCGAGGCGGTCGCCGGACGGCGAAAGATCTCGGCGAACACCGGATTGCCGTTGCGCCCGATATTATAGCGCGCCTTCACCGCCTCGGAGACGTGGCGGGTGCGTTCGGCCTCGACGATGGCGGCGACATAGTCGGGGTCATGGAACCGCGCGAGCTGATCTGGTGTGGCGTGCGGGCTCTCGAGGTACCGTGTGTCATCGAGCCAACCGAGCGCCCGGACAATGTCGACCGGCGGAGTCACCCGTTGGATCGACAGCGGATGCCGGCGGCCATAGACCGAGTGGCGGTAGATTTCGCTGGCGATCAGGATCGGCCGCGCGCCGAACGCCGCCGGCAACCGCCCGGAGCCAAAGCCAGTCCATGCCGGATCGCGCCGGGCAACCACATGGCCGGGCACACGGTAGGCAGCCGCCGAGGCGGCGGGGGAACGTTCTCCATCCATCACACCCAGAAACCTGCGTCACCGACCTCCACTTGCCAAGCCCCCATGACCAGCCCATGATCCGCGCGCCACTTCGGGGGAGCCGCATGGTGCGGCTGAGAGGTCCGGTTAACGGACGACCCCACGAACCTGATCCGGATCACGCCGGCGGAGGGAGCAAGGGGGCCGAATGCGCGTCCGCACGAAACGATTGACCGTTCATCAACGTCCTAGGCTCAACCGGGCTCGTTCTCGCCGATGAACGCGTTTGTCCCTCTGTTGCGCCCGCTGACGATCGCCGCCGGCCTGCTGATGCTGTGGCAGACCGTTGTCTGGATCAGCGGCGCGCCGCCGTACATCCTGCCGGACCCGGTGCGTGTGGCCGTCGTCTGGTGGGAACGGGCGCCGGTGATCCTGTCGCACGCGGGTGTCACGGTGCTGGAGATCGTGCTCGGTCTGGCGTTGGGCACGGCGGTGGGCCTCGCCGCCGCGACTACCCTGGCGATGGCGCGCGGCATCCGTCCCTGGCTGCTGCCGGTTCTGGTGATCAGCCAGGCGATACCGGTGTTCGCCTTGGCACCGTTGTTGGTGCTGTGGCTCGGCTTCGGCTTGGCCAGCAAGGTCGCCATGGCGGCGTTGATCATCTTCTTTCCGGTCACCGCCGCGTTCTATGACGGGTTGCGGCGGGTCGATCCGTTGTGGCTCGACGCCGCCCGCGCGCTCGGCTGCCGAGGACCCAGCCTGTTTCGCCGGGTCCGCCTGCCCGCCGCCCTGCCCGCCCTTGCCTCCGGCCTGCGGGTGGCGACCGCGACCGCGCCGATCGGCGCCGTGGTCGGCGAATGGGTCGGCTCCTCGGCCGGGCTTGGCTATCTGATGCTGCACGCCAACGGCCGGGTGCAGACCGACCTGATGTTCGCCGCCCTGTTCACCCTGGCGGTCCTGTCGGTCGCCCTCTACGCCGCCATGGACGCGGGGTTGCGCCGGTTGGTTGCCTGGCAACCCGGTGAAATGATTGAAACCTGACGCAACGGAGAGACTAATGATCGTGCGTGCCCTGCCCATTCTGTTCGCCATCGCCTTGGCCTTGTCGCACGGCGTCGCCCCGGCCAAGGCGACGGAAAAATTGATCGTCCTGCTGGATTGGTTCGTGAATCCGGACCACGGACCGTTGATCGTCGCCGATGAGCTGGGACTGTTCGCCGATCAGGGCCTGGAGGTCGAGCTGATCGCCCCGGCCGATCCCAGCGCGCCGCCGAAGCTGGTCGCCGCCGGTCAGGGCGATGTCGCCGTGTCCTACCAACCGCAGTTGCATTTGCAGGTCGACCAGGGCCTGCCGCTGACCCGCATCGGCACGCTGGTCGCCACGCCGCTCAACACCCTCACCGTGCTGGCCGACGGCCCGATCCGGTCGCTCACGGATTTGAAGGGCCGCAAGGTCGGCTATTCAGTCAGCGGCACCGAGGAGGCGATCCTGGGCGCGATGCTGCGCACCGTGGGGTTGGGCATGGCCGACGTCGAGCTGATCAACGTCAACTTCTCGCTGTCGCCGTCGCTGATCTCGGGCCAGGTGGACGCGGTGATCGGCGCCTACCGAAATTTCGAGTTGAACCAGATGGACATCATCGGCCGACCGGGCCGCGCCTTCTTCGTCGAGGAGCATGGTGTGCCGCCCTATGACGAGTTGATCTACGTCGCCCGCAACGACGCGCTCGACGATCCGCGCCTGGGCAAGCTGCTCGACGCCACCGAGCGGGCGGTGCAGTACATGGTCAACCATCCCGACGACGCCTGGGCGCTGTTCGTGCGCAACCACCCGGATGTGGACGACGAGTTGAACCGCCGTGCCTGGCGCGACACCCTGCCCCGCTTCGCGCTGCGCCCGGCCGCCCTCGATGTCCGCCGCTACGAGCGGATGGCGGCGTTCATGAAGCAGGCCGGGCTGATCGCGTCGATCCCGCCGGTGGCAAGCTACGCCGCCACCGTGCGCTGATCCTCCATCGAGACAATTCGACAGGTCTCGATGAACTCGGCATACAACGCATGAGCCCGGGCGAAGATCGGCCCGGGCGCCAATGCCCGGTCCTCATAGCCGGTGACGGTCTGTACCTTGCCGGCGTTGCCGGTCATGAAGATTTCGTCGGCCGTCGCCAAATCCGCAGGCGTTAACGTCCGCTGCTCGACCGTAATGCCGTCGGCGCCCAGCAATCCGATGACGCGGTTCTTGGTGATGCCGTCGAGGAAGGTGCCGTTCGGTGCCGGGGTGACCGCCACCCCATCCTTGGCGAACCACAAATTGGCGTGGCTGAACTCGGCGACATGCCCCTCGTGATCCAACACCACGGCAAGCTGGAACCCTCGCGCCATCGCCTCGCGCCGTGCCCGCTGCGAATTCGGATAGAGACATCCCGTCTTGCTGTCGGTCGGTGCCTGGTCCGGCGCGGGCCGGCGAAACGGCGAAAGCGTCGCCCGCCCGGCGTTGGCTGGCGGCATCGGCATTTCGAACACCGCCAGCGTGAACAGGGTCTCTCCGGTTTCCGGCAGGATGCTACCGCCCCGGCAAAAGAACATCGGCCGAACGTAATATGCCCGGTCGGCCGGTAACCGCCGAACCGCCTCAAGACACAGGCCGTGCACCGCCCCGTCGCTCAGCTCCGGTTGCAGGCCAAGAGCCTTGGCCGACCGAATCAGCCGCGCGCAATGTTTTTCCAAATCGGGGGCGCACCCTCCGATGGCCCGCGCGCCATCGAAAACCGAACTCGCCGACCAGAACCCCAGATCCGTCGGACCCGCCACCATCGGCGGTTCGTTACGCCAACTTCCCTCGTAAAAGTACAGACCGTTCATAACAGCCTCCTAAAATGAACGATTGTTACTAGGACAGCTTTTTTGACGTATTTTAGGTCAGTAATCCATACCTATTTTTGCAAAGCCCTTTGCGCTCACTCAGTGTCACCGCGACATTCGGCCCACCGGCCGGCGGCCGCGACCATCGGTCCTTGATCGCACGCCGTTGGCTCGGCGGGGTTGGCGTGCACGCCGGACCTGTGGCATGAATCGATACTCCGACGCGCCTGGCGTCGGTTGGGCGACGACCGGAGGGGAAGGCGGGGGGATGCTTCACGCGTTGGTCATGGGAACGAGTCTCGCCGTTTTCTGGCTCCTGCTGTCGGGCTATTTCACATCATCTCTGCTGCTGTCGCTCGGCGCGCTTTCCGTGGTCGTGACCGTGTATCTGGCGTTGCGTGCCGACAAGCACGACGGCGAGCGTGTGGCGTTGCGGGTCGACCCGCCGCTCGTGCGGTACTGGATCTGGCTGGTGATCGAGATCGTCAAAGCCAACATCGACGTCGCCAAGCTGATCCTGTCGCCGACCATGGCGCTGAGCCCACGGATGGTGCGGGTCAAAGCGACGCAGCCGACCGACGTCGGCGTCGTGATCTACGCCAATTCAATCACCCTCACGCCCGGGACCGTCACCGTCGACATCGACGACGACGAATTCGTGGTTCACGCCATCACGCAGGCGATGGCCGACGGGCTGACCGACGGCGACATGGGCGACCGCGTCACCGCCTTGGGCGCGCGTTGAATGGACTACGCCCAAATGATGCTCGCCGCGGCGACCGTGGGCCTTCTGGTTGCCATGCTTATCGTGCTCGCCCGCGCCATCGCCGGCCCTAGCCTGTACGACCGTGTGCTCGCGGTGAACAGCTTCGGGACCAAGATCGTGCTGCTGCTCGCGGCTATGGGCTTCCTCTCCGGGCGGCCGGATTTTCTCGACATCGCCCTGCTCTATGCCCTGATCAACTTCATCGGGACGCTGGCCGTGCTGAAATTTTTCCGCTATCGGCACCTTGGCGTCGCAAGCCCAAGTGACGGCAAGGCGGAGACCACACGATGAGCCTGCTCGCCGCCATCCTGGCCGGCATGTTCCTGGCGGCCGGAGCGATCTTCGTCTTGATCGGCTCGTTCGGCCTGTGGCGTTTGCCCGACTTCTACACCCGGCTGCACGCTGCCGGGATCACGGACACTCTTGGCCTGTCGCTCATGCTTGTCGGCATGATGTTCCTCGGTGGCTGGACCTTGGTCACGGTCAAGCTGGTGTTCATCATGTTGCTGATCCTGCTGACCAGTCCGACGGCGACGCACGCCGTCGCTAACGCCGCCTACACCGTTGGGCTGCGCCCGTTCGGTGTCCCGCCCGAGGACCTTGCCGAGAAGGACCGCTGAGCGATGGAGTTGCTGATCAACACCGTCCTGCTCGGCCTGCTCGGCATCACGGCGATCGCCATTCTGATGACCCGCCATCTGTTCGTCGCCACCATGCTGTCGGGCGGCTACAGCCTGACGTCGGCGGCGCTGCTGGTAAGCCTTGACGCGGTCGACGTCGCGTTCACCGAAGCGGCGGTGGGGGCCGGCGTCTCCACCGTGCTGATGCTCGGCACCCTGACCCTGACCCGGCGTCGCGAGAAGGTGCAGAAGGAGTTCCGCTGGAGCCCGCTCCTGGTGGTGACGGTGACCGGGGCGCTGCTGATCTACGGCACCGTCGATATGCCGGCGTTCGGTGATCCGAACGCGCCCGCGTTGCTGCACATCGTCCCCGAATACATCGCCGGCACACGTGACGACATCCAGATACCGAACATCGTCACCGCCATCCTGGCGAGCTACCGCGGCTATGACACCCTCGGCGAGACGGCGGTGATCTTCACCGCCGGGGTCGGCGTTCTGCTGCTTCTGGGGCGACGGCGCGAGGAAGACGAAGAGGCCGGAACGCGCCGGCCGGAGCGTGACGCATGAGGCACCATCTCGTCCTGCGCGTCGTCTCCAAGCTGCTGATCCCGTTCATCATCCTGTACGGGCTTTACGTCCAGTTCCACGGCGATTTCAGCCCGGGTGGCGGCTTCCAGGCCGGTGTCATCGTGGCGGCCGCCATCATTCTGTACGCCCTGATTTTCGGAACCGATCGGGCGAAGCAGGTATTCAAGCCGCGGATCCTGATGGTTATGGCCCCTCTCGGTGTCATGCTCTTCGCGTTGACTGGCTATGCGGCCCTGGCCCTGGGCGGCAACTACCTGGATTACGACTGGCTGGCTCAAAACGATACCGCCGGCCAGCATATAGGCATCCTGACCGTCGAGTTCGGCGTCTTCCTGACGGTGGTCTCGGTCATGGCCCTGATCTTCCTGGCCTTTGCCGGCCGGACCCACGAAATTCACGACGACGATTGGTGACGATGCTCGAATTATTCCTCGCCAAGTACAACTACTGGATCGTCATTCTGCTGATGATGATCGGTCTCTACGTCGTCGTGGCGCGGGGCAACCTGGTCAAGAAGATCATCGGGCTGAACGTGTTCCAGACCTCGGTGTTCGTGATGTACATCTCGTTGGGCAAGGTCGCCGGAGGTACCGCGCCGGTCCTGACCGGCAAGAACGAACTATTCTCCAACCCGCTCCCGCACGTGCTGATCCTGACCGCGATCGTCGTCGGGGTCGCGACCACCGCTCTCGGCCTTGCCATCGTGGTGCGGGTCCGCGAGGCGTACGGAACCATAGAAGACGATGAGATCGAAGAGATCGAGCGCCAGGACATGGCGGGCGATCTCGAAGGGCGCCGACGATGACCGGGTCCGCCCTGTCCGGAATCATGCCGCACCTGCCGGCTCTCCAAGTCGTCGTCCCGCTGCTGTCAGCGCCGATCTGCTTCCTGTTGCGTCGCGGGCTGGTCAGCTGGGCCTTCGCGACGGTCATCAGCTGGGCCGCCTTCGCCACCGCCCTCCTGCTGCTGCAGGCGGTGCTGACGGACGGCACAATCCGTTACGAGATCGGCGGCTGGGCCGCGCCTTGGGGCATCGAGTACGTGATCGACGCCACCAACGCGATCGTCCTGGTCATCGTGGCCGGAATCGGCGCGGTGGTGATGCCCTACGCGCGGCGGAGCGTCGCGGCGGAGGTGCCGGCCAACCAGCATAGCCTGTACTACACGGCCTATCTGCTGTGCCTCGCCGGCCTGCTCGGCGTGTCGATCACCGGCGATGCCTTCAACGTCTTCGTGTTCCTGGAGATCACGTCGCTGTCGTCATATATCCTGATATCGGCGGGGGCCGGAATGGATCGGCGGGCGTTGACCGCCGCGTACAACTATCTGGTGTTGGGCACGGTCGGGGCGACGTTCTTCGTGATCGGCGTCGGGCTGCTGTACATGGTGACCGGCACGCTGAACATCATCGACCTCAGCGCGCGCGTCCCCGCGCTTCAGGACAACCGAACGATCCACGTCGCGTTCGCCTTCATCGTCGTGGGCATGGGCCTGAAGCTGGCGCTGTTCCCGCTGCACACCTGGCTGCCGAACGCCTACACCTACGCCCCCTCCACAAGCACGGCGTTCCTGGCGGCGACGGCGACCAAGGTATCGGTCTATGTCCTGATGCGGTTCCTGTTCGTGGTGTTCGCGCCGACCTATGGGTTCATGGCGCTGACCCTCAACTACGTCCTGCTGCCGCTGGCGCTGATCGCCATGGTCGCGGCGACCATCGCCGCCATCTACCAATACAACCTTAAACGTTTGCTGGCGTTTTCGAGCGTGGCGCAGCTCGGCTACATGGTGCTCGGCATCGCCTACGGCAGCGTGCAAGGTCTAACGGCGACGCTCCTGCACCTGTTCAATCACGCCCTGATGAAAGGTGCGCTTTTCCTCGCCGTCGGCTGCATCATGTTGCGGGTTGGCGACGTGACCATGCTGGGCGTTCGCGGCCTCGGCCGGCAGATGCCCTGGACCATGGCCGCCTTTGTCGTCGGCGGCCTTAGCTTGATCGGCGTGCCGCTGACGGTCGGCTTTATCAGCAAATGGTATCTGGTTACCGCCGCGCTGAGCGACGGCCGCTGGCCGATCGCCGCGGTGATCCTCGCCAGCTCGCTGCTCGCGGTGATCTACGTCTGGAAAGTGGTCGAAGCGGCCTACTTCAAAGAGCCGCCGGCGGGCAGGGTCGTCCGCGAGGCACCGCTGTCGATGTTGGTTCCGACCTGGATTCTGGTGCTGGCCAACGTCGGGTTCGGCATCAACGCCGAGTTCACCGTCGACGTCGCCCAGACCGCCGCCATGGGCCTGTTGGGGATCGTCCCATGACCCCGTCCTCCCTGCTGCTCGCCACGCTTCTGCTGCCGCTGGTCGGCTCGGTGCTGATCGCTCTCACCGGCGGCCGGCCGAATCTGCGCGAGGCGGTCACATTGGTGACCGCCGGGCTGCTGGCGATCACGGTTTACGCCCTGCTCCAGGATGTTCTGGCCGGTGGACAGCCCGCCGTGACGTTGATCGAGGTAGCGCCCGGCCTGCCGCTGGTGCTGGAGATCGAACCGCTCGGCATGCTGTTCGCTTGCGTCGCCAGCGGGCTGTGGATCATCAACTCGTTGTACTCGATCGGCTACATGCGCGGGAACGGCGAACAGCATCAGACCCGGTTCTACATCTGCTTTGCGATCGCGATCGCCAGCACGATGGGCATCGCTTTCGCCGGCAACATGTTCACCCTCTTCATCTTCTACGAAATCCTGACGCTGTCGACCTACCCGCTGGTCGCGCACAAGGGGACCGAGGACGCCAAACGGGGCGCTCGGGTCTATCTTGGCCTGCTGATCGGCACCTCGATCGGTTTCCAGATGGTGGCGATCATCTGGACCTGGATCGCCGCCGGAACCCTGGATTTCACCGCCGGCGGTATCCTGCGCGACAAAATCAACCCGACCCTGCTGCCGATCCTGCTCGCGCTCTACATGTTCGGAATCGGCAAGGCGGCACTGATGCCGTTCCACCGCTGGCTGCCGTCGGCGATGGTCGCGCCGACACCGGTCAGCGCGCTGTTGCACGCGGTGGCCGTGGTCAAGGCCGGCGTGTTCACGGTGTTGAAGGTGGTGATCTACATCTTCGGCATCGACCTGTTGGCCGAGACCGGGGCGTCGCAGTGGCTGATCGCGGTCGCCGCCTTCACGTTGCTGTCGGCTTCGCTGGTTGCCATGACCAAGGACAATCTGAAGGCTCGGCTCGCCTATTCGACCATCAGTCAGCTCTCCTACATCGTGCTCGGCGCGGCGCTCGCCACGTCTTACGGCGTGCTCGGCGGAGCGCTGCACATCGCCACCCACGCGCTCGGCAAGATCACGCTGTTCATGTGCGCCGGCGCGATCTACGTGGCGGCCCACAAGACCGAGATCAGCGACATGGACGGGCTCGGCCGCAAGATGCCGTTCACCTACGCCGCCTTCCTTATCGGCGCGCTCAGCATCATCGGCCTGCCGCCGCTCGCCGGGGTGTGGAGCAAGTGGTATCTGGCCATGGGCGCGGTCGACACCGGGATGTGGATCGTGGTCGCGATCTACATGATCAGCTCGCTGCTGAACGTCGCCTACCTGATCCCGATCGTGGCGCGCGGCTTCTTCCGCCCATCAGCGGCGTTGGTTCCGCAGTCGGTCGGAGCGGCGGCGGCGCCCGCGACCAACGGGCTGCGAGAGGCGCCGCTGCTCTGCGTGCTGCCGCCGTGTCTGACCGCGCTCGGATGCGTCGTTCTGTTCTTCTACGCGGACGAGGTGATCGCCCTCCTCCGCCCGATCGTGTCCTGACGCTGGGAGGCAACGATGGCGGAACACCCTTCATCTCCCATTCCCGGTGAGAAGCCTCGCTGGCTCGATCAGCCGCGCAACGTCACCAAGGTCGTGTGGGCGCTGGTGGCGGTTTGTGCGCTGCTGTTCCTGTCCGACGTATTGTACGAGAAGCACCCGACCTTCGCCGTTGAGTATCTGTTTGGCTTCTATGCCATTTACGGCTTCATCGGTTCAGTGGGGCTTGTTCTCGCAGCCAAGTGGATGCGGACGATCCTGATGCGCGAAGAGGATTATTATGACCGCGATCGCTGAGCTGGCGATGCCTATCAGCCCCGGCCTGATCGTTATCCTGGGCGGATTGCTGGTTCCTTTCCTGACCGCAGGGATCGCGCGGGTTTACGTGTTATTGCTCAGCGCGGCGACGCTCGTTTACGTGTTGGGACTGCCGAGCGGTGAGCACGCCGCGTTCACGTTCATGGATCTGGACCTGCAGCTTTTGCGGGTCGACAAGCTCAGTACCATATTTGGAACCATCTTCCTGATCGCCTTGTTTCTTGGGAATCTGTATGCTTGGCACGAGCGTGATCGGATGCAGCGCACGGCGGCCCAGATCTATGCCGGCAGCGCGATTGCCGCCGCCTACGTCGGCGATCTGGTTTCGTTGTTCGTGTTTTGGGAGCTGACGGCAATCGCCTCGGTCTTCCTGATTTGGGCCGCCGGTACCGATCGTTCGTTCCGCGCTGGCATGCGCTACCTGATCATTCAGGTCGGGTCCGGCGTCATCCTGCTCGCCGGTGTTCTGTTCCACGTCCACGAGACAGGTTCGATCACGTTCGGGCACATCGGGCTGGGGTCGATTGGTGGCACGTTGATTCTACTGGCGTTCGGGATCAAGTGCGCGTTCCCGCTGCTGCACAATTGGCTTCAGGATTCATATCCAGAGGCGACGGTCACCGGAACCGTCATTCTGTCGGCCTTCACCACCAAATTGGCGGTCTACGCGCTGGCCCGTTCGTATGCCGGGACCGAGATGCTGATCTGGATCGGTGCGACCATGACCGCCTTCCCGATCTTTTACGCGGTGATCGAGAATGACCTGCGTCGGGTGCTTGCCTACAGCCTGAACAACCAGCTTGGCTTCATGGTCGTCGGAGTCGGAATCGGGACCGAACTGGCGCTGAATGGCACAGCGGCCCACGCCTTTTCGCACATCCTCTACAAAGCGCTTCTGTTCATGTCGATAGGTGCTGTGTTGTTCCGGACGGGTACCTGCAAGGGGTCCGAACTCGGCGGCCTCTATAAGACCATGCCGTGGACAACCGGCTTCTGCATCGTTGGTGCTGCCTCGATCTCGGCCTTTCCGCTCTTTTCAGGATTCATTTCAAAGTCGATGATCCTGAGCGCCGCTGGCGAGGAAGGCCACTTCATCACTTGGGCGATATTACTGTTCGCCTCGGCCGGCGTGTTCCACCATTCCGGCATCAAGGTGCCGTTCTTTGCCTTCTTCGCCCATGATAGCGGACGGCGACCGAAGGAAGCGCCGTGGAACATGCTGCTCGCCATGGCTGTCACAGCGGGGCTGTGCATCGGTATCGGGATCTGGCCGGAACCATTGTACGCGATGCTACCGTTCCCGGTTGACTATGTTCCGTATACCGCCGTTCACGTCATTACCCAGCTCCAGCTCCTGCTGTTCGCCGCCCTCGCCTTCACCTTTCTGATGCGCACGGGGCTGTACCCGCCTGAGTTGAGGTCGACCAATCTCGATATCGATTGGATCTACCGACGGGCGTTGCCGGCGATCATCCGTGGCCTCGGCAGCGGGATCGGCGTGGTATGGGACAGCCTCATCGGTGGTGGACGGATGCTGGTATCCGCGACCATCGATGGCGCGGCGCGCAATTTCGGCCCTTACGGCCTCATCGGCCGGACGGTGCGCGTCGGCAACGGCGTCGCCTGGGTGGCAACTCTGCTGCTGGTCACCCTGCTGATCGCCTACTCCGCCGGCTGACACGGTCGCGCACCACGGGTTCTGGCGGTTAGCAGCCAAATTTGATAAGCGATGTCCGATCCACGGAGTCGCCCGATGAGAGGTTTCTTGCAATGGACATGACCGGCGAACACACGATCCCGGCCCCCCGTCAGACGGTGTGGGAAGCCTTGAACGACCCCGAGGTGCTGAAGCAGTGCATTCCCGGGTGCGAGGAGATCGTTCCCACCTCCGACCACGGGTTCACCGCCAAGGTCGCGGTCAAGGTCGGGCCGGTCAAGGCGCGGTTCAGCGGCGTGGTCGACCTTCAGGACCTGAACCCGCCGGAGAGTTACACCATCAGTGGCGAAGGCAAGGGTGGGGCCGCCGGCTTCGCCAAGGGCGGCGCCAAGGTCCATCTGGCGGAGGCCGACGGCGGCAGCGCCACCGTGCTGAAATACGAGGTGAATGCCTCGGTCGGCGGCAAGCTGGCGCAGATCGGCGCCCGGCTGATCGATTCGACCGCCAAGAAGTACGCTAACGACTTTTTCGCGACCTTCAGCGACATCGCCGCCCAACGCGCCGGCGGCCCGGCGGCCGCCACGGCGGCCGTGCCCACCGAACCCAAACAGGAGGAGACCCACGTGACCAGCACCAACCCCAAGGCCGAGGAGATGAAGCGGCTCGGCATCCCGGAAGAGAACGTCTACGAAGGCCTGCACTGGGCTGCCATCATCAGTTTGAGCTGTATGGCGGGGGCCGTGGTTCTGTACGCGATCTTCCTCACTGACTTGCCTAAGTACCTCGGTTTACTTCAGTAACGAGTAACCGGCCCGACGTGGACTGAAGGAGGAAACCGCCGTGAAAACCCGCGCCGCCGTGGCCTTCGAGGCCGGCAAACCGCTGGAAATTTGTGACGTCGATCTGGAAGGACCGAAGGCCGGCGAGGTGCTGGTCGAGGTCAAGGCGACCGGCATCTGTCACACCGACGAGTTCACCCGCTCCGGCGCCGATCCCGAGGGGCTGTTCCCGGCCATCCTCGGGCACGAGGGCGCGGGCGTGGTGGTTGATGTCGGCCCCGGCGTCACCAGCCTGAGGAAGGGCGATCACGTCATTCCGCTCTATACTCCCGAGTGTCGGGAGTGCGAGTACTGCCTGAACCCCAAGACCAATCTGTGCCAGGCGATCCGCACCACCCAGGGCCAGGGCGTGATGCCGGACGGCACCTCACGGTTCTCGCTCGATGGCAAGCCGCTGTTCCATTACATGGGCTGCTCGACCTTCGCCAACCACACGGTGCTGCCGGAGATCGCGCTGGCGAAGGTCCGCCAGGACGCGCCGTTCGACAAGATTTGCTACATCGGTTGCGGCGTGACCACCGGCCTTGGCGCCGTGATCAACACCGCCAAGGTCGAGCCCGGCGCCAACGTCGTGGTGTTCGGCTTGGGCGGTATCGGGCTCAACGTCATTCAGGGCGCCCGCTTGGTCGGCGCCAACATGATCGTCGGGGTCGACCTCAACCCGGCCCGAAAAGCGCTGGGTGAGCAATTCGGCATGACCCATTTCGTCAACCCGAAGCAGGTCGAGGGGGATCTGGTCGCCCATCTGGTCGAATTGACCGGCGGCGGCGCCGATTATTCCTTCGAATGCATCGGCAACGTCAACACCATGCGCCAGGCGCTGGAATGCGCACACAAGGGCTGGGGCGAGAGCATCATCATCGGCGTCGCCGGCGCCGGGCAGGAAATTTCGACCCGGCCGTTTCAGTTGGTCACCGGCCGGGTGTGGCGCGGCACGGCATTCGGCGGCGCCCGTGGCCGGACCGAGGTGCCGCGGATCGTCGACTGGTACATGGACGGCAAGATCAACATCGACGACCTGATCACCCACACCCTGCCGCTTGACCGTATCAACGAGGGGTTCGATCTGATGCACGCCGGCACCTCGATCCGCTCCGTCGTCGTGTACTGATCCGCAGCGTCGTCCGGTACGGGAGCGACGTCGGTTGCCCCTCCGGTACGCCATCCGGCCCTCGCCGCTTGACCTCGGACGGGTGGGGAAAGAGACTGTGCCTTGAACGGGGTGACGGGCCACGCGGGGTGAGGTCGGATTGCGGTCACACTGGCATCAAAAACGAAGCTTCAGGCCGATAAAGGCAGACGAGGGAGATAGGGTATGCCCACGGTTTCCATGACAGTGAACGGCAAACAGGTGTCGGGCGAGGTCGAGGGGCGTACGCTTCTCGTCGAGTTTCTGCGCGAGAACCTGCGTTTGACCGGCACACACGTCGGCTGCGACACCAGCCAATGCGGCGCCTGCGTGGTGCATATAGACGGCAACAGCGCCAAATCCTGCAGCATGCTGGCGATCCAGGCCAATGGCACCAAGGTCACCACCATCGAGGGGTTGGCCAACGGCGACGAACTGCATCCGATGCAGGCCGCGTTCAAGGAGCACCATGGCCTGCAGTGCGGTTTCTGTACCCCCGGCATGGTGATGAGCGCCGTCGATCTGGTGAAGAAGAAACCCAAGGCCAGCGAGCACGAGATTCGCGAATGGCTGGAAGGCAACATCTGCCGTTGCACCGGCTACCACAACATTGTGAAAGCCATTCAGCACGCCCAACAAACGATGTGACCGAGTCCCACCGATAAGAGCAGCAAGCCACGGGACCGGCGAACAGGGAGCGAGACATGCCCGAGGGAGGCACTGGTATTGGCGCGGCCGTCAAGCGCGTCGAAGACCAACGGTTTTTAACCGGCCGGGGAAACTACACCGACGACCTTAACCGGTACGGCCAAACCTACGCGTACATCCTGCGCAGCCCACACGCGCACGCCACCATCAACCGGATCGACACCGCCGCCGCGAAAAGCGCGCCGGGCGTGCTCGCGGTGTTCACCGGCGAGGACATGGAGGTCGGCTCCCTGCCCTGCGGCTGGCAAGTGCATTCCAAGGACGGCACGCCGATGCAGGAGCCGGGGCACCCGCCCCTGGCCCGGGGCAAGGTGCGGCATGTCGGCGATCAGGTCGCGGTGGTGATTGCCGAGACCTACGCCCAGGCCAAGGACGCAGCGGAGAAAATCACCGTCGACTACGGCCCGTTGCCGGCGGTCATCAACATGAACAAGGCGCTCGCCGGTGGCGCGCTGGTGCATGACGAGATTGGAACCAATCTCTGCTACGACTGGGAGATCGGTGACGAGGCCGAGGTCGACGCGGTGTTCGCCAAGGCCGCCCACGTCACTGAGATCGACATCGTCAACAACCGCCTGATCCCCAACGCGATGGAGCCACGGGCGGCGGTCGGCGAGTTCGACCAGGCGACCGGCGAGTACACGCTCTACACCACCAGCCAGAACCCGCATGTGATCCGGCTGTTGATGGGCGCCTTCGTGCTGTCGATCCCCGAGCACAAGCTGCGGGTGGTGGCCCCGGATGTCGGCGGCGGGTTCGGTTCGAAGATCTACCATTACGCCGAGGAGGCGATCGTCACCTGGGCCGCGCCCAAGGTCGGACGGCCGATCAAGTGGACGGCGGAACGATCGGAGTCGTTCATCAGCGACGCCCACGGCCGCGACCACATCACCCACGCCAAGATGGCGATGGACGCGGACGGCAAGTTCCTGGCGCTCAAGGTCGCGACCAAGGCCAACATGGGCGCCTATCTCTCGACCTTCGCGCCCTGCGTGCCGACCTATCTGTACGCCACGCTGCTGGCCGGCGTGTACACGACGCCGATCATCCACTGCAACGTGAAGGCGGTGTTCACCAACACCGTCCCGGTCGATGCCTATCGCGGCGCCGGCCGGCCGGAGGCGACCTATCTGCTGGAGCGGCTGGTCGCCAAATGCGCCCGCGAGATGGGGCTCAGCCAAGTCGACATCCGCCGCAAGAACTTCATCCCGTCGGATGCCTTCCCCTACCAGACACCGGTGGCGCTGCAGTACGACAGCGGCGACTACACCGCGACGCTGAACGCCGCCCTCAAGGCCGCCGATGTCGACGGCTTCGACGCCCGGCGCAAGGCGGCCGAGGCGCGCGGCAAGCGGCGCGGTCTCGGCTTCTCGACCTATCTTGAGGCCTGCGGCATCGCGCCATCGGCGGTGGTCGGCTCGCTCGGCGCCCGTGCCGGCCTCTATGAGTCGGCCGAGGTCCGGGTGCATCCGACCGGCTCGGTGACGGTGTTCACCGGCTCGCACAGCCACGGCCAGGGTCATGAGACGACCTTCGCCCAGCTGGTGTCGGATAGGCTCGGCCTGCCGCTCGAAAACATCGAGATCAGCCACGGCGACACCAACAAGGTGCAGTTCGGCATGGGCACCTATGGCTCACGCTCGCTCGCCGTCGGTGGCGAGGCCATCGTCAAGGCGATGAACAAGGTGGTCACCAAGGCCACCAAGATCGCCGCCCACATCATGGAGGCCTCGGAAAGCGACATCGAGTTCAAGGACGGCCAGTTCACCGTGGCCGGCACCGACAAATCGATGGCGTTCGGCGAGGTCGCGCTGTCGGCCTACGTGCCGCACAACTTCCCGCACGAGGAGCTGGAACCGGGGCTGGACGAGACCGCGTTCTACGACCCGCTCAACTTCACCTATCCGGGCGGCTGCCACATCTGCGAGGTCGAGATCGACCCGGACACCGGTGTGACCACGGTTGAACGCATGACGGCGGTCGACGATGTCGGCCGGGTGATCAACCCGATGATCGTCGCCGGTCAGATCCATGGCGGCATTGCTCAGGGCATTGGTCAGGCATTGCTGGAAGGCTGCGTCTACGACGACAATGGCCAGTTGTTGACCGGCTCGTACATGGACTACACCATGCCGCGCGCCGACAATCTGCCCAGCTTCACGGTCGGCACCGAGGTCACACTCTGCACCCATAATTCACTGGGTGTGAAAGGTTGTGGCGAGGTTGGCGCCATCGGATCACCGCCGGCGGTGATCAACGCCGTCGTCGACGCACTCTGGGATCTGGGCGTCCACGACATGCCCATGCCTGCCACGCCGCAAACCGTCTGGGCCGCCATTCAAGCCGCTCGGCCGGCCGCCGCGGCTGAATGAACACGGACGAGGAATAGAGGAGCGTTCTACGATGTATGATTTCGCCTATCACAAGCCGTCGTCCGTGGCGGACGCCATGGCGGCACTCAAGGCAGCCGATGACGGCAAGTTCCTGGCCGGCGGCATGACCATGATCCCGACGTTGAAACAGCGTCTCGCACAGCCCTCCGATCTGATCGATCTGAGCGGCGTCGGCGATCTGGTCGGCATCACCGTGTCAGGCGGCGCGGTCACCATCGGTGCCATGACCACCCACGCGGCGGTCGCGACGTCGACCGATGTGCAATCGGCGATCCCGGCCCTGGCGGCACTCGCCGGCGGGATCGGCGACCCGCAGGTCCGCAATCGCGGCACCATCGGCGGGTCGGTCGCCAACAACGATCCGGCGGCCGATTACCCGGCGGCGTGTCTCGCCTTGGGCGCCACCATCAAGACCGACCGCCGCGAGATGGCGGCCGACGACTTCTTCACCGACCTGTTCGAGACCGCGCTGGCGGACGACGAGATCATTCTCTCGGTCTCCTTCCCGAAGCCGAGCAAGGCGGCGTATCAGAAGTTCGACAACCCGGCCTCGCGCTACGCGCTGGTCGGTGTGTTCGTCGCCCAGACCGCCGGCGGCCCTCGGGTCGCCGTGACCGGCTCGGGCCAGAACGGTGTGTTCCGGGTGCCCGGCATGGAAAGCGCCCTGGCCTCCAGTTGGTCGGCCGACGCGGTCAAGGGCATGGCGGTCGACGCCGGCACGCTCAATTCCGACATTCACGCCAGCGCCGAGTACCGGGCGCATCTGATCGGCGTGATGGCTGGCCGGGCGGTCACCGCCGCTGGCTGATTGACAGACCTCGCGATACACGGTCGGGCCGGTCCTTCGGGGGCCGGCCCGTGTCGTTTCGAAGCCCCGCTTGTGGTGCTAGAGTGTGGGAATGGGAGAACCCCAAACACCCGGGAGAAACCGATGACCGTCCGTCTGACCACTGCCCTTGCCTTGGCCACGGCGTTAACACTCGGCGCCACTGGCATAGCGATAGCCAAATCCGAAAAACCCAAGGGCGGCGCCCCCGCCAAGGTCGAGACCACGCTCAAAAGTAAAGGCAAGGCCACGGGGTCCTTGGGCGGCAGCGACGCCGCCGCGGCCACGGCCACGGCTGGTGCTACCCTGGCTGGCATCCTGCTCTCGGACCAGGACAAGGCGACAATTTCCCAATATTTTCAACAACACCCACAATCAACCAAGGGCCTGCCGCCCGGCATCGCCAAGAATGTCGCGCGCGGCAAACCACTGCCACCGGGCATCGCCAAGCGCGGAGTCCCCAGCGCCCTCGCTTCAAAGCTTTCGATCCCCAAGGGCTACGACCTTCAGACGGTCGGCACCGACGTGGTGCTGATCGAGGCCGGCACGCGGATCATCGCCGACGTGCTGAAGGGCGTGCTGCAAAAATAGGCTTTGTCGCCCGTCGCAATCAGTTTATGTTGCACCGCAGCATAAACATGTGAACGGAACCCCGCCATGATCGTCGACCGCATTCCGATCGGGGAAAATCCACCTTACGACGTCAACGTCATAATCGAGGTCGGGCTCGGCTCCGACCCGGTGAAGTACGAACTCGACAAGGCGTCCGGCGCGCTCTACGTCGACCGCTTCCTGCACACCGCCATGAGCTATCCGTGCAACTACGGCTTCATCCCGCACACCCTGGCCGACGACGGCGATCCGGTGGACGTGATGGTGGCGGGGCGGGTGCCGATCCTGCCCAAGGCGGTGGTGCGGGTGCGGCCGGTCGGCGTGCTGATCATGGAGGACGAGGCCGGATTGGACGAGAAGATCCTCTCGGTGCCGGTCGACAAGCTGCACCCCTACTACACCGATGTTTCTTCGTGGCGCGACCTGCCGAAAATCCTGACCGACCAAATTCGGCATTTCTTCACCCATTACAAGGATTTGGAGTCCGGCAAATGGGTCAAGGTGCAGCGCTGGGGCGAGGCCGAGGAGGCGATGGAGCTGATCCGCGCCGGCATCAAGGCGGGTGTGGAAAAACCGGACGGGTGATTTAGCGGGCCGTCTGCGTTCCCTCGCCTTGTCGCTCCCCGGCCGGTGGTCTAAAACGCCCTCAAAGAATGAAAACCTGAGGGAGAACGCCCCATGGCCGCGGACGGCACCCACGCCCGCACCGGCCCGCTTGCCGGTATTACCGTCGTCGATGTCAGCCGCATCCTGGCCGGCCCCTACTGCACGCTGCTGATGGCGGAGTTGGGCGCCCGGGTGATCAAGGTCGAGGCTCCGGAAACCGGCGACGATGCCCGGCATTTCGGCCCGTTCGTCAACGGCAAGTCGGCTTATTTCCAGTCGATCAACCGCGGCAAGGAGAGCATCGCCCTCAACCTCAAGCAGGAGGCCGACAAGGCGATCTTCGAGAAGCTGCTCGCCACCGCCGACGTGGTGGTCGAGAACTTCCGCCCCGGCACCATGGAGAAACTCGGCTTTGGCTGGGACACGCTGCACGCCAAATATCCCAAGCTGATCTATGCCGCGGCATCCGGTTTCGGTCATTCCGGCCCGGATATGGAGCGCCCGGCCTACGACATGGTGGTCCAGGGCATGGGCGGGATCATGAGCATCACCGGCCATCCGGGCAGCCCGCCGACCCGCATCGGCATGTCGATCGGCGACATCGGTTCGGGCTTGTATGCCGCCACCGGCGTGATGTCGGCGCTGTACCACCGGGCGATGACCGGCGAGGCGACCAAGGTCGACATCGGTATGTTCGACTGCCAGCTCGCGCTGCTGGAGAACGCGGCGGTGCGCTACTTCACCTCCGGCAAGGCTCCAGGCCCGCTGGGCGCGCGCCACCCGTCGATCACCCCGTTTCAGGCGTTCAAAACCCAGGATGGCTATGTCATCATCGCCGCCGGCAATGACGCGCTGTTCAAGAAGCTGGCCGATGCCATCGGCAAGCCGGACTGGAAGAACGACCCGCGCTTCATCACGAACGATCTGCGGTCGCAACACGCGGCCACGCTGGAATCCGAGATCGAGGCGATCCTAACGACCGAACCGACCGAGCATTGGGTGGGTATGATGGACGCCGCCGGCATTCCCGCCGGCCCGATCAACGACATCGGCCAAGCGGTCAGCTACCCCCAGGCGACAGCGCGCAACATGGTGGTCGAGGTCGATGACCCGATCACCGGGCCGGTGAAGGTCATCGGCAATCCCATCAAGATCTCGGGCTTTCCCGACCCCACGACGCGGCCGCCGGCTCCGAACCTGGACCAGGACCGCGCGGCCATTCTGAAGGAGATCGAGCAATGAACCTGATGGTAAGCGATCTCGACTACGGCCATGAGCCGTCGCTCGAGCCCAATCTCGACCCCTATGCGCTGGCCAAGGCGCTGTCCGGCCGCCATCTGATCGGCGGCAAGCTGGTCGCCGCCGCCTCGGGTAAGACCTTCGAGGTGATCTATCCGGCGACCGGCGAGATCATCGGCTTCGGCGCCGATGGCGATGCCGAGGACGTGGACATCGCCGTGCGCGACGCCGCCAAGGCGCAGAAGGCGTGGGGAGCGATGCGCGCCCGTGACCGCGGCAAGCTGCTGTACAAATGCGCTGAGGCCCTGGAAGCGCATGTCGAGGAGCTGGGCCGCTTGATCGCCCTGGAAACCGGCAAGGCGTTACGCACCGAAAGCCGGGTCGAGGCGTCGATCCTGGCCGATGCGTTCCATTTCCACGCCGGGCTCGGTTCCGAGTTGAAGGGCGAGACCGTGCCGCACCACCCGGACATGCTAACCATCACGGTACGCGAGCCGATCGGCGTGGTCGGCGCCATCATCCCATGGAACGTGCCGTTGCTGCTGATGGCGCTGAAGATCGCGCCGGCCATGCTGGCGGGCAACGCGGTGGTGGTGAAATCGGCCGAGGAAGCGCCGCTCACCGTGCTGCGGGTGTGCCAGATCTTGAACGCGGTGCTGCCGGCCGGTGTGTTCAACATGCTGTCCGGTTTCGGGCCGGAATGCGGCGCGCCGCTGGTCGAGCACCCGCTGGTTGGCAAGGTCACGTTCACCGGCTCGGTCGAGACCGGCAAGATCGTCTACAAGACCGCCGCCGAAAAGTTGATCCCGGTGACGTTGGAACTCGGCGGCAAGTCGCCGATGATCGTCATGGCCGACGCCAATCTGGACAAGGCGATCGCCGGGGCGGTGATCGGCATGCGGTTCACCCGCCAGGGCCAGTCCTGCACGGCGGCGAGCCGCATCTTCGTGCATGACAGCCTATATGACGCCTTCGTCGAGAAGCTGCGCGCCAAGGTCGACGCCATGGTGATGGGTGATCCGCTCGACGAGAAAACCGACATCGGCACCATCATCTCGCCGCAGCAGTTTGAGAAGGTGAACAGCTACATCGCCCACGGCAAGAACGAGCCGGGGGCCAAACCGATCGAATGCTCGGCGATGCCGACGGACCCGAAGTTCAAGGACGGCTTGTTCGTGCGGCCGGTGATGTTCACCGAGATGACCAACGACAGCAAACTCTCGCGCGAGGAGATTTTCGGCCCGGTCACCTGCCTGATCCGCTGGACCGATCAGGACGAGGTGCTGGCCGCCGCCAACGACACCGAGTACGGGCTGGCCGCGACGCTGTGGACCAACGACTTGAAGGCGGCGCTGACCATGACCGAGAAGCTGGAGGCCGGCTTCGTGCAGGTGAACCAGAATCTGGTCGTGCAGCCGGGCCTGAGTTATGGCGGCGTGAAGAACTCCGGCCTCGGCAAGGAGGCGACGCTGGAGTCCATGCTGGAGCACTTCACCCACAAGAAGACGATGATCTTCAACAAGACCTGAGCGTAGCAGGATCACGACGAACCGCGCTCGGTGCCAACGGTGTCGCCCATGACATCGCGTCTGGCGCGCCGCGCGGCCATCGGCGCGGTTCTTGTCGTTCTGGGGTTGAATGTCCTGGCGGCCCTCGGCTTGTTGTGGCTGCGCGGATCGTTGCCGACGCTAGATGGCGAAGTGCCCGGCCTCGCGGCGCTCACGGCCCCGGTCACGATCGACCGGGACGCCCGCGGCGTGGTCTGGATCGACGCCGCGACCACCGTCGACGCCGCCTATGCCCTTGGCTGGGTGCATGCCCAGGACCGGTTGTGGCAGATGGAGATGATCCGGCGGATCGGCGCCGGACGGCTGTCCGAGGTGGTGGGCGAGAAGGCCCTGGGCATCGATCGCTTCATGCGGACCCTCGGACTCTACCGATTGGCGGCGGGAAACTACGCCCGCTTACCCGTCGCCGCCCGCGCCGAGATCGATGCCTACGCCGCCGGGGTCAACGCTCAACTGGAGCGCCGGTCCGGCCCGCTGCCGCCGGAGTTCGTGCTGCTGGGCCACGCGCCGGAACCCTGGCGGCCGGCCGACAGTCTGGTCTGGGGCCGGTTGATGGCGCTGCAGCTTTCGGGCAACTGGGCGGCCGAGGCGACCCGGGCCCGTCTGCTTGCCGCCGGGCTGACAGCCGCCGATCTTGAGACGCTCTACGCCCGGCTGGACACCGACGACCCGCCACTCATCACCGCCGATCGTGCCGCCACACCCTCGATCACCACTGAGCGATGGAGCGCGTTGCTTACCGCCGTGCCCCCGGTCGTCGCCCCTCGCCTCGCCTCGAACGCCTGGGTCGTGTCGGGGAGCCGAACGGCGACCGGCAAGCCGATCCTGGCCGGCGACCCGCATCTCGGATTCTCCTTCCCCAGCCTGTGGCATCTGGCGCGGGTCAAGACCCCCGACAGCCTGCGCGTCGGCGCCTTCGTGCCCGGCGTGCCGTTCCTGGTGCTGGGCCACAACGGCCATCTGGCCTGGAGCCTAACCACCACCACCTCGGACACCCATGATCTGTTCGTCGAGACCGTCGATCCGACGTCGCCCGAGCGCTACCTGACCCCCGAGGGCGCGCGGCCGTTCATGACCCGCCGCGAGATCATCGGCGTCGGTGACGACGAGACGGTGGCGCATCAGGTTCGCTGGACCCGCCACGGTCCGGTTTTGTCCGATGTCAGCGACGACGCCAAGGCCGCCGCCACCGAGGGCACGGTGTTGGCGCTCGCCTCACCGATCCTGGCCGAGGACGACGGCACCGCCGAGGCGCTATGGCGCATGGCGCGCGCGACCGGCGCCGACGCCTTCCTTGATGCTCTGCGGCTGTTTCACGCCCCACACCAGAACGTGTTCTTCGCCGATAGCACCGGTCGCTTTGGCATGATCAGCGCCGGCCGCGTTCCGATCCGCCGGGCGGGCGACGGCTGGCTGCCGGCCGACGGCGCCAGCGGGAGGCGGGACTGGGTCGGCTGGGCCGATTTCGAGGCCCTGCCCGGCGTCGTCGATCCCAAAGCCGGGACGCTCCTGAACGCCAACAACCGGGTGATCGGCCGTGATCCGTCTCTCTGGCTCGGGCGTGAATTCGACGCCCCCTACCGCGCCGAGGTAATCACCGACCAGTTGGCCGAGTTCGGGAGCGACATCACGGTTGACGACATGCGCGCGCTGCAACGCGACAGCCGCTCCCGCTTCGCCAAGACCCTGGTTCCGCGCCTGCTCGCCGCCGTCGAAGGCGCCGCATTGGCGGATCCGGTCGAGATCGCGGCGGTCGCTAAACTGCGTGCCTGGGACCACCGCATGATCAAGGAGGACGCCGCGCCGCTGATCTTCGCCGCCTGGGCCCGGCATCTCCATCGGGTGATCCTGGTCGACGAGCCCGGCAACCCGGCCGACGCCATTCACCGGGTTCGGCCGGGCCCGCTGTTCCGCATTCTCGATACGGACTCGCGCTGGTGTGACGATCGCGGCACGAATGGTGTCGAAACTTGTCCAACAGCGATCCGCCAGGCCTTGGCCGACGCGACGCGCGAGTTGGCGCGGCGGTACGGCACCAACGTAAGTGCCTGGCGTTGGGGCGACGCTCACCAAGCCACCTTCGCTCATCGCGTTCTCGGCCAGCTACCGCTCATCGGTGAGTGGCTGACGCCAACCGCGGCGACCGATGGTGGCGATTTCACGGTATCGCGTGGCAGTTTTCGTGGACCAGCCAACGATCCCTACCGGCACATCCACGGCGCCGGCTTTAGCGCGGTCTATGATCTCGCGTCGCTTGACGATTCACGCTTTTCGGCGGCTCTTGGCGCCTCAGGCAATCCGCTGTCGCCACTGGCCACGATCTGGCACGAGGATTGGGCGGCCGGCCGCGATCACGTCATCGGGCCAACACCGACGGTCCGTGCGCATCGGCTGACGTTGACGCCGTGAGACCGTCCAACGATGGGAGCGATCAGAACCGAATCTTCGCCCCGAGCATGAATTTCTGTGACATCTCGGACTCGCCAAGACGGCCATCGAGTTCGGTCGCCCCGCGATAGAACGCTCGGTATTCGGCCGTGAAGTCCCAGGAACTGCCCATCTCGAAATCCGCCCCGAGACCAAGTTGCAGTGTCGGCGCCACATCATCGCGTGGACCGGCCGCCGCCGTCCGGTCGCTCGGCTTCCCTTGCTGATCCAAATAACTGAAGCCGACCCCCGCCATGACGCGCGGCGTGACGATCGACCCGGTCCGCCAGTCATAGGCGCCGCCGACCAGGAAGCTGTAGTCGTTGGTCTCGTCCACGATTCCCGCGCCCGGCGATGACGTCACCGCAAGGAATTCGGTACCCGCCGTATTGGAATACGTCAGGCCAAGCTGAACCCGACGCGTCAACGCGTCGGCGGTCAAACGGTCTTCGCCAGGAACCGATCCACTGATCCGGTCGCCAACGATATACCAGGAGGAATCCGAGAGTGCCGTGTCATCGGCGGCCCACGCCGATCCGGCGCAAGAGGCTGCTATCACGACACTTCCAAGGAAAACCCGTAGACGCCATTCTGCCGTCATCTGCCACCTTCTTGCCGGTGGTAAGCGGGTACGCTGAGCGCCCAACGCCAACCGACGTATCGCTCCCCACGATTTTTTAGCACGAGTCTGGTCGAAAGCCAACTCGACTCCGCCGACATCGGGATAGACCCATCACTCCCGCCGCGCGACAGTACCGACGACCCACGTCGTTCGAGCATCCGTTTTTGCTGTACAAGGCCACGCCATGGTCCATCCCGTCACCCCCGCCTCGATACGCGAGGCCGCCGCGTTGATGCACGGCTCGGTGTTGCGAACGCCGCTGGTCGAGGCACCACGTTTGGCCGAGGAGATCGGCTGCCGTCTATTCCTTAAGCTAGAGAATCTGCAACTCACCAGTTCCTTCAAGGCCCGGGGCGCGTTCATAAAGCTACAGAGTTTGAGTGACAATGAGCGTCAGCGCGGCGTAATCGCCATGTCGGCGGGCAACCATGCCCAGGGCGTCGCTTACCACGCCGCGCGTCTCGGCATTCCGGCGACCATTGTCATGCCGGCCACCACCCCATTTTCCAAGGTCGAACGCACTCGCTCCCATGGTGCACGCATCGTGCTCGAGGGCCGCACGCTGGCGGACTGCCGGCCGGCGGTGGACCGCCTGATCGAGGAGCAAAAATTAGTCTTGGTGCATCCCTATGACGATCCGGACATCGTGCGCGGCCAGGGCACCATCGGCCTTGAAATCCTTGAGGACGTCGATAACCTCGACGACATCATCGTGCCGATCGGTGGCGGTGGGCTGATGAGCGGAATCG
The DNA here is from genome assembly GCA_013203465.1 of Alphaproteobacteria bacterium. Classification (GTDB taxonomy): domain Bacteria; phylum Pseudomonadota; class Alphaproteobacteria; order Thalassobaculales; family Thalassobaculaceae; genus JABMNR01. The sequence goes on from JABMNR010000159.1 coordinate 49,256, forward strand.
CTATCGCGATCAAGGATGCCCGGCCGGACATCCGATTGATCGGTGTTCAAGTCGACAGCTTTCCCGCCATGTACCGGACCTTGAAGGGGTTACCGCCGCGATTTGGCGGCTCCACGCTTGCCGAAGGCATTGCCGTCAAGGAACCCGGCGGCATCACCAAGGAGATCATCGCCGATCTGGTGGACGATATCGTCCTGGTCCCCGAGCACATGATCGAGCGGGCGGTGCAACTGCTGATCGAGCAGCAACGTCAGGTGGTCGAAGGCGCGGGAGCCGCCGGGATTGCCGCGTTGCTCAACGATCCAGGCCGGTTCGCCGGTCGCTCCGTGGCCACGGTTCTATGCGGCGGAAATATTGACTCCCGAGTGTTGGCCTCGGTGATGATGCGCGGATTGGTGCGCGACGGCCGGATGGTGCGGCTGCGCATCGAGATCTCGGACGAGCCGGGGGTGCTGTCCACCGTCACCAAGCTGATCGGCGACGCCGGCGGCAACATCGTCGAGGTCTATCACCAGCGCCTATTCCAGGACGTGCCGGTCAAACAAGCCGAGTTGGATGCGGTGATTGAGACCCGGAACGCCGACCATGTTCGCGAGATCATGGCCCGGTTCGCCGAGCATGGCATGCGCGCCCGGCTGTTGAGCACGAACACGCTGGACGGGCCGAGCTAGTGGTCTGACGCAGCTCGACGGGCCACTCACACCCCGGGTGCGAGTTGGCGGTAAGCGCCACACCAGTAGAGTAGTGGATCGTCATGAGTGCGAAGCTGGAGGTCCAGCACCCGACCAATCAGGATAACATGATCACCGCCGTCGTGGCGCGCATGCACGGTGCAATCCAGCGCCGCCAGGGCCTCCGACAGGATCGGTGCGCCGGAGCCCCAGGTCTCGATCGGCTCATCGGCAAACCGCTTGGCGGCCGGGTCGGCAAACCGGCTGGAAATTCCAGATTGATCAGCGCGCAAGATGTTGACCGCGAAGCCTTGGGCGCTCTCGAACGCCGCGAAACTGCCGGCGGCGCGGTCGAGGCAAAACAACACCAGCGGCGGGTCGAGAGAGACCGAGGTAAAGCTGTTCACGGTCAGCCCGTATGGCGTTCCGTCGGCGTCACGCGTGGTGACGACCGTCACACCGGTGGCATACCGGCCCAGGACGGCGCGAAACGCCTCAGGATCGATGGACATGGACAGCCTCGCGAGGACGGGTCGAGCCGGAAAGACCCCGAAAGACATAGCGCATCGGCTCCGCGATTCACAGTGACGGCGCGCGACATATCGATGAATCCGACCGGCCAAATCCTGAGCATCCCCAAGACATTGACCGAAAACCTTGGCAAACCGAACGAATTAACCGATCATAAAGAATTATAAGGCTATGGTGACGACGCGGTACCGACGGAGAATCAAACATGATCGTGATCATCGGCTGGCTGGTTGTCATCGTCAGCGTGATCGGTGGCTACATGGCCATGGGCGGCAAGCTAGGGCCGTTGTGGCAGCCGTTCGAGTTGGTGATCATCGGCGGTGCCGGCATCGGCGCGTTCCTTGTCGCCAACCCCAAATTCGTGTTGGCCAGAACGGGCTACGCCTTCAAGGCCGCGCTTAGAGGGCCAAAATACAACAAGGACGATTATCTCGAACTGCTCTCCCTACTTTATGCGATCTTCAAGCTCGCCAAGACCAAGGGCATGCTGGCGATCGAATCCCATATCGAAAGGCCGGAGGAAAGCAGCCTTTTCCAGGCGTTCCCGAAATTCTCCGCCGACCACCACGCACTGGAGTTCCTGTGCGACTACCTCCGCATGATGACGCTGGGAACCGACAACCCGCATGAATTAGCCGATCTGCTCGACGAAGAGTTGGAAACCCACCACGCCGAGGATGGCCAAATCCAAACCGCCTTCCAAACAATGGGTGACGGGTTCCCGGCGCTTGGGATCGTTGCCGCCGTGTTGGGCATTATCAAAACCATGAGTTCGATCACCGAGCCGCCGGAAGTGCTCGGTAAGCTGATCGGTGGCGCGTTGGTCGGCACGTTCTTGGGGATTTTCCTGGCCTACGGTTTCGTCAGCCCACTCGCGGTGGCCATGGGCAATGTCTTCGCGGCCGACGCTAAGTACATGGGTTGCATCCGCGCTGGCTTGCTCGCCCATGTGTCCGGCTATGCGCCGGCGGTGTCGGTTGAATTCGCGCGTAAGGCCTTGATGGCCAAGGATCGTCCGTCGTTCTTCGAGGTCGAGGAGGCGGTGGCCGCCCTGCCGCCAGTGTGATCGGCGCGGGTCGCGCCTATTGCACACAACGGCCGTTTGAAACATCCCGGCGTGGCCCCGACTTTGCAAGGGTCTGGGTGATCACGAACACCGTCTAAGGGAACGCATCCGGTGGATAATCACGCCGAAGTCATCATCAAGAAGGTTAAGAAGGGGGGACATGCCGCCCACCATGGCGGCGCCTGGAAGGTGGCGTACGCCGATTTCGTGACCGCCATGATGGCGTTCTTTCTGCTGCTCTGGTTGCTGAACGCGACCACCGAGGAGCAGAAGATGGGTATTTCCAACTACTTCGACCCGACGGCGATCAGCCGCGCGACCCGCTCGGGCTCCGGCGGCGTGCTGGGCGGCACCTCGATCACCGTGCCCGGTTCGCTAAAGTCGCCCAGCTCTCCGCCGATGATCAGCACCCCACAGGTCGCGCGTCCGCAAGCCGAGCGCACGGAATCCCTCGATCCCGATTCCGACGACCCGGAGAACATCGAATCCCGCCTCGGCTCAAAGCAGGACGAGGAAGGCGCGATGAACCAAGAGGTGTTCGAGCAGCTGCTGCGCGAACGTGAACAACAGCAATTCGAGGATGCCGAGGCGGCACTGCGCGAAGCCATCGAGCAGACGCCCGAATTGTCCGAGTCCGGCGAGGCGCTGCATATCGACGCCACCCCCAACGGACTGCGGATTCAGCTCGTTGACCAGGAAAAGATCGCGCTGTTCCCCAACGGCAGCGCCGCCATGTACGAGCAGACCCGGATTCTCATCGAGAAGGTCGCCGAGGTGATCTCCAAGCTGCCGAACCAGATCGAAATCAGCGGTCATACGGATTCGAAGCAATTCTCGCCCGGCTCAACCTATACCAACTGGGATTTGTCGACCGATCGTGCCAACGCCTCCCGCCGGGTCCTGATGGCCAACGGTATCGCCGAAAACCGCATTTCCGAGGTGACCGGCAAGGCCGACAAGGAACCGTTCATCGAGGACAATCCCGCCGACCCGGCCAACAGACGGATCAGCATCGTGCTGAAACACCTGTCGACCGATGATGCCGAGGGCCTGAAGATCGCCGAGGATGAAGCGCGCAAACGCGCCGAGCAAGCCGCGGGCACACCGACTTTAGAGGGTGGCGGCCCCGCTCCGGCCGCGAATGATGGCGGCGCGCCGGGGGGCGATAGCGGCGCCCCCCTCGCCCCCGCCCGCGTCGGCGGCTGATCATCGCGATCCTTCCGACCGGCATTCATACACCGGTGTTTTCCTTCCGGCCCGCGCCAAGCGTCTGGAAGCATACGGTCCTTTCCGTCATTCACGATCCGCTTTAGGCTGAACACCATTGGACACGCGCCCGGGCAATCCTAGTCGCCCGGAGCGTGAAAGCGCCGATCGTGAGAGGGCCTTGGTTCGACGATGAATGACGGCGACGATCTTCTGTCGACCTATCAACGCGGCCACCATTGGTGCGAGATGTTTGGCGGTGACAGCGCCGCCGCCGACCACACCGCCGCCGTCCGACAGCGCCTCGGCCACTTATCGCTGAGCGACCTGATCCGGCGCGCCGAGATCGCGGAGCGCGAGCTGTACAACCTCGGCATCACCTTCACGGTATATTCCGAGCGCGACGTCATCGACCGCATTCTGCCGTTCGACGTCATTCCGCGTCTGCTGTCTCCTGGCGATTGGGGCGTCATCGACCACGGTTCCCGCCAACGGGTGACCGCGATGAACATGTTCCTGCAAGACGTCTATCACGACGGCAAGATCCTCAAGGACGGCGTGGTGCCGGCGGAACTGGTGCTCGGCAATGAGTACTACCGCGAACAGATGCGCGGTGTCGCGGTGCCGCACGGGGCCTATGTGAACATCTGCGGTGTCGATCTGGTGCGCGATCATCGGGGCCGTTTCATGGTGCTGGAGGACAACGCCCGCACACCGTCGGGAGTGTCCTACGTGGTGGAAAACCGCCACATGATGCAGCGGACCTTCCCAGACCTGATGGACGAGATCGGCATCCGGCCGGTCAGCAATTACGGCCAGAAACTCCTTGAGGCGGTATCCGAGCTGGCGCCCGAGCACGTTGCCGACCCGCAGGTCGTGCTGCTGTCACCCGGGGTATTCAACTCGGCCTATTTCGAGCATGTGTTCCTGGCCCGCGAGATGGGGGTGCCGCTGGTTGAGGGCTCCGATCTGTTCGTCGAGGATGACAAGGTTTGGATGCGGACCACCGCCGGCCCGGCCCCGGTGCACGCGATCTACCGCCGGCTCGACGACGCGTTTCTCGACCCCGAGGCGTTCAACCCCGACAGCTTGTTGGGGGTGCCAGGATTGTTCGGTGCCTACGCCAAGGGCAATGTCGGCTTGGCCAACGCCGTCGGTACCGGCTGCGCCGACGACAAGGCGGTCTACGCCTACATGCCGCGCATCATCCGCTACTACTTGGACGAAGAACCGATCCTGGACAATGTCGAGACCCATATTTGCGGCGAGCCGGAGGGATTGGCCTACACCCTCGGTCATCTGGCGGAGCTGGTGGTCAAGCCGGTCGGCGAGTCCGGCGGTTATGGCATCGTGATCGGCCCCCGCGCGACCGCCGAGGAATTGGCTGAGGTTCGCGCCAAGATCAAGGCTGATCCGTCCAACTTCATCAGCCAGCCAATGATCGACCTCTCGGTCTGTCCAACCCTGATCGACGGCATGATCGAGCCGCGCCACGTGGATCTACGGCCGTTCGTGGTAACCGGCAAGGACAGCTGGGTGTTGCCGGGCGGGTTGACGCGCGTCGCTTTGCGGCGCGGCTCGTTGATCGTCAACTCAAGCCAGGGCGGCGGCTCCAAGGACACCTGGGTGCTCGAAGCATGACGTTCACGAGCAATCGTCTACTGGCGCGCTACGCCGACTGCATCTACTGGCTTGGCCGCTATATTGAGCGGGCGGAGAACCTCGCCCGCATCCTCGACGTCAACCTCCACTACTCACGGGATTCCCGCGGCAATCAGAACTGGCGCTCGATCGTACAGCTGTTCGCCGACGAAGAGCAGTTCGACGCGGTCTACGATGTCGCGTCCTACGGCAACGTGGTGCAGTTCTACGTGTTGGATCGGGACAACCCCTCGTCGATCGCCACCTGTGTGTTGGCGGCGAAGCAAATTGCTCGCACCCTACGTCCGTTGATTTCGACGGAGATGTGGACACACATCAACATCCTGAACAACACAGTGTCCACATGGACCGCCGAAGACATAAAGCCGAGCGAGTTGTCGCGCATTTGCACAATCGTGAAACAAGAGTGCCAGACCCATACCGGGATTACCGAGGGCACCTTCTTTCGCGATCAATCCTGGCACTTCAATCTGATCGGCCGAATGCTCGAACGCGAGGATCAGACAACACGCCTGCTCGACATGAAATACCACCTGCTTCTGCCACCTGATCAGACGGTGGGCAGCGCCGTCGACATCAGCCAATGGAACGCGCTTCTTCGTTCGGTCGCGGGCTACCACGCCTTCCGCCGCGAGCACCCACGCGGCATGAGCCCCGAGGCGGTGGCCGGCTTTCTGCTGTTCAACACCAGCTTCCCGAGCTCCTTCGCGATCTGCATCGAGGAGATCGACGAGAACCTCGGCAGGCTCAGAAGCCGCTATGGCCTCCGCGCCGGCACCGGGGCGATGGAACTCTTGGACGAAACCCGCGCGGCTCTGGACAGCCACACACCGCAGAGCGTCGTGGCATTCGGCCTGCATCAGTTCGCCGATTACCTGCAACGGCAGTTGATCTCCGTCAACACGGAGATCCGTCGTGACTTCTGCGGCGCGCTCCCCACCGAAACCATGTGATAGAGGCGGGATTCGACACATGCATGACGCCACCCTCGCCCCGCCGCTGGGTTTCTTTCATACCCTGCCGATGCCATGCCCTTATCTGGAGAACCGGGTCGAGCGGCGCCTGGTTTGTGATCTGTCGACCCGGCGCGGCCGTCTCGCTCATGATACCCTGGCTCGCTGCGGGTTTCGCCGCACCCAGCATCTGGCGTACCGCCCGGCCTGCGCCAGTTGCAACGCCTGCGTCCCGGTGCGTCTGCGGACCAACGGCTTTCGCTGGAGCAAGAGCCATCGCCGGGTCATGAAAGCCAATTCCGACCTGATCGGCGAGGTGGTGCCGAACGAAGCGACGCGCGAGCAATACGAGCTGTTCCTCCGCTACCAAGCCGGTCGCCATGGCGATGGCGAGATGGCGTTGATGGACTATGCCGACTACGCCGCGATGATCGAACGTTCACCGATCGAGACCGAAGTGATCGAGTACCGGGATGGACGCGGCGTGCTTTGGTCGGCGATTCTGCTCGACCGACAGGATGATGGGCTTTCGGCGGTCTACAGCTTCTTCGAACCCGGCGCCGACAAACGGGCGCTCGGCCGCTTCATGATCCTTGATCTGGTCACGCGGGCGACACAAACGACATTGCCCTACGTCTACCTCGGCTATTGGATCGAGGGATGCCGTAAGATGGATTACAAGACCCGGTTCCAACCGGTCGAGCTGCTTGGCCCAGACGGCTGGCGCGAGGCCGCACCGGGCACGGGGATCCAAGGATTAGGCGGATGAGGCGCCCTCTGTCGGCCCGATTGGCCGTGGACACCTGAACCGCGCGACACCCGCGATTGAGAACAGGCTTCCAGTTGCGCGGCCATTTTGTATCTCTATAATCCGCGTAACTCGCGGGATATGTAATCGCGTAACCGCCGAACTCAATGGTCCGGCACACGATAATTCAGGGAGCATGACCGGTTGTCGTTGACACTGGTTGAAACCATAAAATCTGGGAGACAAACATGAAGCGTCGTGACTTCATCAAAACCGCCGGAGCCGTTGGGCTTGGCGGTGCCGCGGCCAGCACGCTCGCCGCGCCTGCAATCGCGCAACAGCGGATCGAGATGGTCATGGTCTCGTCCTGGGGACGGGATTTTCCCGGCCTCGGCACCGGTGCCCAGCGTCTGGCGCAAAAGATCCAGGACACCTCCGGGGGGCGGATTCAGGTTCAGTATTTCGCCGCCGGTGAGCGTGTCGGCGCCTTCGACGCGTTCGACGAAGTCGCTTCGGGCAACGCGCAGGCCTATCACTCGGCCGATTACTATTGGAAGGGCAAGCATCCCGGTTGGGCTTTTTTCACATCGGTTCCGTTCGGGTTGACCGAGAACGAAATGGGCGCTTGGATTGAATTCATGGGCGGCCAACAGCTCTGGGATGAGTTGGCGGGCGATTTTGGTCTGAAGTGTCTACCGGCTGGCAACACCGGTGTGCAGATGGGCGGATGGTTCAACAAGAATATCGATTCGGCCAACGATCTCAAAGGCTTGAAGATGCGCATCCCGGGCCTTGGCGGCGATGTCATGGCCAAGCTTGGTGCCTCGCCCGTGTCCCTTCCGGGTGGTCAAATCTACGAAAACCTGGTCTCCGGCGCCATTGACGCGACCGAGTGGGTCGGCCCCTGGAACGACTACTTCATGAAGTTCTACGAGGCGGCCAAGATCTATTACTACCCGGGCATGCACGAGCCGGGCGGACCGAACTCGCTCGGCATGAACAAGTCCTGGTGGGAAGGTCTATCGCGCTCCGATCAGATGATCATCGAAGCCTGCGCGCATCAGGCGAACCACTTAGCCATGGCCGAGTACAACGCCAACAACGGCACCTATCTGCGTAAGCTGATCGACGAGCATGGTGTGGTCGTCAAGGAGTTCAACGACGACGTCTATGATGCGTTCGGCAAGGCGGCGGCGGAAGTCTATGAAGAAACCCAAGCGCACAGCGATCTGGCCAAGCGTATTTACGACAGCTTCGCGGCGGCCCGCGCGGATGTTGGCGCCTGGATGAAGTTGTCCGAAGGCGCCTATTACAGTCAGCGCAACCGCGTGCTCGGTCTGTAAACAGACCACCATCACGGCTAATTGACGGAGACGGGATGTCACGATCCCGTCTCCGGTTTTGATCTTTTTCAAGGCCTGATGACATGAGCGTTTCCGACCAGCCACGCGAACCTGTGGGCATTCTGGCTTACTCTGGCGCGACTATCGCCGTGCGTGCGTTTAGTTGGTCCTTGGTCGCCTTGACCTTCACGTTCCTTCTGAACGTTTATCTCGTGTTGTGGCTCGGCTGGCCGACGATCATTGAAGGCCTTTTTAACGGTACGGCGACAGAGGGCAGTCTGTTCGCCATCATCCAGATTGGTTTGTACCTGCTCGCTCTGGGCGGTCCGATTGGCTTCGCCATGCTGCGCCCCGATCGTGCTCTCCGCCAGGACGCAGCCGCTATCATGGGGTTGTCGACCTATATTATCCGGGCGTCGTTCTGGGCGATCCTGTTGATCGGGACGGTCGATGGAATTATTTCGTTCCTACGGGTGGAGGAGCTGTTGTCTTCGGTGGTCGGCAATGACCTGACAACCGAACTCGGACGCTCCCGGTTTCGCGGCCCCTACATACACATGCCCCTGATCGTGCTCTCCTTGGTGATCGCCGCACGGTCAAAGTCGCTCGGCTTCCATTGGTTGGCCCTGATGGTGGTCATTGCCGAGCTGCTCATCGTGCTGAGCCGTTTCGTGTTCTCCTACGAGCAAGCCTTCCAGGGTGATCTCGTGCGGTTCTGGTACGCTGGCCTGTTTCTGTTCGCCAGCGCCTATACGCTGTACGAGGACGGCCATGTTCGGGTTGACGTGCTGTACTCCGGGTTCTCCGAACGCGCCAAAGGGGCGGTTAACGTGATCGGCTCGATCGTCCTGGGACTATCCCTGTGCTGGGTGATCCTGGGGCTCGGCATGTGGGACAAGACCAGCATTATCACCAGCCCACTGATCAATATCGAGGTTTCGCAATCCGGCTTCGGTATGTATGTGAAGTATCTGATGGGCGGTTTCCTGGCGATCTTCGCGATCACCATGACCATCCAATTCGCCAGTTACATCCTCGACAGCGTGGCCGATTTCCGCGGAGAACCGGGGCGCCACGACGCCGAACATTCCATCACCTGACACTCACTGAGGGCGATTCCCCGTCATGGAGCTTTTCTTTCTCGCCCTGCTCGTGATCTTGATGGCCACAGCCCTCGGATCCGGGTTCCCGGTTGCTTTTGCCTTGCCCGGATCCGCCATCCTCACGATCGGGCTGGCGGCGCTGGCTGGGTTTCTCGTCGAGGGCGCCCCCGACGCCTATTTCGCCCAGGGCGGGCCGCTGAACTGGCTCAGCGCCGGCGTGACCAACTTTCGCGGCATCTATTGGGAGGTCGAGCGCGATACCCTGATCGCGATCCCCTTGTTCGTGTTCATGGGGATCATGCTTCAGCGCTCGAAGATCGCCGAGGACCTGCTGGTCTCCATGGCCCAGTTGTTCGGGCCGGTTCGGGGCGGCCTCGGCATTTCCGTGGTGTTCGTCGGTGGCCTGCTCGCGGCCACGACAGGTATCCTGGGCGCGACGGTGGTGGCCATGGGCCTGATCTCGCTCCCGGCGATGCTGCGCAACCACTACTCGCCATCCTTGGCCACCGGCACCATTGCCGCGGCGGGCACCTTGGGCCAGATCATACCGCCATCGATCGTGCTGATCATTCTTGCCGATCAGCTGTCGAGCGCGGTCGACCAAGCCAGCACACAGCGCCTAGGCTACTATAAGGAAACCACCGGCGAATTCAGCATGCCGAGCGAGTTCGGCGTGGTGTCGACCAGCGCCGGCGACATGTTCATGGGCGCCCTGTTGCCCGGCCTGGTTTTGGTCGGCTTGTACATGCTGTACATCCTGGTCCTGTCTTTTCTCCGACCGCAATCAGCGCCGGCCATGCCTTTCAAGGGTGCCTTCGATCGGGCGTTCGTGGCACGTGTCGTGTTATCGCTGGTTCCGCCTTTGACGCTCATTTTCGTCGTCTTGGGGTCGATCATTACCGGCATCGCGACCGTGAATCAGGCCGGCGCCATCGGCGCGGCCGGCGCCACGATCATGGCGGGCTATCGGTTATGGGGCGATCGACCCCGCACCTTCTCGCCAGCGATCATCACGATCGCCTCGATCACGTTGATCCTGATCACGATCAATATCAGCCCGGTCAACATCCGCCAAATCGACACCGGCGCCGATCAAATCGCGCTGATCGTGGCCGCGATCGGCGTGCTGGGCTTTCTCTGGGGGCTCGGCTGGAGTCTGTGGCGCACGCTGGTCATCGAGGACACCCTGCGCGGCGTGATGCTGGAGACGGCGAAGACCACCTCGCTGGTGTTCATCATCCTTCTCGGCGCCGCCATGCTGACCGCCGCGTTCCGGGCGTTCGGCGGCGAGGATCTGGTGCGGGAGTTCCTGACCAGTCTGCCAGGCGGATTCTGGTCCCAGTTCATCATTGTCATGGCCGTGATCTTCTTCCTCGGTTTCTTCCTCGACTTTATTGAAATCGCCGTGGTCGTGGTGCCGATCGTCTCACCGATCCTGTTGGCCGATCCTGGCGCCAACGTCACCGCCGTGTGGCTCGGCGTGATGATCGGCCTGAACATCCAGACGTCATTCCTGACCCCGCCTTTCGGTTTCGCGCTGTTCTATCTGCGCGGTGTGGCGCCAGCCGTGGTCAAAACGATCTCAATGTACAAGGGTGTCGTGCCGTACATCGCCCTGCAACTGTTCGCCTTGGTGATTGTCGGCAACTTTCCGGCCTTGGTGAACTACATCCCGACCCGGGTATCGCTTACCGCGACCACCGCCCCGCCGCCGAAGAACCCTCGACTGCAGTCCTGCATCGAGGATTACATCGTGGCCTACAACCTCGAGAACGGCGAGCGTATCCGCGGCCTTATCGTCAACGCACGGCAATGGGACATGACCGGCGTTCCGACCGGCGTCGCGAACGGCGTGCGCAAGGGCCTGGAGCAGGCCGACGCGACCTTCGACTTGCTTGAAGCGGCCTTCGCCACCGGAGCGATCGTGGACACGGCCGCCATCGACTACCGCCCCCTGCATGAGCATGTCCGCGCCATGCAGCGCACGATCAACAGTGACCTGGCAGACATTAAACGGCTAAAGAAGCAAATAACCACGACCAAGCGCTTCAGCTCGGAGCGGACCGATCTGATTGACCGCGACGAGGACCACATCGCCACCCTCACCGCTGACGTGGCCGCACTCCAAGCCGCCATACCAAGCGAGTGGGGGGAAAGGCGCAAGACGTTTACGAAGCTTCTGGCGGAGCAGAAAAAGGCCCGTCTGGCCTACCGCCGCGCCACCGACGGCGCCTATGAGCCGGTGAAGACATTCCTCGACGTTCTGCGGACCGCGGACGCCTTGGCCGCGCTGGAAAGCGACGTGCGCGCGCTTGATCAGGTTGTGCGAAGCGACGAGCCGATTGAAGCCCGCGAGAGTGCGATCCAGGCGATCGAGAAGCGTATCAGCGATCAGGTCGCGGAAGCCGGCGACATCAATTCCGCCATCGCCAAAGTCCGCCGCGCCATCAAACGCGCACCGGATGAGGCGATGGCGCTTTACGCCGACGCCATAGCCACGATGACCGGTGAAATTGCCTGGCGGACCGCCGCGCGCGACCGTCTGCTTACCAAAGTCGCGGACTATGAGGCGGCGATCCGCGACACCATCGGCTTGCGCGCGCAAACGAAGATGCCAAGGACCGTCGCCCTTGAGGTTGTCGCCTGCCGCTCCCACCACGAGGACATCTCGCTGCACTTCTAGAGCAACTTTAGCGAACACCGAATCATAAAAGGGG